>NZ_BAABEP010000024.1:0-96448 GCF_039540215.1 Streptomyces tremellae
CGCCCGCCGCGACGGCGACCGCCGCGAGCAGCCCCAGGGGGGCGAGTGACGACCGGGCCGGGTGCCGACGGCGCGGTCTGGGTACGACAGGCACTGACATTCCGCGATCCCTCGGGGTTGGGTGCGCTCGGATGTGGCGGTCATGCAACCACGGGCGATCGGCCCTGTACGCCGGGAATGCGCCGGGGCCACACGTCGGGGGGAGTTCGTACGGGAACGTGTGCGCGGCGGACGGGGCGCGTGATACAGGTCCGGGTCCTGGGCGCGCCGCCGGCCGGGTGCGCCCGCTCCTCTACCGTGTGCCTGTGCGGAAAAGCGAGAACGTGTACGCGGCGCTGACCGCCCTGGGGCGCCGCGCGGCGACGCGTGCGGTGCACCGGGGCTGGCGCTGGGTCCAGGAGGCGGGCGCCGTCACCGCCGGACACCCGGGGCGGCTGCGGTTCCGGCGGATCGGCGAGGGCACCAGGCTGGCCTTTCCGCAGGGGACGGTGTTCGGCGAGCGGTGGATCGAGCTGGGCGACTACTGCGTGGTGGGGGAGCAGGTCACGCTGACGGCGGGGCTCGTGCCCGGCCTCGACCTCGGCCCCGACCCGTATGTCACGATCGGCGACGGCGTGGTGCTGGGCCGCGGCAGCCATGTCATCGCCGACACCCGGGTGACCATCGGCAGCGACACGTACTGCGGGCCGTACGTCTACATCACGACCACCAACCACAGCTACGACGACCCCGCCACCCCCGTGGGCAAGCAGTGGCCGCGCATCGCGCCGGTCGCCATAGGCTCCGGCTGCTGGCTCGGGACCGGAGCGGTGATCCTGCCGGGCGCGGTGCTCGGCAGGAACGTGGTGGTCGCGGCGGGCTCGGTCGTACGGGGCGACGTGCCCGACCACGCCGTGGTCGCGGGCGCCCCGGCCCGGGTCGTCCGCAGCTACGACCCCGCGGGCGGCTGGCAGCCGCCGCTGCGTACGCCGCCGCCCGTACCGGTCCGGGGCGGCGCGCCGGAGGAGGGCCGGCCGCCCGCGCGCGGCACCGGGGGCTGAGCACCCGTCAGGGCACCGCGAGCAGCAGGGCGCCGGCCAGCGCGAGCCCCGCGCCCGCGGCCTGCACCGTGCGCAGCCGCTCGCCGAGGACGCCGCGCGCCGTCAGCGCGGTGACGACCGGATAGAGGGAGGCGAGCACGGCGGCGACGGTGACGGGGCCGCTGTGGGCCGCGACGCTGTACGTGCCGTTGGCCGCGACGTCCGCGAGTCCGACGACGGCGAGCGCGGGCAGTGCCGCGAGGAGGACCCGCCGCGCTCCCGCGCCCTCCGGCCCTGCGGGCAGGACGGCGGCGCCCCGGCGGCTCGCCGCCCACAGTGCGCCGCCGCCGACCGCCACGTTCGTGAGGCGCTGCGTGCACAGCGCGAGGAACAGCCCCGGCACCGTGGACGACGCCTGAGAGATCAGCGCCATCACCGCCCCGAAGCCCAGTGCCGCGAGAAGGGTGAGCGCCAGGACGCCGCGCCGCACCGGCGTGCCCCGCAGCTCGGGGCCGCCCGCGAGGACGACGCCCGCGACGGCGACGCCGGCCCCCGCGAGCTGGACGAGCCCCGGGCGCTCGCCGACCGCGATGCCGACCGCGACCGGCACGGCGACACCCACCGAGCCGAGCGGGGAGACCACGCCCATCGGGCCGAGCGCGAGGGCCCGGTAGAAGCAGAGCATGGCGGCGGGCCCGATCGCGCCGGCCGCGACCGCGTACCAGAGGCGGGCGTCGGCCGCCGTCCAGGCGCCGGTGGCCGCGACGACCGCGCCGAGTACGACGACCGTGACCGCCTGGGAGGCGACGACGACCGTGAGCGCGGGGATGCGGCGGGCGAGGAGCCCGCCGCCGAAGTCGGCGAAGCCGATGAGCAGGCTGGTGGCCAGGGCGAACAGAACACTCATCGTGCCTCGAAGTACAGTGTGGTGCACGATGAGGTGCACTGCGGACGACCGGCTGGACGCCGTCCACCATAGTGCAGTCTCCTGTCCTGTCTAGTCGAATGTATTGGACCAACTCGTCGTGGACCTCGACCAGCTCACCCAGGCGCTCGCCCGCAACCTCAAACACTGGCGCGCCGACCGGGGGCTCACCCTCGACGCCCTCGCCGAGCGCGCGTCCGTCAGCCGCGGCATGATCATCCAGATCGAGCAGGCGCGCACCAACCCCAGCGTCGGCACCACCGTCAAGCTCGCCGACGCGCTCGGCGTCAGCATCGCCACCCTGCTCGACTTCGAACACGGCCCGCAGGTCCGCGTCGTCCCCCGCGACCAGGCCGTCCGCATGTGGTCCACCCCCGCAGGCAGCCAGGCCACCCTGCTCGTCGGCGGCGAGGGCGAGGGCCCGCGCGAACTGTGGTCCTGGACCCTGATGCCCGGCGACGAGAGCACCTCGGAAGCGCACCCGCCCGCCACCACGGAGCTCCTCCACGTCACGGCCGGCGTGCTCACCCTCGTCGTCGACGGCACGGACCACACCGTGCCCGCGGGCAGTTCCGCCGCCTTCGAGGCGAACGTCCCGCACGGCTACCGCAACGACGGCGCGGAACGGGTGGAGCTGATGATGTCCGTGTCCGTCCCCGCGCTGCGCTGAGGCCCGCCGCGGGGCCACGGCGCGCGGCCTCAGCCGAGCCGGGGGATCTCGATGGCGGGGCACCGGTCCATCACCATGTCGAGGCCCGCAGCCCTGGTACGGGCGTACGCCGCCTCGTCCACCACGCCCAGCTGGAACCAGACCGCCCTGGCGCCCTTCGCGACCGCCTCGTCCGCGACCGCGCCCGCAAGCCGGCTGTTGACGAACACGTCCACCACGTCCACGGCGAAGGGCACCGCGTCGAGCGAGGCGTACCCCGGCTCGCCGAGCACCGCCTCCGCCCGCGGGTGCACCGGCACCACGCGCTTGCCGAACCGCCTGAGCACCGCGGCCACGCCGTACGCGGCCCGCGCCCGGTTGCCCGAGAGGCCCACCACGGCCCACGTGTCGCCCGTGCCGGTCAGGATCCTGCGGACCGTCGCGTCGTCCGCGTACCCGGTGGAGCGGGTGGAACCGGCTGGGGAGTCGTCCGCGTCTGCTTCCATGCTGCGGCAACGGACCCGCCCGGCCCCGGCATTCCCGCCCCCGGCCCGCCGGGCGCCCCCGCATAGGGTGGGGTGATGCCCGAGCAGTACCTGACCGTCGCACGCGCAGGCGTCCACGAGACCGAGATCAACAGGTCACGCTTCCTGTGCGCCCTCGCGCCCTGCGCCACCGAGCGCGAGGCCCAGGAGTTCGTCGCCCGCGTCCGCGCCGAGCACCCCGCGGCCCACCACAACTGCTACGCGTACGTCATCGGCGCCGACGCCTCCGTCCAGCGGGCGAGCGACGACGGCGAACCCGGCGGCACCGCCGGAGCGCCGATGCTCCAGATGCTGCTGCGCCGTGAGGTGCGCTACACCGCCGCCGTCGTCACCCGTTACTTCGGCGGGGTGAAGCTCGGCGCCGGCGGCTTGATCCGGGCCTACGGCGGCGTGGTCGGCGAGGCGCTCGACGCGGTCGGCACCCGGACGAGGAAGCGCCTGCGGCTCGCCACCGTCACCGTCGGCCACCAGCGCGCCGGACGGCTGGAGAACGACCTGCGCACCACCGGGCGCACCGTGCTCGGCGTCCGGTACACCGAGGCGGTCGCCATCGACCTCACCCTCCCCGACGCCGACGTGGCCGCCTTCCGCGGCTGGCTCGCCGACGCCACCGCGGGCACCGCCCGCCTCGAACTCGGCGGCGAGGCCTACGGCGACGCGTGACGCGGGGCGGGCGACGCGGGGCGGGCGGGGCGTACCGCGGCGCCCGGGGCGCGGAGAGCCCCTTCCGGCGCCCGTGGCGGCCGTCTTCCCCCGGGACCCCGCACATGCTGTCGCACCCCGCGGATACGCTCAGGGATCATGAGATTCCTGCACACGTCGGACTGGCACCTGGGGCGGTCGTTCCACCGGGTGAGCCTCCTCGACGCCCAGGCCGCCTTCCTCGACCACCTGGTGGCTGCGGCCCGCGAGCACGCCGTGGACGCGGTACTGGTCGCGGGCGACGTGTACGACAGGGCCGTACCGCCGCTCGCGGCCGTCGAGTTGTTCGACCGCGCCCTGCACTGGCTCGCGGACGCCGGGGTGCCCACCGTGATGATCTCCGGGAACCACGACTCGGCCCGCAGGCTCGGCGTCGGCGCGGGGCTCATCGGGCGCGCCGGCATCCACCTGCGCACCGACCCGGCGGCCTGCGGCACCCCCGTGCTGCTGTCCGACGCGCACGGCGAGGTCGCCTGCTACGGGCTGCCCTATCTCGAACCCTCCCTGGTGCGCGACGACTTCAAGGTCGCCGCCGCGCGGCACGAGGCGGTGCTCGGCGCCGCGATGGACCGGGTGCGCGCGGACCTCGCCGCCCGGCCGGCCGGCACCAGGTCCGTGGTGCTCGCACACGCCTTCGTCACGGGAGGGACGCCCAGCGACAGCGAGCGCGACATCGCCGTCGGCGGTGTGGCGTCCGTGCCCGCCGCGGTCTTCGACGGCGTCGACTACGTGGCGCTCGGGCACCTGCACGGCGCCCAGCGCCTCACCGACCGCGTCCGCTACTCGGGTTCGCCGCTCGCCTACTCGTTCTCCGAGGCCCGCCAGCGCAAGTCCACCTGGCTCGTCGACCTCGGCCCCGAGGGGGCAGTCGAGGCCGAGCGCCTCGACTGCCCCGTCCCGAGGCGACTCGCGCGGATCAGAGGCACCCTGGAGGACCTGCTCGCCGACCCGGCCCTCACCCCGCACGAGGACGCCTGGGTCGAGGCCACCCTCACCGACGCGGCACGCCCGAAGGAGCCCATGGCACGCCTCGCCGCACGGTTCCCGCACACGCTCAGCCTGGTCTTCGAGCCCGAACGCGCCGAGGAGACCGGCGCCGCCTCCTACGCCCGGCGCCTGCGCGGCCGCACCGACCAGCAGATCGCCGAGGACTTCGTCGCCCACGTGCGCCCAGGATCTGGCGCCGACGAGGCCGAACGCGCCGTGCTGCGGGACGCGTTCGAGGACGTACGGGTCGACGGGGCGGTACGCGAGGTGGCGCTGTGAGACTCCACCGCCTCACCGTCAGCGCCTTCGGCCCCTTCGCCGCCACCCAGGAGATCGACTTCGACGCCCTCTCCCGCGCGGGCCTCTTCCTGCTGCGCGGCCAGACCGGCGCGGGCAAGACCTCCGTACTCGACGCGGTCTGCTTCGCCCTCTACGGCGGGGTGCCGGGCGCCCGGCAGAAGCCGGGCGTCGTCCTGCGCAGCGACCACGCGGACCCCGGCACCCTCACCGAGGTCACCCTCGACCTCACCGTCGCGGGCCGCCGCCTCGAAGTCACCCGCAGCCCCGCCCAGCAGCGCCCGAAGAAGGGCCGCGCCGGCTTCACCACCGTCAAGGCCGCGAGCGCGCTGCGCGAGTACGACGCGCGGACGGGCGCCTGGCGCGCCCTGAGCCGCACGCACCAGGAGGTCGGCAAGGAGATCACCGAACTGCTCGGGATGAGCCGCGAGCAGTTCTGCCAGGTCGTTCTCCTACCGCAGGGCGACTTCGCCCAGTTCCTCCAGGCCGACGCGGAGCAGCGAGCACGACTGCTCGGCCGGCTGTTCGACACGCGCAGGTTCGCCGCGGTCGAGGAGCGCCTCGCCGAGCTGCGCCGCGGCGCGGAGGCGCGGGTGCGCGCGGGCGACGAGCGACTGTACGCGACGGCGCAGCGCATCGCGCAGGCCGCGGGCCCCGAAGGCGCCCCGCCCCTGCCGGAGCTGCGGCCCGGCGATCCGGGGCTCGCGACGGCCGTGCTCATCTGGGCGGCCGTCGCCCGCACCGTCGCGGCCGAGCGCCGCGACATCGCGGAGCGCGCGCTCACCGAGGCCGCCCGCAGACAGCGGACCGCCCGCGACGCGCTGGACGCCGAGACCGAACTGGCCAGACTGCAACAGCGGTTCGCGGAGACCCGCAAGCGCGCCGACGCAGTCGGGGAGGGCCGCGCCGACCGCGACCTGGCGCAGGCGCTGCTCGACGCCGACCGCAGGGCCGAGCGCGTCCAGGAGGCCCTCGCGCTGCGGGACACGGCCGCCCGGCAGGACCGCGGGGCCGCGGACGCCTGCGCCGCGGCCCGCCGCCCCCTGCCCGCCGACCTCGCGGACGCCGGTGCCGAGGCGCTCACCGCGGCGGAGCGCACCGTCAGGGAGGAGCTCGGAGCCCTCGCGTCCGCGCGCGCCGCTGAGGCGCGCGAGGCCGAGATCAGCAGTGAACGCGCCGAGCTAAAACGCCAGTTGAACGCCGACGAGGAGGCCGTAAGGGAAGCCGGGAGCTGGCTGGAGGGCTGGGAGGAGCGGCAGGCCAGGCTGCGCGAGGCGATCGAGGAGGCCCAAGCGGCGGCCACCAGGGCCGAGCGCCTCGCCGGGCTGCGGGAGCCAGCCCGGCGCAGGCTCGCGGCGGCCCGCGCCCGGGACGCGTCGGCGCGCGAGGCAGCGGAGGCCGAGACCCGCGCCCTCGCCGCGGCCCGCGCGGCGGCCACCGCCCATGAGACCTGGCTCGACCTGCGCGAGCGCAGGCTCCGGGGCATGGCGGCCGAACTCGCCGCCGCCCTGCGGCCCGGCGCCCCCTGCGCGGTCTGCGGCGCCACCGAGCACCCGGCCCCCGCGAGGCCCGCGGCGGGCCACGTCGACCCGGCCGTGGAGGACGCGGCGCAGGCCGCCCACCGGCGCGCCGAGGAGGCGCGCCGCACCGCCGACGACGCCTGCACCCGCGTCCGCGAGGCGCACGCGGTGGCCGCCGCGGAAGCGGGGGAGGCACCCGTGGCCGACCTCGCGGACGAGCTCGAACGGCTCACCCGCGAGCACGAGGCGGCACGCGCGGCAGCCGCCCGCGCCCACCCGGCCAAGGAGGCGCTCGACCGGGCCGAGCGCGAGTACAGGGACCGGCAGGACGCCAAGCGGCAGGCCGAGCGCGCCGTCGCGTCCCGCACCTCGCAGCGCGAGGCCCTCGACCGCGAACAGGCCAACCTCGCGGCTGAGTTGTCGCGCGCCCGCGGCGCGTCCTCCACCGTGGCCCAGCGCGCCGCGGACCTGGAGGGGCGGGCCGCCCTGCTCGCCGCGGCGGCCGACGCCGTACGCGCCGCCGACAGCGCGGCGAGCCGGCTCAAGGACGCCGCCGCCCGCCTGGCTGACGCCGCGTTCCGCGACGGCTTCGACACCCCGGCGGCCGCGGCGGCCGCGTTGCTCGACCCGCCGGCGCGCCGCGACCTCCAGCAGCGCATCGACGCCTGGCAGCGGGAGGCCGCCGTCGTCGCCGAGCACCTCGCCGAGCACCGCGCGGACGGCGCGGCGGCCCGCCCGCCCGCGGAGACCGCCGCCGCACGCGCCGCGCACGAGGCGGCGGAGGACGCGCTGCGGGCGGCGACCACCGCGCTCGCCGCGGCAGGTGAACGCGTCACCGCGCTCGCCGGCCTGTCCGCCCTCGCCGACGCCGAGGCCCGCTCCCTCGGCCCGCTGCGCGCCGCGTACGACCGGGTCGCGGGGCTCGCCGCGCTGACCGCCGGCACGTCGGCACAGAACGAACGGCGGATGCGCCTGGAGTCGTACGTACTGGCGGCGCGGCTCGAACAGGTCGCGGCCGCGGCCACCGCACGCCTCCAGCACATGTCGTCCGGACGGTACGCGCTGGTGCACACGGATGCCCGGGTCGGCCAGCGCCGCTCGGGCCTCGGCCTCGAAGTCGTGGACGCGTGGACGGGCAGCGCGCGTGACACCGCCACGCTCTCCGGCGGCGAGACGTTCTTCGTGTCCCTGGCGCTCGCCCTCGGCCTCGCGGACGTGGTGAGCGACGAGGCGGGCGGCGTGCGGCTCGACACCCTCTTCATCGACGAGGGGTTCGGCACCCTCGACGACCAGACCCTCGACGAGGTGCTCGACGTGCTCGACGGGCTGCGCGACCGCGACCGCAGCGTCGGCATCGTCAGCCATGTCGCGGACCTGCGCCGCCGCATCCCGGCCCAGCTCGAAGTGGTGAAGGGCCGGCAGGGCTCGACCGTACGGCTGCGCACGGCTCCCCTCGACTGAGCCCCGGCGGGCCCCGGGCACCCGCCCCCGCCGCCCAGCGGGTGCCCGGGGCGGGCGCGTGCGTCAGAGCCGCGACAGTACGTCGACCAGGTCGTCGAGGCCGAGCGAGCCCTGGGAGAGCGCCGCCATGTGCCAGGCCTTGAGGTCGAAGGCGTCGCCATGCCGCTCCCTGGCCTTCTCCCGGCCGAGCAGCCAGGCCCGTTCGCCGAGCTTGTAGCCGATGGCCTGCCCCGGCATCGAGAGGTAGCGGACCAGTTCGCTCTCCACGAAGTCCGCGGGCCGTCCGCTGTGCATGCCGAAGAACTCCTGCGCGAGCGCGGGCGTCCACCGCTCGCCCGGATGGAACGGCGACTCGGCGGGGATCTCCAGCTCCAGGTGCATGCCGATGTCGACGATGACCCGGCAGGCGCGCATCATCTGCGCGTCCAGGTAGCCGATCCTGCGCTCGGCGTCCGGCAGGAACCCCAGCTCGTCCATGAGCCGCTCCGCGTACAGCGCCCAGCCCTCGACGTTGGCGCTCACCGTGCCGACGGTCGCCTGGTAGCGGGAGAGCCGGCTCGCGACATGGGTCCACTGCGCGAGCTGGAGGTGGTGGCCCGGCACCCCCTCGTGGTACCAGGTCGAGACCAGGTCGTAGACGGGGAAGCGGGTCTCGCCCATCGTCGGCAGCCAGGTGCGGCCAGGCCGGGAGAAGTCCTCGGAGGGGGCGGTGTAGTACGGTGCCGCCGCCCCGCCGGGCGGCGCGATCATCGCCTCCACCGCGCGCACCCGCGGCGCGAGTTCGAAGTGCGTGCCGTCGAGCGCCTCGACGGCCTCGTCCATGAGCCCCTGGAGCCACTCGCGGACCTCGGCCACGCCCTCGATGTGCCTGCCGTGCACGTCGAGGTGGGCCAGCGCCTCCCACGGCGTCGCGCCGGGGAGGATCTTGGCGGCCTCCGTCTTCATCTCGCCGAGCAGCCTGTGGTACTCGGCCCAGCCGTACGCGTACGCCTCGGACAGGTCCAGGTCCGTGCCGTTGAAGTAGCGTGACCAGCGCGCGTACCGCTCGGCGCCCACGGTGTCGGGGGCGCCCGCGACGGCCGGCGCGTACACGTCCCGCATCCAGTCCCGCAGCGCCCGCACCGAGGCGGTCGCCGCCTGCGCGGCCACGGCCGCCTCCTTGCCCAGCGACTCGGGCGCCCCGGCCGCGAACTCGTCGAACCAGCCGTGTCCCTCGCCCGCCCACTCGGTGAGCTGCTCCACGAAGGTCGCGGTGGGGCGCGGCCCGCCCGTGAGCCCGCGCTCCAGACCGAGGCCGAGCGAGGCCCGATAGCCTTCGAGCGCGGCGGGCACGGCCCCCAGCCGGGCGGTCACCGCCTCCCAGTCCTCCTCGGTCGCGGTGGGCGTCAGCGTGAACGCCTCGCGGACGCTGTGCGCGGGGGAGTGGATGTTGCTCACCGCGCGCAGGTGCTCGTCGGCCTCGTACACGGCGAGCCCGGCCGTGAGCCGCTCCCGCAGCAGCCTGCCGCACAGCCGCTCGGCGTCGCCTTCCGCGCCCGGCTGCCGCTCGGCCTCGTCCAGCCGGGCGAGGGTGGCCCGGTCGAGTTCGGCCCGCGCGTCGTACCCGGCGGGTGAGAAGTCGGGCAGTCGGCTGTTGCTCTCCCGCACGCCGAGGTACGTGCCGGTGAGGGGGTCGAGTTCGATGAGTGCGTCGACGTAGGCGTCGGCGACCTGGCGGGGCAGCGCGCTGCCGGGAGTCTCTGACATGCGGACATCCTCTCCGACGAGGGTCCGTCTGTGACACCCCGCACCACCGCGCCCCGGCGGCCGCGCACCGGTCGGCAGCGGGGCCGGCCGGTGCGCGTGCGCGCCCGTGCGGCTGCGGCGGGCCTGACGGGCCGCCACGGGAAACGGGAAGGCGCGCGGGTACGGTCAGCGCTCCGGGCGGCCCGCCTCGAACAATCCGGCGTCCCCCTCGGGGGCCAGCGCCCGCACCGACTCCGGGTCCAGCGTGGCGGTGATCACCACGGTGCCGTCCTCGACCTGGTAGTCGAGGGGGAGCCCGAGCCCCCGCATGGACGCGACCATCGCCCTGTTCTGCCGGCCCGTCACCGCGTACAGGCCGGTGCAGCCGTCCCGCACCGCGAGCACCGCGAGCCGCGTGAGCAACGCGGAGCCGATGCCCCGCCGCTGCCAGGCGTCCTCGACCAGCAGGGCGGCCTCCGCCTCCTCGCCGTCCCAGAGGAGGTGGCCGAGCCCGACCAGCCGGCCGGTCGGCGTGTACGCGCCGAGGGTGCGGCCGAAGCGGGGGCTGAGGAGATGGCCGAGGTAGCCGTCCGCGTCGCCCATCGGGCCGTGGTAGCGCATCCGGAGCGTGTCCTCGGAGCAGCGGCCGTGCAGTGCGACGGCCGCCGCGTGCGCCTCTTCGCCCACCCTGCGCAGGGTGATGCCGCCGGACGACGCGGGCAGGACGACGGCGGCGTCCTGCCAGCGGGCGCCGCGCGGTCCGAGGCGCGCGTCGAGCGCGACCAGGGCCCGTGCCCTGGCGAATTCGGTGGGGGTGAACGGCAGCGACGGGCGCTCCGCGATCAGCGTGCCGCCGGTGCCGTCCCGCAGCCGCATCGACGTGCCGTCGAGCACGCCCTCCGGGGGCACCGTCTCGGTGGACGGCGCGCCCGTCAGGGAGTACGCGGGGACCGACCGCACGGAGCACCTGCCGAGCAGGGACCGCAGGGCGAGCGGGAGTTCCGCGGGGTCGAGGGCCGTGCAGGCGGCGAGGGCGAGGGCCCGCGCAGGAGCGTCCACCAGGTCGTGCGCGTCGGCCCGCTCGGCCCAGGCCTCGCCGCCGCCGCCCCTGCGCACGGTCCGCAGGAGGCCCTCGGCGTGCAGCGCGGCGGGGGCGCGGAGGAGGAACTCGTCGACCGTTCCGGTCGCCAGCGGGTGGGTCTGGAGCGTGAGGATGTCGATCCGGCACTTGGCGAGTGCGGCGCACAGCTGCGCCAGGCTGCCCGGCTTGTCCTCCACGGTCGCCCGCACACGCCACAGGGACGTTCCGTCCCCTGTGGTGCCGGGTGAGCCGTCGGTCCTGGAAAGATGCAGGAATTCGGCGATACGGCGGGGCCATGGGTGGGGTCCCCGCGCGCTCGTGCCGGACGTCGGATCACTCATGGGACCACTCTGGCCGCCAGGTGTTTCGTGATCACGAACGGAGTATGTCTGGTGGGTTAAGGATGGTTTTGATTGGCTTTGCGTCATTTTTTGGCCGTTCCTGAACAGCTCGCTGATGAACTCAGGGACGCGGGGCGGGCGGTGGGCGGTTCGCCCGGGTCGCCGTCCGGAGAGTCCCCGTTCCGCTCCCGCGTCGCGGCGGGGCCGGCCGCCCCGCCTCCGGTGCGGCCGGCCCCGCCGCGTCTCCGGCTCCGCGGGCTGCGCACCCCTGGCGTGGCAGGCGGCCACGGACAGTATCCCCTCCGCTCGCCGGAGTGACGAGGGGTCGGCGGGAATTCCCGGCAACGCACCGGCGGGCACGTCCCGTGGGGCGGCGCGCGCGCCGGTGCGCGAGGCCTGCGGCGGGCCCTTCCCGGGGTCTGGCCGTCCGTGTCCGGTCCAGTCCCTGAGACGGGGGCGCCCTCGGTATGACAACTCCATGAACAGCGCGGGGACCGTGGGTGATCGGATCGCGCGGCGCCCGCACCATGGTGCCGTGGCCCCGCGCCGGCCCCGGGAGGCCCGCCCACCTCGTGCTGTACGGCTTCCGGGCCGTGGGCGTGCGACGGTCCGTGCGGCCGTGCGGGCGCGCGAGTGCGGCCTGCGGCGTCCGTGGACGGTCTGGGAACGCTCCCAATCCCCGGGCATTGGTCTTGACCAAGTCCGGCGGGAGTCCTATCGTCGCGTTTAGTGCAGGAACCTTTAATAAACAAGGGCATGGAATCCTGCCGCAGATGGCGATCGTGGAGGCGCAGGGTGGGGACCACGCAGCTGGAGACAGTGCCGGAGCCGAAGTACTGGCACCTCAGGAACGTGCTCGGCGAAGCCCTCGACTCCGAGTTCCATGTCGGGGAGATCCTGCCCAACGAGCGCGACCTGGCCGCCCGTTTCGGGGTCGCCAGGGCCACGCTGAGGCAGGCACTTGAGCAACTGGAGCTGGAGGGCCGCCTCCAGCGCCGCCGCGGCGTCGGCACGACGGTGGCGCCGCCCCGCCTCGGCGTCGACGTCTCCACGACGCACGCCGGCGGGCCCGGCGCGTCCGACGACGCCTGGCAGCCGCTGGACTGCACGGCGGCCGTCCCGCCGGCCGCGGTCGCCCGCCTCCTCGGCGCGGACGCCTCGGCCGAGGTGCACACGATCCGCCGCGTCCGCTCCACCCAGGGGCAGTGCGTCGCCGCCGAACTGCTGTACGTCCCGGACGCGTCGGTGCCCGACCTCTCCGCCATAGACGCGCCGTCGGGCCCCGCCCGCGCCCGGAGCGTGCTGCGCGAGCTTCAGCGCTCCGGCATCGAGGGGCAGGACCGCTCGGTCGAGCTGGGTTCCGCCCGGGCCGACGACGCCAAGGAACTCGACCGGCTGCCCGGCGCGCCCGTCCTCGTGGTCACCACGCGCTACCTGGCCGCGGGCCGCACGGCGGCCGTCTCCGTCGCCACCTACCGCGCGGACACCTGCCGGCTGACCTTCGGGGACGCCGGCGAGGTCGAGATCAGCGAGGAGCCGGCGCGCGCGGCCTCCTGACACGCCGCGACCGGTTCGCGGCGCCAGGTCGTGTCTGGCGCATACCGCCTGGCTGACGGCGCCTGGCACGCGCTCTCGCCGCGTTGTCGGAGTCGGCCTGGTACGTCCGGTACACGGCCGGTCCTCCGCCGTGCGACAGCACGCACCGGACGCCGTCAGCCCCGCCCTTCGGGCGGCCGACGGTGTGTGTCGGACACTCCCCAGGATTCGCCGCCAACCCGCGTACCCGACCCGGCCCTTGACGTACCGTCACCGGCCGCCACGCTGCCGGCGGTCTCGCGGCCCGACCCCTGCGGCCCCGACCCTGTGGCCCGTCGCTCAGCGGCGGGCCGTCACCGTGCGCTCCACCGCGAAGAGTTCCTCCTCGACGTGGTCGAGCGCGAGCCGCAGCGCGCCGGTGGCCACCGCGGCCTCGCCCAGCATCGACAGCTCGACCCGTGGCGCCCGCAGGCAGAAGCGGGACAGCTCCCCGCGCAGCGGCTCCAGCACCCCGTCGAGCCCGGCGGCCCAGCCGCCGATCACCACCAGCTCCGGGTCGAGCGCGAGCGACAGCGCGGCCACGTCGTGCACCAGGCGCCGGGTGAAGCGCTCCATCGCCTCGCGGGCCCGCGCGTCGCCCTGCTTGGCCAGGGCGAAGACCTTCGCCACCGCGTGCTCGTCGAGCGGGTGCAGCGGCTCGCCCGTGGTCGAGAGCAGCGCCTCGGGCGTCGCCTCCCGCCCCAGCAGGTGCAGTGCGCCGATCTCGCCCGCGGCGCCACTGAACCCCCGGTGCAGCCGGCCCCCGATCAGGGCGCCCGCCCCCGGGCTCAGCCCCGCGAGGACGAACACGACGTCGTCGGAATCGGCCGCGACGCCCTTCCAGTGCTCGGCCACGGCCGCCGTGTTCGCGTCGTTCTCCACCACCACGGGGCACTTGAAGGACCTGCGCAGCCGCTCTCCCAGCGGTAGGCCCGTCCAGCCCGGCAGAGCCGTGCCCAGCCTGACCGTGCCGTCGGCCTCCACGATGCCAGGGCTGCCGACGCCGACCGCCCGCAGCGAGCCCCTGGCCACCCCCGTGCGGCGCAGCACGTCCGCGACCACCTGCCGCACCCGCTCGATCCGTTCGTCGGCGTCCGCCTGCTCCGAGACCTCGCGGCGGCCCGCGCCGATGATGCGGCCGTCGAGCGCGGAGATCAGCGCGGAGACGCGGTGGGCGCCGATCTCCACCCCCAGCAGATGGCCCGCCTCGACCCGGAAGCGGAACCGGCGGGCGGGGCGGCCCTGCTTGCGTGCCTCGTTGTCGTCGGGCGGCACCTCGACCACGAGGCCGCCCTCCATCAGGCCGTCCACCACGCCCTCGACGGTCGGCCGGGACAAACCGGTGATCCTGCTCATGTCGGTCAGGGTGAGCGGGGTGCTGCCCCGCAGGGCGTGCAGGACCACGGCGGAGTTGATCCGCCGCAGCAGCGAAGGGTCCCCGCCGGTCAGCCGCCCCACGATGCCCTCCCTGCCCGTACGCGTGTGAGCCGGATGCTACTCGCTGGTTGCGCACCGGGCGAGTGCCGATGGAGGCTGGAGCCCTACCCTTCTGAGATCGACACGGAGGCACATCGATGGCTCAGCAAGACGACGTGGTGGTCAGCCCGTCGGACTGGGTGGCCGACCAGGCCAGGGAGTATGCGGAGTCCGGCGGCACCCGGGGCACCGACATGAACGGCTCGCCCTGCCTGCTCCTCGACTACAAGGGGCGCAAGTCGGGTGTGTGGCGCCGCACCGTCCTGATCTACGGGCTCGACGGCGACGACCCGCTGATCGTGGCCTCCAAGGGCGGCGCGGACGAGCACCCGCTGTGGTACCTCAACCTCCAGGCCAACCCGGAGGTGCGGGTCCAGGTGGGCCCCGAGCGCTTCGAGGCGACGGCCGAGACGCTCACGCCCGAGGAGAAGGCCAGGGTCTGGCCCCACCTGCTCGACGTCTACCCGCCGTACGCCGACTACCAGGCCAAGACGGAGCGCGACATCCCCGTCGTCCGCCTCCGCCGCGCCAAGGCCTGACGGGTGGCCATGTCGGCGCCCGGGGCGGGTTTACTGGGGGCATGACCTTCCGCGCCCCGGCCGCCGACCGTGCCGCCGCCGTCGAGGAGTTGCGTACCCGGGCCTTTCCCGCGCAGCGGGTGCGGACCGGGGCGGTCGTCAGCGATCCGGTCCACCACTGGGCCGAGCTGCTTCGAACGCCCGTGTGGGAGGGCGACGTTGCCGACCGGGATGCGGCCGAGGAGCGGGCGGCGGCCGAGCGGCTCGCGCTCAGCGGCGAACTGGCCGCGCGCTGGGAGGCGGAGCCGCAGACCGTCGGCCTCGCGAGCCTGCTCCTGCGGGAGGCAGGGGGCGAGGAACTGCCGGAGCCGTGGCGCCTGCTCGGGCGGAGTGTGCCGGACGTCGACCTGTGGCAGGTGGACGGGCGGTGGATAGCGATAGGGGTGTCGGGGCTGCCCGGCGACCAGGAGCGTGTCCTGGTCGCGGTGGTCACCAGCACGGACCCGCCCTGAACAGCGCGAACCCGCCCGGCCTGCGGACGGGCCCGCGCCGGCCCGGGTCAGGGCAGGTCCGCCGCCACGCGGAGCCTCGCGAACTCCTCCGCCATGGTCTCGACCGTCCAATGGGCGTTGAGCCCACTGGGGTTGGGCAGCACCCAGATGCCGGTGCCCGCGAGGGTGCGGCCCTGGCGGCCGACCGCCGCCCTCTTGTCGCCGAAGGCGGTCCGGTAGGCGGTGATCCCGGCGACCGCGAGCCACCGCGGCCGCAGCTCCTCGACCTTGGCGCGCAGAACCTCGCCGCCCGCGCGCAGCTCGGCGTCGGTCAGCTCGTCGGCGCGGGCGGACGCCCGCGCCACGACGTTGGTGACGCCCAGGCCGTACGCGAGCAGCTCGTCCTGCTCGTCGGGGCGCAGCTGCCGCGGGGTGAAGCCCGAGCGGTGCAGCACGGGCCAGAAGCGGTTGCCCGGCCGGGCGAAGTGGTGGCCGACCGCCGCCGACAGCAGGCCGGGGTTGATGCCGCAGAACAGCACCCGCAGGCCGGGCGCCGTCACGTCGGGGACGAGGCGGCCGCGCGCGGCCTCCAGTTCGGCGGGGGTGACGCGCGGGGCGCGCTCCTTGCGGGCCACCGCGGTCAGAGGATCGAGCCGGGGGTGTATCCGGCCGCGTCCGGGTGCTGCCCCGCGATCTCCTCGACGCGTGCCACGACGGCGGCGATCTGGCTTTCGGCGGCGCCGGTGAAGGAGAGCTTGTCCGCCATCAGGGCGTCGAGCCGCGCCCGGTCGAGCGGCATGCGGTCGTCGGCGGCGAGGCGGTCGAGGAGTTCGTTGCGCTCCGCGCCCTGTTCGCGCATGGCCAGTGCGGAGGCGACCGCGTGCTCCTTGATGACCTCGTGCGCCGCCTCCCGGCCGACACCCGCGCGCACGGCGGCCATCAGGACCTTCGTGGTCGCGAGGAACGGCAGGTAGCGGTCGAGTTCCCGCGCCACCACGGCGGGGAAGGCGCCGAACTCGTCGAGCACCGTGAGGAAGGTCTCCAGCAGCCCGTCGAACGCGAAGAACGCGTCGGGCAGGGCCACCCTGCGCACCACGGAACAGGACACGTCGCCCTCGTTCCACTGGTCGCCCGCGAGCTCGCCCGTCATGGACGCGTAGCCCCGCAGGATCACCATCAGGCCGTTGACCCGCTCGCAGGAGCGGGTGTTCATCTTGTGCGGCATCGCCGACGAGCCGACCTGGCCCGGCTTGAACCCCTCGGTGACCAGCTCGTGCCCGGCCATCAGCCGGATCGTCTTGGCGAGGGAGGAGGGCGCGGCCGCCAGCTGCACCAGCGTCGAGACGACGTCGTAGTCGAGGGAGCGCGGGTAGACCTGTCCGACGGAGGTGAACTCCCGTGCGAAGCCGAGGTGTCCGGCGATCCTTCGCTCCAGGTCGGCGAGGCCCGCCGCGTCGCCGCCCAGCAAATCGAGCATGTCCTGCGAGGTGCCGACCGGGCCCTTGATCCCGCGCAGCGGGTACCGGCCGAGCAGGTCCTCCAGCCGCCCGTACGCCACGAGCAGCTCGTCCGCGGCGGTCGCGAAGCGCTTGCCGAGCGTGATGGCCTGCGCGGCGACGTTGTGCGAGCGGCCCGCCATCACCAGCGCCCCGTGCTCGGCCGCCAGCCTGCCGAGCCGCGCGAGCACCGCGACGGTGCGGTCCCGGACCAGTTCGAGCGACACCCGGACCTGGAGCTGCTCCACGTTCTCCGTGAGGTCCCTCGAGGTCATGCCCTTGTGGATCTGCTCGTGCCCCGCGAGGGCGTTGAACTCCTCGATCCGCGCCTTCACATCGTGCCGTGTGACCTTCTCGCGCTCGGCGATCGACGCCAGGTCCACCTGGTCGAGGACGCGCTCGTAGTCGGCGACCGCGGACGCCGGGACCTCGATGCCGAGGTCCCGCTGCGCCCGCAGCACGGCGAGCCACAGCTGCCGCTCCAGCCTCACCTTGTGCTCGGGGGACCAGACGACGGCCAGCTCGGTGGAGGCGTAGCGGCCGGCAAGGACATTGGGGATGCGTGGCTTCGCGGAGAGTGTCACAGTGACGATTTTACTGTGGCACCGGTCCTGCCCCGGTCCCGGCCTCGTACGGCAGCAGTTCGGGGCGCTTGGGCGGCCGTCCGTCGCCCGACGAGCGGCCGGTCGCGCGCCGTACGATCCACGGCCACAGGTACTCCTTGGCGAACCGCAGGTCGCTGCCGCGCCGCAGCAGCCAGCGCGGCGGTACGTGCGGAGGCAGCGCGGCGCGCCAGTCGTGCCGCGCCTCGTAGCCCAGGGTCTCCCACACCGCCTCGGCGATCCGGCGGTGCCCTTCGGCGGTCGGGTGGAGCCGGTCCACGCCCCACATCCGCTGGTCGCCGAGGACCGGCGTGCCGTACAGGTCGACGACGAGCGCGCCGTGCCGGGCCGCCAGCGCGTCGATGTGCGCGAACAGCTCCTCCATGCGCGGCCGCACGCGCTCCATCACAGGCCCGTTGCGGCCGGGGCTGCGCATCAGCACCAGCTGCTTGCAGGCCGGGCGCAGCCGCTCCACGGCCTCGTCGAGCAGGCCCCGCACGCGGCCCATGTCCACGGTGGGGCGCAGCACGTCGTTGAGCCCGCCGACCAGGGTGATCAGGTCGGGCGTCATCGACGCCGCGAGGCCGACCTGCTCCTCGACGATCTGGCCGATCAGCTTGCCGCGCACCGCGAGGTTCGCGTACCGGAAATCGGGGTTCCGCTCGGCGAAGCGGGCCGCGAGGAGATCGGCCCAGCCCCGGTACGAGCCGTCGGGCAGCAGATCCGACATGCCCTCGGTGAAGGAGTCCCCGACCGCCGCGAAGCTGGTGTATTCGTCCGTCGTCTCCATGACGCGGACGATCCTACCGCGCGGTAGCAAGCCGCGGAGGCTGCCCTGGCCCGGTCCGCGGGGGCCGCCGGTGCCGCCTGCGACCGGTCCGCGGGGAGGCCCCCTGGCCCGGGGGCCGGGCCACGAAAGCCTCCCCACCGGGCGGGCCCGCGCCGTCGTCAGGAGTGCCTGCCGACCAGCTCGCGCAGGACGTCCTCCATGGTGACCAGTCCCTTGAGGCGGCCGTCCTCGTCCAGGACCGCCGCCTGGTGGGTACGGCTGCGGCGCATCGCGGTGAGCACGTCGTCCATCGGGGTGGCGTCCCGCACCCGGGCGATCTGCCGCATGTCGGCCACGGCGAAGGGGCGGTCGCGGTCGACGGCGTCGAGCGCGTCCTTGACGTGCAGGTAGCCGAGGATGCGCCGGTTCGAGTCGACCACGGGGAAGCGGGAGAAGCCGGACTCGGCCGAGAGCCGTTCGAGCCCGTCGGGCGACACCCCGAGGCGCGCGGTGACCACGCGGGCCAGCGGAGTCACCACGTCGCGCACCGGCCGCCTGCCGAGTTCGAGCGCGTCGTGCAGCCGCTCGGACGCCCGGTCGTCGAGCAGCCCGGCGTGGCTGGTCTCCGTGACAAGGCGTCCCAGCTCGTCGCCGGAGAACGCCGCCGCCACCTCGTCCCTCGTGTCGACCCGCAGCAGCCGCAGCAGGCCGTTGGCGAAGGAGTTGACCGTGAAGATCACCGGTTTCAGCGCCCGCGCAAGGCCGACGAGCGGCGGCCCGAGCAGCAGCGCGGCCCGCGCGGGCTCGGCAAGGGCGACGTTCTTCGGCACCATCTCACCGAGCAGCATGTGCAGATACGTCGCCAGGACGAGTGCGATCACGAACGCGATGGTCCGGCCGGCGCCGTCCGGCAGACCCGCCGCGTGGAAGACCGGTTCCAGCAGGTGCTCGATGGCGGGCTCCGCGACGATGCCGAGTACCAGGGTGCACAGGGTGATCCCGAGCTGCGCGGCGGCCAGCAGCGCCGAGACGTGTTCGAGCCCCCACAGCACGGTGCGTGCGCGCTTGTCGCCCTCTTCGGCCAGCGGTTCGACCTGGCTGCGGCGCACGGACACGAGTGAGAACTCGGCGCCGACGAAGAAGGCGTTCACCACCAGCGTCAGCAGGCCGATGATCAGCTGGAGGGCGGTCACCGCGCTTCCCCCTCGCCGCGCCCGAGCGGGCCGTCCCCCGGCTCCCGGGGAGGCAGCGGCGCCCGCAGCGTCACCCGCGCCGCGCGCCTGCCGCGCGCGTCCGACACCTCGAAGCGCCAGCCGTCCTCCGTGTCGACCACGTCGTCCTCGGCGGGGATCCGGCCGAGAGCGGCGGCGACGAACCCGGCGAGCGTCTCGTAGGGGCCCTCCGGCACCCGCAGCCCGATCGCCTCCAGCTGGTCCGTACGGACGGCGCCGTCGGCCGACCACAGCGCGCGGCCGGCCGCGTCGTCGCCGACGCGTGCCAGGTCGGCCGTCTCGTGCGGGTCGTGCTCGTCCCGCACCTCGCCGACGACCTCCTCGACGATGTCCTCAAGCGTCACCACCCCCGCCGTGCCGCCGTACTCGTCGATCACGACGGCCATGGTGCGCCGCCCGGTGAGCCGGTCGAGCAGCCGGTCGACGGTGAGTGTCTCCGGCACGAGCAGGGGCTCGCGCATCAGTGAGGTGACGGGGCGGCGGGGCCGCTCCTCGGCGGGCACCGCGAGCACGTCCTTGATGTGGGCCGTGCCCACCACCGTGTCGAGGCCGCCGCGGTGCACGGGGAAGCGGGAGAGGCCGGTGGCCCTGGTGGCGTTCGCGACGTCCTCCGCACTGGCCTGCGCGTCGAGGGCGACGACCTGGACGCGGGGCGTCATCACGTTCTCCGCCGTCAGCTCCGCCAGGCTGAGGGTCCGTACGAACAGCTCGGCGGCGTCCGGTTCGAGCGCGCCCTCCTTCACGGAGTGCCGGGCCAGCGCGACCAGCTCCTGCGGGGAGCGCGCCGACGCCAGCTCCTCGGTCGGTTCGAGGCCGAGGCGGCGCACGATCCGGTTGGCCATCGCGTTGAGGTGCCCGATGAACGGCCGGAAGACGGTCGTGAAGTACGACTGGGGCGTCGCGACCACCTTCGCCACGGCGACCGGGGAGGAGATCGCCCAGTTCTTGGGCACGAGCTCGCCGACGACCATCAGGAAAACGGTGGACAGCGCGGTGCCGATCACCAGGGCGAGGGACGCGGCAGCGGACGGCGAGAGCCCTGCCGCCTCCACGGGCCCGCGGATCAGCCGGGCCACGGACGGCTCCGCCAGCATGCCGACGACCAGGTTGGTCACGGTGATGCCCAGCTGGGAGCCGGAGAGCTGGAAGGTCAGGCTGCGCACGGCCCGCAGCGCCCCCGCAGCGCCGCGCTCGCCGCGCTCCACGGCGCGTTCCAGGTCGCTGCGCTCCACGGTGGTCAGCGAGAACTCGGCGGCGACGAACCCGCCGCACAGCAGCGAGAGCAGCACGGCCACGGCGAGCAGGAGGACCTCGGTCATCGGTTCACCTCGGTCCCATGATCGGTCAGGAGGCCGGTGCGCGCGCGGCGCCGGGTCCTCTCCGGCATGGCTCGGCCGCGGCTGCAGAGAGGCTCGCCCATGGGCGGACGCTCACACCTTCCAGGGGTCGGGGCCTGTCGGCCCTGGGTCGGTACGGTGCCCGCGTGCCGGCCGGGCACGGCCGGTTCGTACGGACAGAGCACGCATGCCCCCTCATGGTAAAGGAAAGGCAAAGCGGCGCGGGTTGTCAGCCGGTCAGCGGCTTGACCCAGCGCGTCCACTGCGGCTCGGGCGCGTATCCGGCGGCCCGCCAGGCGCGGTGCGCCGGGCCGTTGCGGTCCAGCACCATCGCGTCGCCGCGCCGCCCGCCGAGCGCCGCGAAGCGCTGCTCGGCCGCCGCGAGCAGCGCGCCCGCCACGCCCTGCCTGCGGTGCTCCGGGTGCACGGCGAGCCGGTAGAGGTGGCACCGCCACCCGTCGAACCCGGCGATGACCGAGCCGACGAGCAGCGGCGGGCCCCCTCCCTGTTCCGCGCCGCCCGTGCGCTCGGCCAGCAGCAGGGCGCCGGGATCGCGGTCCAGCAGCCGCGCCACGCCCGCCCTGTCGTCGCTGATGCTCGTTCCCTCGCTGCGGCGCGCCAGAAGGCGAGCACGGCATCGAGGTCGGCCGCTCCTGCGGCCCGTATCCGGGGGCCGCTCATGCGGTGGCCGTCGCTTCCGGGGGCGTCCATGGGGCCATCCCAGCACCGCGCGGCCCGGCGGGCGAGCGCAATCCGGGGCGGGGCCGCGAGCGGCCGGGCCTGCCGGTACCGGCGCCCGCCCGCGGGGGCACCGGACGCGGGGGAAGCACGGGTGACCGACCGCGCGCGCCGGCCGCCGACCCGGGAAGGAACGGTTCCTTGATCGTGACGGTCCGCCATGACCGGTCGTGGACGCCTGCGGCTACGATCCGTTGCGGGGACTGCCGCCGGCGCGCGCCGGCGGTCAGGGCCGACATCAGGATGCGCACCTCGGACGGCACGGCCGTCCGCGAGACGCGGCCCCCGTGCGGGGGCACGGCCGGGCCGGAGGAGGGGACATGATCACACTGACCAAGGACGACGGCGCCGCCGACCTGACGGGCGTGACGAAGATGGGGGTCGGCGCCTCCTGGGACACCTCCTCGGGCGGCAGCGGCGGGATCGTCGGCTGGGCGAAGAAGCAGCGCGGTGTCGACCTCGACGCGATCGCCGTCCTCATGCAGGGCGCCGAGCCCGTCCGCTACGCGGGCCTCGGCTCCCTCGACCCGCTCGGCAACGGCGCGGTCGTCCACTCCGGCGACAACCAGACCGGGCGCGGCGACGGCGACGACGAGACCATCAACGTCACCTTCGCCGACGTGCCGTCCAACGTGACGTCGATCGTCTTCGTGTGCGCCGCGTTCAAGAAGGGCAGCGCACTGGAGAAGGCGGCCAACATCTCGTTGAAGATCTACGACTCGACGGGCGGCAGCACGCAGCAGGTCGCCGACATCTGGCCCTCGCTGCTCGGCGACGGCAACGCGGTGGCCGTGGCCAAGGCGTTCAGGGACGGCGCGTCGTGGAAGCTGGAGGTCGTCAACCGCCGCGGCAAGGTCAAGCAGGGCGACACCGCCTCGCTGATGCGTTTCGCCATGGGGAGCTGACCCGGGCCCCGCACCAGGGCCCCCGGGGCGTGTCCCGGCGCGCAGAACGGCGCGGTCAGGAGCCGACGAAGCAGAACTCGTTGCCCTGGGGGTCCTGGAGCACCTGGAAGCGCCCGTAGGCGTCGACCACCAGCTCGCCGAGCGCGGTCGCGCCCAGCGCCACGGCCTCCGCCGTCGCCCCGGGGATGTCGTCGGGCGCCAGGTCCAGATGGAGCCTGTTCTTCGCCGCCTTCGGCTCCTGCACCCGCTGGAAGGCGAGCCGCGGCAGGTCGGGCGGGTCCACGTACGACCAGTGCGGCTCCCGGTCCACCGGCTCCGCGCCGAGCAGCGCCGCCCAGAACCGGGCGAGCGCCGCCGGGTCGGCGCAGTCGAAGACGATCTCGTCGAGGCATGCACGCATACGCCGAGTCTACGAGCGCCCGCGGCGCCTGTCCGGCGCTCCCGGCCCCCGGCCGCTACGCGCCCTCCGCCTCCGGCGGCGCGAAGCGGGCGCGGAAGGCGTCCGCGTCCCAGGTCCCGCCGAGCCCGGGGGCCAGCCAGCCGGCCGCCGCGGCGCGGAACTCCGCGGGCGCGAGCGCCCCGACGCCCTGCGGGAGGGCGCCGAGCAGCGGCATGCCGGAGACGGCCGGCAGGTCCGCGAGGTTGCACCGCTGCGCGAGGTCCGGGGCCTTCGGCCAGCTGCCGATGACCGCGCCGAGCGCGCCGACGCCCCGGCGCTCCAGCGCCTCGGCCGTCAGCGCCGCCGCGTTGAGCGTGCCGAGCCCGGCCCGTACGACGACGAGCACCGGCGCGCCGAGCAGCCTGGCCGCGTCGGCGAGCGTGCCGCCGTCCCCGTCGAACCGTACGAGCAGCCCGCCGGCGCCCTCGACAAGGACCAGGTCGTGCCCGGCCGCCAGCTTCCGCGCCGCCTCGGCGACGTCCGCCGGTCCTACCGGCTCGGCGCCCGCCCGCCTGGCCGCCGTGTCCGGCGCCAACGGGTCGGGGAACCTGGCCAGTTCGAAGGTCGCGACCGGACCTGCGAGCCGCCCGGCGAGCGCGACGTCGCCCTCCTCGCCGGGCGCGAGCCCGGTCTGCGCGGGCTTGAGCAGCGCGACCGAGCGCCCGGCACGGGCCGCGAGCGTCGCGACCGCCGCCGTCACCATCGTCTTGCCGATCTCCGTGTCCGTGCCGGAGACCACCACCACCGGCATGTCAGCCCTCCCGAGCCGCCGCGGTCACCGCGCGGCAGATCGTCGCCAGGTCGTCGTCGCCCGTCACGTAGGGCGGCATCGTGTACACGAGGTCGCGGAACGGCCGCAGCCACACGCCCGCACGGACCGCGGCGGCCGTCGCGGCCGCCAGGTCCACCTCGTGGTCGAGCTGCACCACCCCGATGGCCCCGAGCACCCGCACGTCCCGCACGCCGGGCAGCCCGGCAGCCCCGGCGAGACCCTCGCCGAGGCCCGCCTCGACGCGCTTGACCTCACCCGCCCAGTCCTGGCCGAGCAGCAGGTCGAGGGAGGCGCAGGCGAGGGCGGAGGCGAGCGGATTCCCCATGAACGTCGGGCCGTGCGCCAGCACGGGCACGTCGCCGCGCGAGATGCCCGCGGCCACCCGCTCCGTGCACAGCGTCGCCGCCATCGTCACGTAACCACCGGTCAGGGCCTTGCCCACGCACATCACATCCGGCGCGACGGGCCCCTGGTCCGCGGCGAACAGGGTGCCCGTGCGCCCGAACCCGGTGGCGATCTCGTCGAACACCAGCAGCACGCCGTGCTCGTCGCACGCCTCCCGCAGCACCCGCAGGTAGGCGGGGGAGTGGAAGCGCATGCCGCCCGCGCCCTGCACCACGGGCTCCACCACCACGGCGGCCGCCTCGTGCGCGTGCCGCGCGACCGTCTCCCGCAGCGCGTCCGCGTACGTCTCCTCGTACGCGGCGGGCGGCGCCTCGGCGAAGACCTGCCGCGGCAGCGCACCCGACCACAGCTCGTGCATGCCGCCCTCGGGATCGCACACCGACATGGGGTGCCAGGTGTCCCCGTGGTAGCCGCCGCGCCAGGTCAGCAGGCGGTGCTTCTCCGGGCGGCCGAGCGAACGCCAGTACTGCAGGCACATCTTGAGGGCCACCTCGACCGACACCGAGCCGGAGTCGGCCAGGAAGACGTGGCGCAGCGGCTCCGGGGTGATCTCCACCAGACGGGCCGCGAGCCGCACGGCGGGCTCGTGCGTGAGCCCGCCGAACATCACATGGCTCATCCGGCCGAGCTGGTCGCGCGCCGCCTCGTTGAGCACCGGGTGGTTGTAGCCGTGGATGGCCGACCACCACGACGACATGCCGTCAATCAACTCCCCGTGGCCGTGGGCGGGTTCGGCGAGCCGCAGCCGCACCCCTGAGGCGGAGGTGACGACGAGCGGGTCCGCGCGACCGGGCATCGGTCCGTAGGGGTGCCACACATGGGCCCGGTCGAGCGCGAGGAGTTCGGGCACCGCGAGGCCGCCGGGGGCGAGCGGGTCAGGCATTCGGCGCCAGGTCCGTCCCCGCGCCCCTGCGCCGTACCGCCACCAGGTCCGAGCGCGCGGCGTCCGCCGCGGCCCCCTGCGCCGGTACGTCCTGGCCGCGGCCGGAGCCCGCGGCTCCGCGGCCGGCCGCGGCCGGCGCGCCGTCGGGTGAGCCCTCCTCCGCGCACGCGCGGCCCTCCCCGCAGGCGTGGCCCGCCGCCTGCGCGCGGTGCGCGGGCAGCGTCGTCTCGTCCGCGCCCTCGACCGTGAACCCGGCGTCCGCGATCATCTCCAGGTCCTTCCTGCCCTCCTGGCCCTCACTGGTGAGGTAGTCGCCGAGGAAGATCGAATTGACCAGGTGCAGCGCGAGCGGCTGGAGCGAGCGCAGGTGGACCTCCCGGCCGCCCGCGAGCCTGACCTCGACGTCCGGGCAGACGAACCGCACCATCGCGAGGATCCGCAGGCACCGCTGCGGCGTCAGGTTCCACTCCTCGGCGAGCGGCGTGCCCTCGAAGGGGATGAGGAAGTTCACCGGCACCGAGTCGGGGTCGAGCGCGCGCAGCGAGAACACCACGTCGACCAGGTCGGCGTCGCTCTCGCCCATGCCCGCGATCAGTCCGGAGCACGCGGAGAGCCCGGCCGCCTGCGCGCGGTGCACCGTCTCCACCCGGTCCGCGTAGGTGTGGGTGGTCGTGATGTCCCCGTACGTGGATTCCGAGGTGTTGAGGTTGTGGTTGTAGGCGTCGGCGCCCGCCGTCCTGAGGCGCTCGCCCTGCCCGGCGGAGAGCAGTCCGAGGCACGCGCACACCTCGACGCCCTCGTTCTCCTCCTTGATCGCCTCGATCGTCTTCGACACCCGGTCGATGTCGCGGTCCGTGGGACCGCGTCCGCTCGCCACCAGGCACACCCGCTTCGCGCCGCCCGCGACCCCGGCCGCCGCGGCCCGGGACGCCTCCTCGGGCTTCAGCCAGGTGTACTTGAGGATGTCCGCGGTCGACCCGAGCCGCTGCGAGCAGTACGAGCAGTCCTCCGGGCACAGCCCGGACTTGAGGTTGACGAGGTAGTTGAGCTTCACCCGCCGCCCGAACCACTGGCGGCGCACCTTCCCGGCCGCGGCCACCACGTCGAGCAGCTCGTCGTCGGAGGTCGCGAGCACCGCGAGGGCCTCCTCGCGCGTCGGCTGCTCGCGCCGCAGCCCCTTCTCCACCAGTGTCTTCAGCAGGTCCATGGACCGATCCTCGCGGACGGCCGCCGCACGGTGCCAGGGCGGAAGTCACCAAAACGACCACCGCGAAGTGTGGACATGACCACACCTCGGGCCGGTTTGCCTCCGGTTAGTGTCTGTGCACTGCCTACAAAAGGACCCGACGCCATGGCACACGACCCCTTCGCCTGGACCGAGGAAGCGGCGCGCGACCGGGAGGCCTCAGGACTCGTACGGGCCCTGCGACCGCGCCCCGAGCGGACCGACGTGCTCGACCTGGCGAGCAACGACTATCTGGGCCTCGCCCGCCGCCCCGAGGTCACCGGCGCGGCAGCCGACGCGGCACGGCGCTGGGGCGCGGGCGCCACCGGCTCGCGCCTGGTGACGGGGAGCACCGCGCTCCACGCCGAGCTGGAGCGCGAACTCGCCGCGCACTGCGGCTTCGAGGCCGCCCTCGTGTTCTCGTCCGGATACGCGGCCAACCTCGCGGCGCTCACCGCGCTCACCGCGCGCGGCTCCCTGCTGCTCTCCGACGCGGGCAACCACGCCTCGATCGTGGACGGCTGCCGCCTCTCGCGGGCACAGACCGCGGTCGTGCCGCACGCCGACCCCGACGCGGTCGACAAGGCCCTCGACACGTACGGCGCCGGGCGGGCCCTCGTCGTCACTGACGCGGTCTTCTCCGTGGACGGGGACGCGGCCCCGCTGCGCGCGCTCGCCGGTGTCTGCCGCACGCGCGGCGCCGCGCTCCTGGTGGACGAGGCGCACGGACTCGGCGTGCTCGGCCCCGGCGGGCGCGGGGCGCTGCACGCCGCGGGCCTCGCGGACGCCGGGGGGCGGCTCCCCGGAGGCGTCGTCGCCACGGTGACCCTCTCCAAGTCGCTCGGCAGCCAGGGCGGCGCGGTCCTCGGCCCCGCGGGGGTCGTCCGGCATCTGGTCAACACCGCGCGGACGTTCATCTTCGACACCGGGCTCGCGCCCGCGGCCGCCGGGGCGGCGCTCGCCGCGCTGCGCTGCCTGCGGGCCGAGCCGCACCTCGCGGACCGCGCCAGGGAAGTGGCCCGTACCCTGCACACCGGGCTGACCGAGGCCGGACTTGAAGCGGTACGCCCGGACGCGGCGGTGGTCTCCGTGCGGGCGCCCTCGCCGCGGGCGGCGGCCGGGTGGGCCGCGGACTGCCGCCGCGCGGGCCTCGCGGTGGGGTGCTTCCGGCCGCCGTCCGTACCGGACGGGATCTCCAGGATCCGGCTCACCGCCCGCGCCGACCTCACGGACGGCCAACTCGCCCGGGCCGTCCGTACGGTCGTCGAAACCGCGCCCGAACGCTGAGCGTGCGCCGCCCGGGACGGGCCCGGCCGGTGTGGCGGGTCCAAAACCGGCTGAGTATCGAACAGTTCACCGCTTCGGGCGACAGATACGGCATATCCCGGCGAATGGGCCGGCCCGGCGGCACCATGGACCGCACGCCGACGCGGGGCGGAGCAGGTCCGTCCGTCCGCCCGTGCCGCGCGTTCGACCCCGTGCCCGCTCTCGCACCCGGGCCCCGCCCGGTGGAAAAGGGACAGCCCCGCCATGGCAGACCACCAGGAAGCATCCGTCACACTGCCGAGCGAGCCCGCCTCGGTTCCGGTGGCCCGCAGATATGTCGCAGAACTCCTCACGGAGTGGGGCCTCCCGGTGGAGGCGGAGACTGCTGAAACGGTCCGCCTGGTCATCTCCGAACTCGTCACCAACGCGGTGCTGCACACCTTCGGCACCTCGCCCACCTTCACCGTGGACGTGGCCCTCGACCGCCACGAGCGCCTCAGGATCGGCGTCACCGACAGCCATCCGCGCTGGCCGAGGCGGCTGCCGGCGGCGGTGCAGCAGGACAACGGACGCGGCATGGTGATCATCCGCTGGCTGGCCGCCGAGTGCGGCGGGCGGCTCTCGGTCACCCCGACGCCCGAGGGCGGCAAGACGGTCTGGATCACCCTGCCCTGGGTGGCGGCGGCCTGAGGTCCGCCGAGCGGGCCGCCGCCACCGCGCGGGCGGCCGGTCAGGCCACGCGCCCGTACCAGACGTCCTTCGTCCAGATGTGTTCGAGCCGCACCGTGGAACCGGTCTTGGGCGCGTGCCAGATGCGGCCGCCGCCCGCGTAGATGCCCACGTGGTAGGCGTTCGACCCGCTGTGGAAGAAGACCAGGTCGCCCTTGCGCCTGGCCGCGGATGAGATGTGCTCGGTGCCGTTGTACTGCTGCTGCGTGGTGCGGGGCAGCGACTTGCCCGCCTTCTTGTACGCGTAGGCGGCGAGCCCCGAGCAGTCGAAGCTGTCGGGGCCGGCCGCGCCCCAGTGGTACGGAGATCCTGCCTTGGAGGCGGCAACGCTCACCGCCCTGACGGCGACGGCGGAGGCGGCGTGCGCGTCGGGCTGGGCGCCGGGTGCCGCCAGGGTGCCGCCGACGGCCACCAGCGTGAGGGCCGATACGGTGCCGGCCCGGGAGAACAGAGACGGGACATGAACCTGCGCAGTCATGCGCAACCCTTCGTCAGCCGCCTGTGAAGGATGGCCTGTCGGGTTCGGGCGCGAAGGTGCCCGGCCGCCGAAGCGGCTTCACCCCGAGGAGCGGTCGCGTCGCCGCGCCGTTCCGTAACGCTCGGGTCCTCCACTCCTGCCGATCCACTCGTGTCCGCACGAAGTCCGGTACGGCGGCAGGACTCGGCGTCCGCCCGGACCGCCTCGCCAGGTGACGAGGGCTTGCGACCTGTCGCAGGGATCGTGGCAAGCGGTCCGCGGATTTCCGAGCCGAAACGGCGATATGTGAAACTCGTCACAGTTGGTCTGTTTGTGTGGATCGGGCGGACGGGCGGCGGTCGGTGCGGGCCCGATCCGGGCCGCGTACCTGCGGCGCCATCGATCGCACAGGGTTCTCACCCGGTCACGTTCCGCAACCGGGGCGGGTCCCGTGCGGCCGGGGCCGACTGGTCCGAACGGGGCCGGGCCCGACCCGCGGACTGCGCCGTCCGGGGCATGCCCGTCCGGGGCGGCGGTCAGGGACCGACCGGCCGGAGCGGAGGCCGGGAGCTGATGGCCAGGGGGTGACGGTCGGAGGGGCGACGGTCGGAGGGGCGGCCGGGGTTGGCGGCGGAGCCGGTGGCCGGGGAGCCCCGGGGTCAGGCAGAGGGGTCGCGCGGCAGTGCCGCCCGCCCGGCCCGCCGCTCGCCGTCGAGCACCCGCAGCGCCCTGGCCGGCGTGCCCGCGTGCAGCTCGGACTCGCCGCGCGCGTGCATGCGCGCCAGGGCGTCGCGCAGCTCCAGAGCACGGGCGGGCAGCGCCTGGGCGGCGCGCAGCGCGGCGTACGTGTCGCCCGCCCGTGCGGGGTTGAGGCGGCCGACCAGGTCCACGACGGCGAGATAGCCGTCCACCACGTCGCACTCGGCCCGGGTCGGCGCGGGCAGCGGCGGCAGCTCGGGCGGCAGCACCGTCCGCTCACCGCCCGGCGACGGCGCCCGGCCCCGCCGCTGGGCCGGCGGCGCGGCGGTCGACGACGTGGTCCACGAGCCCGAACTCCAGTGCGCCCGCCGCGTCGAGGAAGGTGTCCCGGTCGAGGCTCGCCTCGATGTCGGCGGCGCCCCTGCCGGTGTGGTGGGCCAGTGTCCGGGTCAGGAACGCGCGCTGCCTGACCAGTTCCTCCGCGTGGATCAGCAGGTCGGACGGCTGCCCGCGGACCGGCTCGGGCATGGAGGGCTGCTGGAGCACGATCCGCGCGCCGGGGAGCGCCGTGCGCTTGCCCGGCGCGCCCGCGGCCAGCAGCGCGGCGGCGACCGACGCGACCTGGCCGAGGCAGGTCGTGCTGACGTCGCAGGAGATGGTCCGCATCGTGTCGTAGACGGACGACATCGCCGTGACCGAGCCGCCGGGGGAGTTGAGGTACAGCGCGATGTCCTGGCCGGGTGCCGCGTACTCCAGGTGCAGCAGCTGGGCGATCACGTCGTTGGCCGCGGCCTCGTCGACGGGTGTGCCCAGGAAGACGATGCGGCCTTCGAGCAGTTTCGAGTACGGGTCGAGGGTCCTGGTCCCGAGGCTGGTGCGCTCGGTGAACTCCGGCAGGACGTACCGGGCCGAGGGTGGCTGCTGCATGGCTCCTCCTGGGACGAAGAACGCAAGGAATGTACAGGATGTACAGAACTATGATGGGGACTATGGCCCACGAGATTCCGGTGACGCAAGCCCGCGCCGAGTTCGCCGAACTGATCAACCGCGTCGTCTACGGCGGGGAGCGCGTGGTGGTCACCCGGCACGGAAAGCCCCTGGTCGCCCTGGTCTCCGCCGCTGACCTGGACTTCCTCGAAAGCGCCGAGGAGGGGACGGGGGAGCGGGTGACCAGGTCCGTCTCCACGGTCCGCGAGGTGCCGTCCGCCGAAGGCGAACGCCCGCGCTTCGGCATCGCCGCCCACCACACGTCCGGGCACCGGAGGGAATGACCGCGCCCCGGACCGGCGCGTGCGCGCGGGACCGGGGCGGCGGGCATCGTCAGGGGCGCGAGGCGAGCCAGGCGTCCTCCGCCGCGTAGTCGAAAAGACCGTCGCCGTACGCCCGCGCCATCGCGGGGAAGGCGTCACGCCAGTCGGCGTGCGCGGCGAGCCGCTCGGTCAGGTGGGCCACCGTCGCAGGCAGCGAGTCCGCGTACGACGTCACCGGCCGGTAGCCCAGCGCGCGCTCGGCCGCGCCCATGTCGAGGACCACGGGGTGGGGCAGCGACCAGGGGGTGTCCCCGACCCCGCCGGCGGGCGGCGGCCCCGGCACGAGCACGGTCTCCGGCGCGCCGCCCGTCACCGCGTCCACCGCCGCCGCGATCCCGGCGACGCTCGGCGCCTCGGGATCCGCCGCGTTGAGTACCCGGGAGCCTGGGGTACGGGCGGCCAGCCTGATCAGCTCGGCCAGGTTCGACGTGTGCACCGGGTGGAAGCGGCTCTCGCCGCCGTACGCGAGGACGCGGCGGGTGCGGCCGTCCAGCGCGCGCTTCACGAAGTACAGCTCGCGCGGGGAGCGGGAGTGCGCGCCGTGCACCGCGCCCGCCCGCAGCACGGTCGCAGGCAGCACGTCCCCGGCCGCCGCGAGCCGCTGTTCGAGCCGCACCTTGCGGGTCCCGTACGAGCCGTCTCCCGGCGCCACCGTCCGCTGCGACTCGGGGACGGGCACCGGGTAGCGGGGGAAGCCGCCGGGCTCGCCCTGCGTGTCGAAGCTCCGGCCCGCGTCGTCCTCGTAGACCGCCGCGGTGGAGACCACCACGGCGGAGCCGATCCGCCCGGCCGCCGCCAGCGCGGCCAGCTGTCCGGCGTGCCCCTCGTCGTACGCCACCAGGTCGACCACCACGTCGCAGCCGCCGCCGACGGCCGCTGCGAGCGCCGCGTCGTCGGCCCGGTCGAGCGCGGCGGCGCGCACCTCCGGCGGCCATGCCGCGTCCCGGCCGCCGCCGCGCGAGGCCGCCGTCACCTGCCAGCCGTCCTCGGCGAGCACCCGCACCGCGGCGCGCCCGATCTGTCCGGCGGCGCCGATCACCACCACGTCTCCTTGTGTCATGCCGGGCACGCTAGGTGGGGCGCCGGGCCCGCGACCAGCGCCGTTCGCCCGCCGCGGATACGCTAACGGCGGCGCCGCGGCGGGAACCGCCGGGACGGTCCCGGGAGTTCCGCCTTGACGTCCGCCGCGTAGCGGTCCACGTACTCCTGGCCGGAGAGCCGCAGGACGGCGTACATGATCTCGTCGGTCACCGCGCGGATCGCGGCCTTCTCGGCGTCGAGGCCCGCGTAGCGGGAGAAGTCCAGCGGCTCGCCGAACCTGATCGTGACCCGTCCCGCGCCGAGCCGCGGCATCTTCCGCCCGGCGGGCTGGAGTTCGTACGTCCCGACCATGGCGCACGGCACCACCGGCACGCCCGCCCTGATCGCCATCACGGCGACGCCCACCTTGCCCTTGTAGAGGCGCCCGTCGTGCGAGCGGGTGCCCTCCGGGTAGATGCCGAGCAACTCGCCCCTGCCGAGCACCGCGAGGCCCTCCTCGACCGCCGCGCGGCCGGCGTCGCGGCCCGACCTGTCCACCGGGATCTGCCCTGCGCTGCGGAAGAAGAACGCGGTCAGCCGGCCTCCGGGGCCGCGGCCCGTGAAGTACTCCGCCTTGGCAAGGAAGGTGATGCGCCGGCGCAGGACCGCCGGCATCAACAGGTGGTCGGCGAAGGACAGGTGGTTGCCCGCGACGATCGCCGCGCCCCGCGCGGGCACCCGGCCGAGGCCCTCCACGCGCGGCCGGAAGACCAGCCGCAGCAGGGGGCCGAGCAGGACGTACTTGAGCACGTAGTAGAACACGATCTCTCCCTCGCTCCACGGGATCGGCTCCGCAACCGCGTTCTGTCCCGGCCGTCCTCCGGCGGCCCGTCGATCCGGCTGTGTCCTGGAGTATGGCCGCCCGCGCGCGTCCCCATGTCTGCCCGGCGAGGCTTCGCGGCCCGGAGGGCCGGGCACAGAGTGGGGGCACGCATCCACGGGACGAGCACCAGGGAGCACCCCATGCCGCAGATCGCCGTCGACTACTCCGCCGTACTGACCGACGCCTTCGACCGGCCCGCCTTCGCGTCGGCGATGCACGCCGCGGTGGTGGAGATCGCGGCCTCGGCGCTCTCCGACTGCAAGACCCGGTTCACACGGTGCGAGGAGACCGTGGCACGCGCGGGCGAGACGGGGCACGGGGTGGTGCATGTGAGCATCGGCCTCCAGCCGGGCCGCAGCGCGGAGGTCAAAGCGCGGCTCACGCGGAAGGTCGTCGAGCTGCTCGGCCGGCACGTCCGGCCGGTGGCGGGCCTCACGCTGCACGCATCGGCCGAGGTCAGGGAGCTCGACCCCTCCTACCTCAAGGTCGTCCGCTGACGGCAGGGGCGAAGACAGCGCCTTGCGATAGGCGGCGTGTGCAAGTATTGTCTATGCATGTAAAGCGCGTACGCATTTAATGTGCGCGCGGTCGGGACGGGGCCTGCGGGACAGGCCCTCCGGCACGCACACCCACCCCCCTGCGAAGGCACTGTCATGTCCCTCAAGGAAGTACTCCCCGGCCGTCTCGGCTTCGGCACCGCGCCGCTCGGCAACATGTTCCGCGCGATCCCCGACGACGAGGCGCGCGCCACCGTCGAGGCCGCCTGGGACCACGGCGTCCGCTACTACGACACCGCCCCCTTCTACGGTGCGGGCCTCGCGGAGGAGCGCCTCGGCGAGGTGCTCGCCACCAGGCCCCGCGACGGCTACGTGCTCTCCACCAAGGTCGGCCGGGTCGTCCTCGACGAGCGCGAGACCGCCGCAGCCGACTTCGGCGAGAAGGGCGGCATCTTCGCCCACGGCAACCCGAACAAGATGCTCCACGCGTGGACGGCCGACGCCACCGAGCGCTCCATCGAGGGCAGCCTCAAGCGCCTCGGCGTGGACCGCCTCGACGTCGTCTGGGTCCACGACATCGCCCAGGACTTCCACGGCGACCTGTGGGTGCGGAAGTTCGAGGAGGCACGCACCGGCGCGTTCCGCGTCCTGTCCAGGCTGCGCGACGAGGGCGTCATCAAGGCCTGGGGCCTCGGCGTGAACAAGACCGAGCCCATCGAGATGACCCTCGCGCTCGACGAGCCGCAGCCGGACGGCTTCCTCCTCGCGGGCCGCTACACCCTCCTCGACCACGGACACGCCCTCCAGCGCCTGCTGCCGCTGGCCGAGGAGCAGCACGTCGGCATGGTCGTGGGCGGCCCCTACAGCTCCGGCATCCTCGCGGGCGGCGCCCACTTCGAGTACCAGCAGGCCCCGCCGGGGATCGTCGAACGGGTCGGCAGGCTCAAGGACCTCGCCGCGCGGCACGGCGTGAGCATCAAGGCGGCGGCCCTGCAGTTCTCGCTCGCCCACCCGGTGGCCGTCGCGGCCGTGCCGGGCGCCACCCGTCCCGGCCGCATCGCCGAGGACGTCGCCGCGCTCGACGAGCGCGTCCCCGCCGCCTTCTGGCACGACCTGCGCGCCGCGGGTCTCGTCAGCCCCGCGGCGCCCCTCCCAAACGGCGCCTGACCCCGCGCCGCGGGCGGGGCACTCCTCCCGCTGTCCCGGCCGGGATTACCTCGCAGAGGTGGCGGCCGGGCCGCGGTGCCCGGCCAACCCCGGGGCCCCGCCCGCCGATCCGGCGGAAAAATGGCGGGCACACGGCTGCCACCACCCGTCCTACCGTGGGTAACGTCTGCCCCACTGCCTTCCGGGAGGAGTGGGAATGCGACGACGCACCCTCAGTCTCAGAGCCGCCGCGGCAGGTGCCGTGCTCGCCCTCGGCATCGGGCTCGCCGCCCCGGCGCCGACGCGCGCGGCGGCCGAAGAAGCGGGCGCCGACTACTGCCACGGCCAGTGCCGCGACATCCTGCCACCCGGCGAGAACGGCAACGCCACACTCGCCGACATCCTCGCCAACCGCACCCTGGGCACCCGCCCCGCGCACACCAGCGACCAACTCGGGCCCTACGCCGACCTGGCGGGCGGCTATCCGCAGCTGACGGACGCCGCGCTCGGCTCCTTCTACGACGACGCGTCCTTCGGCGTGCCGAAGGACCAGGTCGCCGCCACGGACAGCCCGCGCCCCGACGTCACCATCACCCGCGACAAGGCCACCGGGGTGCCGCACATCAAGGGCACGACCCGCTCGGGCACCGAGTTCGGCGCCGGGTACGCCGCGGCCCAGGACCGGCTGTGGCTGATGGACCTCTTCCGGCATGTGGGCCGCGGCGAGCTGACCTCCTTCGCCGGAGGCGCCGCCGCCAACCAGGGGTTGGAGCAGCAGTTCTGGCGCGCTGCCCCCTACACGGAGGCCGACCTGCAGAGCCAGGTCGACCGGCTGTCCGCCGCCGGGGCGCGGGGCGCCCAGGCGCTCGCCGACGCGCAGGACTATGTCGCGGGGATCAACGCGTACATCGCCAAGGCCAAGCCGGGACGCTACTTCCCCGGCGAGTACGACCTGACGGGGCACATCGACCCGATCACCAATGCGGGCACCATCGAGCAGTTCAAGCTGACCGACCTGATCGCGCTCGCCTCCGTGGTGGGCGCGCTGTTCGGCTCGGGCGGCGGGGGAGAGGTGCAGAACGCCCTCTCGCTCCAGGCCGCGCAGGCCAAGTACGGGGTGACGCGCGGCACCGAGGTCTGGGAGTCCTTCAGGGAGCGCGACGACCCGGAGGCCGTACGCACCCTGCACGACGGCCAGAGCTTCCCCTACGCGGTCAGGCCCGCCGAGCCCAGGGGCACGGCGCTGCCCGACCCGGGCTCGGTCACCGAGGAGCCCCTGGTGTACGACCGCACCGGGTCCGCGGCGCAGGGCGCGAAGGCGCGGCGCACCCCCGTGCGCGCGCCCGCAGGACTGAAGCCGCTCCAGGGCGTCTACGACGACGGGGTGCTGCCCGCCGACCTCCTCGCCACCCCCCGCAAGGGCATGTCCAACGCGCTCGTCGTCTCCGGTGCGCACACCGCGAGCGGCCATCCCGTCGCCGTCTTCGGCCCGCAGACCGGCTACTTCGCTCCCCAGCTGCTGATGATCGAGGAGTTGCAGGGCCCCGGCATCAGCGCCCGCGGCGCCGCCTTCGCGGGCCTGAGCCTGTACGTGGAGCTCGGCCGCGGCCAGGACTACGCCTGGAGCGCCACCTCCGCGAGCCAGGACGTCACCGACACCTACGCCGTCCAGCTGTGCGAGCCGGACGGCTCCGCGCCCACCAAGGACTCCACCTCCTACGTGTGGCACGGGAGCTGCCTGCCGATGGAGAGGCTTGAGCGGACCGACTCCTGGTCGCCGACGCTCGCCGACTCCACCGCGAAGGGCTCCTACCGGATGCGGGTGTACCGCACGAAGTACGGCCCGGTGCAGTACCGCGCGACCGTCGCGGGCAAACCCGTCGCGTACACCACGCTGCGCAGCTCCTACCAGCATGAGGCCGACTCCATCATCGGCTTCCAGATGCTCAACGACCCCGGCCACGTGCACGATCCGGCGAGCTTCCAGAGCGCGGCGCAGCACATCAACTACACGTTCAACTGGTTCTACGCCGACGACCGGCACACCGCCTACTACAACTCGGGCACCAACCCGGTGCGCGCCGGCGGCGTCGACGCCTCCCTGCCGGTGCTCGCCGAACCCGCCTACGAGTGGCGGGGGTTCGACCCCGACGACAACACCGCCGACTACACACCGCCCGCGCAGCACCCGCAGTCGGTCGACCAGGACTACTACGTGTCCTGGAACAACAAGCAGGCCGCCGGGTACGACTCGGCCTCCTTCGGCGACGGCTCCGTGCACCGGGCCGACCTGCTCGACGCCCGGGTCAAGGCGCTCGTGCGCAAGGGCGGTGTCACCCGCGCCGCCCTCACCCGGGCCATGGCCGACGCCGCGCTGACCGACCTGCGCGGCGAGGACGTGCTGCCCGACCTGCTCGCCGTGGTGCGCAGCGCGCCCCTCACCGACCCCGCGGCCGAGGAGACCGTGCAGAAGCTGGAGGACTGGGCGGCGGACGGCGGCAAGCGCCGTGAGACCACCCCCGGTTCGCACACCTACGCGGACGCCGACGCGGTCCGGATCATGGACGCCTGGTGGCCGCTGCTGGTCGAGGCCGAGTTCAAGCCGGGGCTCGGCGACGGCCTGTACACCGCGCTGACCGCGAATCTGACGGTCGACGAGTCGCCCTCGGCGGCGCACGGCCCCACCGGGGGCCACGCGGGCAGCTCCTTCCAGTACGGCTGGTGGTCCTACGTCGACAAGGACCTCAGGGCCGTGCTCGGTGAGCCGGTGAGGGGCGCCCTCGGCGCGACGTACTGCGGCGGCGGCGACCTCACCGCGTGCCGCACGGCGCTGCTCGACTCGCTGGAGCGGGCGGCGGCCGAGCCCGCCGGCCAGGTCTACCCGGGCGACGACGGCTGCGGGGCCGGCGACCAGTGGTGCGCCGACAGCATCGTGCAGAGCCCGCTCGGCGGGGTCACCGACGACCGGATCTCCTGGCAGAACCGCCCCACGTACCAGCAGGTCGTGGAGTTCCCGGCGCACCGGTAGCGCGCCGGGGCGGGCGGAGCCGGGGCGGGGGACGCGGGCGTTCCCCGCCCCCGGGGCCCGCGTGCGCGGCGGCCGGGCGGTCAGACCACGACCTGTGCGTAGCCGCCGTCCGCGAAGAGGTCCGCCCCGTTGACGTACGAGGAGTCGGGGGAGGCGAGGAAGAGGGCCGCGCCCGCGATCTCGTCGGGGTCGCCCACGCGCCCCAGGGCGACCGCGGCGGCGAACTGGTCGAGCGCCGCCTCCTCCTGACCCTCGGGCAGGACGCCGAGCAGGCCCGGCGTCCTGGTCGGGCCGGGGCTGAGCACATTGACGCGGAACTGCCGCTCCTTGGCCTGGCGCGCCCAGCTGCGCACGAGGTTGCGCAGGGCCGCCTTGGTGGCCGAGTAGACGTCGAGCCCGGGGTCGGGGCGGGTCGCGGTCGTGGAGCCCGTGACGATGACGGAGGCGCCGGGGGCGAGCAGTGGCAGCGCCTTCTGAAGGGTGAAGAGAGGGCCCTTCACATTGGTGGCGAACATCGCGTCGAAGTCCTTCTCGGTGATCTCGCCGAGCGAACCGGTCACACCGCCGCCCGCGTTGGCCACCAGGACGTCGATGCGTCCCGCCTCGGCACGCACCCGCTCGTACAGTGCGTCCAGCTCGCCGGGGTGGCCCGCGTCGGCGCGTACGGGCGTCACCCGGTCCCCGAGCTCCGCGGCTGCCGCGTCCAGCGGGCCCTGCCTGCGGCCGGTGAGGAAGACATGCGCGCCCTCCCGCACGAAGCGCCGGACGATCGCGAGACCGATGCCGCTGCCGCCTCCGGTGACCAGGGCCACCTTGTTCTCCAGTACGCCTGACATGAGGGGTGCCTCCACAACAGCTACGTTATTGACCATGCAGTCAATAACGTAGCTGTTGTGGACCGTTCGGTCAATTACTCGGGTGCGGGCCCCTGTGCGGCGCCCGCCCCCGGCCACCGCGCGCCGGTCAGCTCCACGGCGCGCTCCCACAGGCCGGCCGCGAGCCGCGGATCGCGCGCGGCGCGCGGGACCCGGGCGTGGCCGGGTGCGCCGACCGCCTCGAAGTTGCGGGAAGGGCCGAAGTAGTCGCCCGAGCGGGCGCCGGGGTCGGTGGCGGCCCGCAGCACCGGCAGGGCCCCCTGGTCGGCTCCCTGGTGCAGCCCCGGGACCCGCATGACCAGCGTGGTCGCGTTGACCGGGCGCTTCGTGGTGTCCTCGCCGAAGCGCTTGCCCGTCACCTGGAGGTTCGTGGTGCAGGACCCGGGGTGCGCGGCCGTGCTGGTGACGCCCCAGGACCCGCGCCCGCTCCTGCGGCCCAGCTCGAACGCGAAGAGCAGCGCCGCCAGCTTCGACTGCCCGTACGCCCGCATCCCCGAGTAGCGGCGCTGGAGTTGGAGGTCCGCCAGGTCCAGCCTGGTGGTCGGGAAGTTGACCGCGAGGCTTCCGAGGTTCACCACCCGGCCGCCGCCGGACGAGGCGCGCAGCGCGTCGAGGAGCCCGGCCGTCAGCGCGAAGTGTCCGAGGAAGTTGGTGGCCAGCTGGAGTTCGAAGCCGTCGGGCGTCACCTCGCGACGCGGCACGTCCATGATCCCGGCGTTGTTGACCAGGATGTCCACCGGGGCACCGGCCTCGGCGAGCCGGCGCGTGAAGTCCCGCACCGACGCGAGCGAGGCGACGTCGAGCCGCTCCTGCTCCACGGCTGCGCCCTGCACCTCGGCGCGGATCGCGTCGAGCGAGGCCCTGCCCTTGTCCGGGTTGCGCACCGCGAGGACGACCCGGGCGCCCGCGCGGGCCAGCCGCTTCGCCACCTCGAACCCGACGCCGCTGGTCGCGCCGGTCACGACCGCCGTGCGGCCGGTGCAGTCGGGGACGGTCCACTCCCGCCGGGTCTTCCGGTCGTCCTGCCGCTTCTGGGAACGCTGATCAGTCACTGTGCCGTACTTCCTGTGTGGAGGGTGCCTCGGCGGGCGCGCCCGGGCAGCGCGGTGCCGCGGAGAGTTCTGGGCGTTGCGTGCCGCGGGGTGCGGCCGGCGCCGGGAGCGGCACCTGTATTGCGGCCCGGGTCCCGTGTCCGACGCGACTCAGGCCCGGCGCTCCGGGCCCTCGGTGTTCCACTGCGCGAGGAAGCGCAGGGCGTCCTCGGAGGGGGAGTCCGCAGGCGCGGTGTAGCCGACCAGGGAGAGGCCGGGGCTGCCCTCGACGGCGTAGACCTGGGCGTCGAGCGTCATGGGGCCCGCGAGCGGATGGTGGTAGGTCTTGCGGCGGAGCTTGGGCGCGCTCACCGACTGGGCGGCCCACCAGGCCCGGAAGCGCGTGTCGCGCACGCTCAGCTCCCCGACGAGGACCTGGAGCGCGGCGTCCTCGGGGCGCCGGCCCGCCTCCATGCGCAGCGCGGCCACCGACTCCCTCGCCATGGGCTCCCAGCCGTCGCGGAACAGGGCCTGGTAGCCGGGGTCGAGGAACGCCAGCCTGACCAGGTTGCGGCCCTCCTTCGGCAGCGCGCCGAAATCCACGAGCAGCCAGGTGGCCGCCGTGTTCCAGGCCAGCACGTCCATGCGCCGGTTGAGGACGAGGGCGGGCAGCCCGGTCAGGCCGTCGAGCAGCCGCCGCACGCTGTCGGGCACCCGGTCGTCCGGCGTGTCCTGCGGGTGCGCGGCGTCCGGCGGGGAGGTCGCCGCGCCCGCGACCGCGAAGAGGTACAGCCGCTCGTCGCCGTCCAGGTCCAGTGCGTCCGCAAGGGCGGTCAGCACCGCGCGCGACACGCGCCGCTTGCGGCCCTGCTCGATCCGTACGACGTAGTCGACGCTGACGTGGGCGAGCTCCGCCAGTTCCTCCCGGCGGAGGCCGGGGACCCGGCGCGGCCTGCCGTCGTCGAACACGCCGAGCCGGGCCGGGTCGGCCCGCCCGCGCAACGCGCGCAGGAAGTCGCCGAGCGCCCGGTCGCCCGGGGCCGCGTCCGCCCCGCCCCCGCGGGGCCGCGCGGCGGCGCGGGCCTGGCCAGGGGCGTCCGGGGCGTCGTGCGGGGAATCGAGATCGGTGCGCCTCATGCCCTCCAGCATGGAACGCGGGCCGGCGACGTGCCTGGTACCCCCGGTCCCATGCGGCGGCCGGCGGCCCGGCGGCGCCGGCCGGCGGGGGGCGCTACGAGCGGCCCGAGACCTGCGTGTCGGGCAGCGGGTCCTCCGGGGCCTCCGCCCGGTTCTCGCGCCGGGTGCGGCGGGCCGCACGGGCGGTGAGGCGGCGGGCCACCGGCTCGGTGAAGCGGGCGCCCAGCGGGCCGAGGATCACCAGGATCAGCACGTACGCCGTGGCCAGCGGGCCGATCCGCGGGTCCACGCCCACGGCCAGCCCGGCGATGACGATGGAGAACTCGCCGCGGGCGACCAGCGCGCCGCCCGCCCGCCACCGGCCCGCCGTCCTGATGCCCGCCCTGCGGGCCGCGACATACCCCGTCGCCACCTTCGTCAGCGCCGTCACGGCGGCCAGCAGGAGGGCGGGCAGCAGCACCGGCGGGATGTCGGCCGGGTTGGTGCTCAGCCCGAAGAACACGAAGAACACCGCGGCGAACAGGTCGCGCAGCGGCGTGAGCAGGCTGCTCGCACCCTCCGCGACCTCCCCCGACAGGGCGATGCCCACCAGGAAGGCGCCGACCGCGGCGGAGACCTGGAGCTGCTGCGCGATGCCCGCGACGAGCAGGGCGAGGCCCAGCACGACGAGGAGCAGCATCTCGGCGTTGTCCGAGGAGACGGCCCTGCTGATCAGCCGCCCGTGGCGCAGCGCCACATAGAGGACGGCGCCGACCGTGCCCAGCGAGATGAGCAGCGTGATGCTGCCGCCCGCGAGACCCACCCCGGAGAGCAGCGCCGTGAGGATCGGCAGGTACACCGCCATGGCCAGGTCCTCCATCACGAGGACGCCGAGGATGACGGGGGTCTCGCGGTTGCCGAGCCGCCCGAGGTCGCCGAGCACCTTCGCGATGACGCCCGACGAGGAGATCCAGGTCACCCCCGCGAGGGCGACCGCGGCGACGGGCCCCCAGCCGAGCAGGAGGGCGGCTGCCGCGCCGGGCAGCGCGTTGAAGACGAAGTCGATGGCGCCCGAGGGGTACTGCGTCTTGAGGCTGCTGACCAGCTCCGACGCGCTGTACTCAAGACCGAGCAGCAGCAGGAGCAGGATGACGCCGATCTCGGCGCCGGTCGCCACGAAGTCCTCGCTGGCGTCGAGCGGCAGCAGCCCGCCCTTGCCGAAGGCGAGGCCCGCCAGCAGGTAGAGGGGGATCGGCGAGAATCCGATACGGCCCGCGAAGCGGCCCAGGATGCCGAGCGCCAGGACGATGGCTCCGAGTTCTATGAGCAGCGAGGTGTCCTGCACGCGCCTATCCTCCCGCGATGAGTGTGCCGACGGCGTTGACGCCCTCCCGGGTCCCGACGACCACCAGCACGTCGCCGATGGCGAAGCGGAAGTCGGGCGTGGGGGAGGGGAAAGCGCCGGTGCGGCGCAGCACGGCGACGATGGACGCGCCCGTGCGGGTACGCGCCTTGGTCTCGCCGAGCGGGCGGCCCGCGTACGGGGAGTTCTTGGAGACCGGGATGCGCTCCGTGACCAGGTCGATCTCCACCTGCTGCCGCACGGCGCGCAGCGAGTCGGGGGCGAGCACCTCCGCGAGCGCCGCCGCCTCGTCCGGCGCGAGGGTCACCGTCTCCTTGCAGCTCTCCTCGTCCTCCGGGTCGTGGAAGCCGACCGTGCGGCGGCCGTCGAGGTGGACGACGACGGACAGGTGCTGCCCGGTCCCGGTGTCGAGATCACACCGCGTCCCCACCCCCGGCAGTGCCGTTTTTCGCGTGCGTGCCGCACCCTTCATCGCTGGCCCCTCTGCTCCGCGTTCAAGAATCGCCCTGGGTATCCTAACGAAATGGTCAAGTGTTCGATCCGGGGCGGCGCGTGAGCAGGCGCTGCGCGGACGCGTACGGCGCGTACGGCGGTACGGGCGGGTACGCGCGGAGCCCGTACCGCCGTACGCGCGTCGGCCCACGCGGGGCGCCGGCGCGCCGGCGGGAGATCGGGAGCACCGACGCGATGTCCGCGCCGTTGGCCTGAGTGACCTTCCACGGCTCCTCCTGGGGCCCGGGCCACCGTCGTCGGGCACGGCTGCTGGCGGGCCTTGTCGCGCAGCGCGGCGGGCAGCAGTGCGCGTACCTGCTCGATGGAGCCGTGGCTGCGCAGCCCGAAGAAGTCGGCGCGCTCCACCAGCCGCGCGAGCGAGGTGCGGAACCCGTCGAAGCCGTAGCGCTGTCCGTCGAACGCGTGGAAGCCGACCGCGTACACCACGAGCGGCACGTCGATCCGGGCGAGCACGTCGTCCGTGACGTTCCACTGCCGGCCGCTGTTGCCGTTGTGCGGGGTATTGGGCACGGCGTGGGGCGGGCCCCGTCAGGGGCGCGGATCCCACAGGCCCGAGCGGCGCAGCGACTGCGGGCAGTGCCTGAACGACTCGTCGATCTCCACCAGCATCGCCAGGGAGGGGCGTTGGCCCTTCACGGCCATCAGGTCGAAGAACGGCGCGTCGGTGAGGACGCGGGCGCGCCCGTTGATCCGGAGTATCTCCTTGGAGCCGGGCACCAGATGGAGCAGGCCCACGTGCGGGTTGCGCAGGATGTTGCGGAAGCTGTCGCCGCGCCGGTTGCCCGGCCGGTCCGGTATCGCCACCCTCCCGCGGTCCACGACGTGCACGAAGCCGGGGGAGCCGCCGCGGGGCGAGGTGTCGCAGTTGCCCTCGTCGTCGGAGGTGGCCACCACGCAGAACGGCGAGGCCGCGAGCAGCGCGAGGTCGGCGTCGGTGAGGTCGGGGCGCACCTTCTCGATGACGACCGGGTGCGGCTCGCCGCCCAGCAGCTCCGTCAGCTCCTCCTCGGAGCGCAGCTCGGTCCAGGCGGGCACGGGCGGCGGCGTGCGCACGGGGGCCGGCGCCCCGACATGGTGCGGTGCCCGCGGTGGGGGAGCGGCGGCCGTGGCGGACCGCGGGGGACGGGGCATGGCGGGCGCTTCCGGGGTGGGCGTCAGGGGCAGATCGACTTTAGGTTAGCCTACCCTGATCTACCCCCACCGCGTCGGGTCTCCGTACGGAAGGCCCGGCCCCGACACGCACACGGGACCGCCGATGCCCCACGCGCTGCCCGCCGCCCCGCCCGCCCCCGTGCCGCCGCGCCCCGCGGTGCCCCGGGGCAGGGCGCGGCTCCTCGCCGCGGGGCTGCCGCTCGCGGCCGCGCTGCTCGCCATGGCCGTCTGGGCGAGCCTCTTCGTCGGTTCCGGGAGCGTCGGCGCGGCCGACGTGGTGCATGCGCTGCTGCACTCCGATGCCCTGGACCGGGGGCAGTTGGTCGTCCACGAGGTGCGCGTGCCGCGCACGGCCGCCGGGCTGCTCGCGGGCGCCGCGCTCGGCCTCGCGGGCACGGTCATGCAGGGCGTGACCCGCAACCCCCTCGCCGACCCCGGGCTGCTCGGGGTGAACGCGGGGGCCTCGGTCAGCGTGGTCTTCGCGATCAGCGTCCTCGGCCTCGCGGAACCGTCGCACTACATCTGGTTCGGCTTCCTCGGCGCGGCCCTCGCCGCCGCCCTCGTGTACGGGGTGGGGGCGATGGGCCGCGAGGGGGCGACGCCGCTCAAGCTCGCCCTCTCGGGCGCCGCGGTCAGCTCCGCCCTCACCGCGCTCACCACCTCGCTCCTGCTGGGCGACAACGACACCTTCGAGCAGTACCGCTTCTGGCAGGTCGGCTCCCTCGCGGGCCGCGAGGCACCCGTGCTCTGGCAGGCTCTGCCCTTCGTGGCCGTCGGCGGCGCCTGCGCCCTGCTGCTCGGACCCGGGCTCAACGCCCTCGCTCTCGGCGACGACGTCGCCAGGGGGCTCGGCCAGCGGGTCGGCGCGGCCCGGCTCGGCGCCGCCGCGTGCGTGGTGGTGCTGTGCGGCTCCGCCACCGTGGTGGCCGGGCCCCTCGGCTTCGTGGGCCTCGTGGTGCCGCACGCGGTGCGCCTGTTCACCGGCCCCGACCACCGCTGGATCCTGCCGTACAGCGCCCTCCTCGCGCCCGTGCTCGTCCTGCTGGCGGACGTGGTGGGGCGGGTGGTGGCCCGCCCCGGCGAGGTGCAGGCGGGCATCGTGACGGCGGCGATCGGCGCCGTGCCGTTCGTCCTGCTGGTGCGCTACCGCAAGGCGGTCGAGCTGTGAGCGGCCGGGGCCACGCCGCGGCGGCCGGCGCGGCGGACGCCGCACCTGACATCCCGTACGGCGCGGACGGGGAGCGGCTCGCGGCCGTGCGGCGGCGGGTGGTGCGCGCGCGGCGTCGCGGCCGGGCCCGCACCGCCCTGGTGTGCGCCGCGCTCGCGGTCGCCACGGCCGCCGTGTTCTGCCTCGCGCTCGCCCACGGCGACATGGCGGTGCCGCTGCGGGACGTGGTGTCCGCGCTCACCGGCGGCGGCGACACCGCCACCCGCTACGTGGTGGTCGACCTGCGCCTGCCCAGGGCGCTCACCGGCCTCGCCGTGGGGCTCGCACTCGGCATGGCGGGCGCGGTCTTCCAGGCGCTGCTGCGCAACCCGCTGGCCAGCCCCGACGTCATCGGGGTGAGCCAGGGCGCCGGCACCGCCGCCGTCCTCGCCTCCCTCGTCCTCAAGGCCGGCGGATTCGCCCTCTCGGCCGCGGCGCTCGCCGGAGCCCTGGCCACCGCGGCGGCGATGTACCTGCTGGCGCGTCGCGGCGGCGTCACCGGGAGCCGGCTCGTGCTGATCGGCATCGGGATCGGTGCGGGGCTCTCCAGCGTCACCTCGTACCTCCTGACGAACGCCCAGGTCACCGAGGCGCAGGACGCGCTGCTCTGGCTCACGGGAAGCCTCAACGGCGTCTCGCTCCACCAGCTGTGGCCGTTGCTGCTCGCCCTCGCCGTACTGCTGCCGCTGATGCTGCTCGTGGCCCGCCCCCTCGGGACGCTGCGGCTCGGCGACGACACCGCCGCCGGCCTCGGCGTCGGCGTGGAGCGCTCCCGCACCGCCCTGCTGGCCTGCGCGGTGGCGCTCGCGGGCGTGGCGACCGCCGCGGCGGGCCCGGTCGCCTTCGTGGCCTTCGTCGCCGGGCCCGTCGCGCGGCGGCTGGTGCCGGGCGGGGGAGCCGCGCTGCTGCCCGCCGCGCTGACCGGCGGCCTGCTGGTGCTGTGCGCGGACTACGCGGCGCAACACCTGCTGTGGTCGAGCCAGTTCCCCGTCGGCGTGGTGACCAGCCTGATCGGCGCGCCGTATCTGCTCTGGCTGCTGGCGCGCTCCTCGTACGGCGGCCGTCGCTGACGCGCCCCTCGTACGGCCGCCCGCCGACGCGCCGCCCCCTCTTCCCACGACGTCCGGACGCAGAAGGACCACGATGACCTCAACCCCGCTCCTCCAGGCCCGCGGCCTCACGGTGGGCTACGACCGCCGCGAGGTGGTGAGCGGGCTCGACCTCGACGTCGAGCCCGGCGCGTTCACCGTGATCGTCGGCCCCAACGCCTGCGGCAAGTCGACCCTGTTGCGGACGCTCGCCCGGCTGCTCGCCCCGTCCGCCGGCGCCGCCCTGCTCGACGGGCGCAGCATCCACGGGATGCCGACCCGGGAGGTGGCCGCGGCCCTCGGCATCCTGCCGCAGAGCCCCTCGGCGCCCGACGGGATCACCGTCGCCGACCTGGTCGGCAGGGGCCGCTACCCGCACCACGGCAGGTTCCGCCGCTGGAGCGCGCGGGACGACGACGCGGTCGCCCACGCCCTGCTGGCCACCGGCGTCTCCGAGCTGGCGCAGCGGCCGGTCGACGCGCTCTCCGGCGGCCAGCGCCAGCGCGCCTGGATCGCCATGGCGCTGTGCCAGCGCACCGGCATCCTGCTGCTGGACGAGCCGACGACCTATCTCGACGTGCGCCACCAACTCGACGTCCTTGACCTGCTGGTGGACCTGAACCGGGACGAGGGCACGACCATCGTGGCGGTCCTGCACGACCTGAACCTCGCCTGCCGCTACGCCGACCGGCTGGTCGCCATGCGGGACGGCGCGGTGGTGGCGGAGGGCGCCCCCTCGCGGATCGTCACCGAGGAGCTGGTGACCGAGGTGTTCGGCATGCCCTGCCACGTGGTGCAGGACCCGGCGTCGGGGACGCCGCTGATCGTGCCCGTGGGCCGGCACCGCGTCCGCCCGAGGGACTCCGGTACTCCCGGCGCCCCGGAGGCACGTAAAGATTAGGTTAGGCTAACCTAAAGTCATGTTCACTCGTGTGCAGCGCCCCACCGCGGGCTTCCGTGGGCGCTCCCTCCTCAGATCCCTCGTCCTCCCGCTGGCCACGGCCGCGGTGCTCGCCTCGGGGGTGACGGCCTGTTCGTCGGACGGCTCCGGCTCCGGCTCCGCTGCCGCCGCGGGTGCCCCGTCCACGGCCGGAGCGCGGGACGCGGCCTTTCCCGTCTCCATCCCCACCAAGTTCGGTGACGTGACCGTCAAGCAGAAGCCCACCCGCGTGGTGGCGCTCGGCTGGGGCGACGCCGAGACGGCGCTCGCCCTCGGCGTCCAGCCGGTCGGGGCCAGCGACTGGCTCGCGTTCGGCGGCGACGGCGTCGGCCCCTGGGCCAAGGGCCGCTATCAGAAGAAGCCCGAGATCATCGGCACCTTGGAGCCCGAGTACGAGAAGATCGCGGCGCTCAGGCCCGACTTGATCCTCGACACCAAGTCGAGCGGCGACCAGAAGCGCTACGACAACCTCAGCAAGATCGCGCCCACCGTCGACGTCCCCAAGGGCGGCGACCAGTACAAGACCACCTGGGACGTGCAGACCCGGATGGTCGCCGACGCGCTCGGACTCAAGGCCGAGGGCGCCCGACTGGTCGCCGCCGCCAAGGAGAAGTTCGCCAAGGCGGCCGCCGCGCACCCCGAGTTCCACGGCAGGACCATCACCGTCGGCGCGCTCAGCGGCGCCGGGTACGGCGCGTACGTCAGCGGCGTGGACCGGGTCGACTTCGTCCAGCGCCTCGGCTTCCGCAACAACCCCGCCATCGAGAAGCGCGCGGGCGCCGCCTTCTCCGTCAGTGTCTCCCGCGAGAACCTCAACCTGCTCGACGCCGACGTCCTGCTGATGACGCACATCGGGGTCCCGGCCTCCAAGATCACCGGGGATCGGCTCTACCGGGAGCTCCCCGCGGTGAAGGCGGGCCACAGCGTCGTCATGGACGACCAGAACGTCAGCCAGGCGTTCGCCACCGACTCGGTGCTCTCCATGGACTACGCGCTCAGCAAGGTCGTACCGCTGCTCGCGAAGGCCCTCGCCAGGTGACACCGCGCCGGGCGCGGGGCGCCCGTGGGGCCGCCGTCCTCCGAGTGGGGCGGCGGCCCCACGGGGTTCCCGCCGCCCGCCATGGCGTTCCTCACCCGGGGCGCGGGGATCGGGGCCCGCCCCGCGCACGACTTCCTCGGGGACGCCGGTGAGAGAGCCGGCGCACCTCACGGAAGGCCGAGGAACGTGACGAGTGAGCTCGGGGTGACGGCTCAGGCACCACCACCGACAACGGGCCCGCCGGACGCCGGCCGTGCCCCTGCCCCCGGCGGGCCCGCGTCCGGATGCGCGGACGCCGGGCCGGACGCCCCTGTCCCGGAGCGCGGCGGGCCGGGGTTCTGGCAGGCGGTGCGCCCGCTGCTGCTGCGCCTGCACTTCTACGCCGGGGTGTGCGTCGGCCCCTTCCTGCTGGTCGCCGCCGTCACGGGACTCGCGTACACCACCACTCCCCAACTCGAACAGGTCCTGTACCGGCACGAGTTGACGGTCAGCCCGGTACCGGGGAGCCGGCCGGTCGCCGAGCAGGTGCGCGCGGCGGCGCGCGCGGTGCCCCACGGCACACTCCAGTCCGTGGAGCCGGCCGCCACCCCTACCGCGAGCACCCGCGTGGCATTCGGCGTCCCCGGCCTGCCGGACGGATACAGCACCACCGCGTTCGTCGACCCGCACACCGGGAAGGTACTCGGCACCCTGCGCACCTACGGCGACTGGCTGCCCGTGCGCGCCTGGCTCGACAGCCTCCACCGCACCCTCCACCTCGGCGAATTCGGTCGCAACTACAGTGAACTGGCAGCCAGTTGGCTCTGGGTTGAGGTGCTCGGCGGCCTGGTGCTGTGGATCGGGTCGCCCCGGCGCGCCCGGCGGCTGCGCCGTACCCTGCTGCCCCGGCCAGGCGCCGGCCGCGGCCGTACCGCCTCCTGGCACGGCGCGCTGGGACTGTGGGTGGCCGCGGGGCTGCTCGGGCTCTCCGCGACCGGCCTGACCTGGTCGCTCCACGCGGGCACCTCCATCGGGAAGATCCAGGACGCGCTGCACGGCTCGACGCCCTCGGTGGCGACGGCCCTGCCGCACCGGGCACCGTCGCCCGGCGCGCCGGGAGCCCGGGACGCGGGCCTCGACGGCGCTCTCGCCGCGGCTCACCGGGCCGGGCTCTCGGGACCGCTCGTCGTCACACCGCCCGGGGGGCCGGGCGTGGCGTACGAGGTGAAGGAGAACAAGCGGTCGTGGCCCGAGGCCCAGGACTCCGTCGCCGTCGACCCCGTGACCGGCCGCGTCACGGCGCACCTGCGCTTCGCCGACTACCCCGTCCTGGCCAAGCTGACCCGCTGGGGCATCGACGCGCACATGGGCCTGCTGTTCGGGCTCGCCAACCAGATCGCCCTCGCCCTGCTCGCCCTGGGCCTGATCGCCATGGTCCTGCTCGGCTACCGGATGTGGTGGCGCCGCAGGCCCACCAGAGGCGAGGGGCGAAGGCTCCCCAGGCCGCCCGCGAGGGGCGCCTGGCGCAGGCTGCCCGGCCGGGTGCTCGCGCCCGCGGCCGTCGCGCTGTGCGTACTCGGGTACTACCTGCCGCTGTTCGGCATCCCGCTCGCGGTGTTCCTCGTCGCCGACGCGGCGGTGGGCGCCGTACGGCGCCGGAGGGCCGCGCTGTGATCGCGGCGGCCGGACTGAGGTGGCTGCTGACGCTCGTGTTCGCCGCGGTCGCCGGGTACGCCGGATGGCGCGCCGCCGTCCCGGTACGGGCGGGCGGCCGGAGGCAGGACACCACAGAACGCGTCGCGCACGCCCTGCACGCGGTGATGGCGGTGGCCATGGCGGTGATGGCGTGGCCCTGGGGCATGCGCCTTCCGGCCATGCCGCAAATCGTGTTCTTCGCGCTCGCCGGCGGGTGGTTCCCCGCCGTCGCGCTGGTACGGGCCCGGCGGACCGGCCTCGGCCGGGGCCTGCTGCACGCCCTGCCGCACGCCGTGATGATGGGCGCCATGGCCTGGATGCTCGCCGTGATGACGGCAGGGGACGTGCCGCACTCCGGTGGTGGCGCGGGCTCCATGGCGGACATGCCCGGGATGGACATGTCCGCGCCGGGCGCCACCGCCACGATGACGCTGCACGGCACGGACGGCACGGTGGCCGCCGTGCTCGCCGCGGCCTTCCTCGCCCTCGCGCTGCGCCGGCTCGCCAGGGGCTTCGACCTGGCGCGTGCCGCACCCCGCAGGGAGCGCGCGGCGGGGGAGGACACCGCGGACCGGGCCCGCGGGGCGGAGGACTGTGCCGTGGGCCAGGCCCGTACGGCGGCGGACACCGCGGACCGGGACCGTAGGGCGGGGGAGGACACCGCGGACCGGGCCCGTGGGGCGGGGGACCGCGTCCTGTCCGGTGCCTACGACCTCTCCTGCCACGGTGTGATGGCGCTCGGCATGGCGGTCATGCTGGCCGTGCTCGCCTGAGCCCCGCCGCGACCGCGACCGGCCACCGCCCGGGGGGCGGTGGCCGACGGCGTCACCGGGTGGCGGGCCCGCCGCCCCGGTCCTCCGCGCCCGGCGCACGGGGCGCGGGCTCGTCGAGCATGGCGGCGAGGCAGCTGCGCGCCCTGGCGACGCGCGAGCGCACCGTGCCCACAGGGCAGGCGCACACCGCGGCCGCCTCGTCGTAGGGCAGCCCGAGGACCTGTGTGAGCAGGAACGCCCTGCGCCGCTCCGCGGGGAGCGCGCCGAGCAGTTCGCGCAGCACGACCAGGTCTTCCACCTGGGTGAGCGGGCCGTCCTGGCGCTGCTCCGCGAGGAGCTGCCAGTCCTCCCGGTCCGCGAGGCGCGGCCGGGCCGCGGCGCGCCTGATGCTGTCGGCGACCACCCGCCGCGCGATGGTCAGCATCCAGGTGCGCACGGAGGAGCGCCCCTCGAAGCGGCTGAGGCTGCCGAGCGCCCGCAGGAACGTGTCCTGGGTGAGGTCGTCGGCCGCCTGCGGGTCGTCGGCGAGGTACGCGACGTACCGCCGGATGTCCCGGTGCACGGCGCGCACCAGGTGGTCGACGGCGTCGTGGTCGCCGTCGCGCGCGGCCAGGGCCCAAGCGGTCATCGACGCGTCGCTCGGCCTCGGTGGCGCGTGGAGAGCAGGAGTCATCGTGCTGCTTCCTTCGCAGGGATCCGGGCGGCGGGCGCACGGGAGCGCCGCGCCACCGCGGTGTCGGGGGACCGCCGTGCGGGCACGGCGGGATGCCGGGGCCGCGGACGCGGCGCCGGATGACTCGCTGTCAGACGACAGCCGACCGCGCGGGCGGCCCCCTCGTGATGACGCAGTGGGTGAGCAGCAGCCGCCGCGGCCGCGGTGCGGCGGACTCGTGCGGGAACGTGCCGCAGGGGTGCTCGGGCACCCGGACGCGGTGCGGCGCGGGCAGGTGGAGCGGGGCGTGCAGCCACTGGGCCACCACCCGCGCGAGGCGGAACGCCGCGCGCTCGCCGTGCGCGAGCCACAGCCCGCACACCAGGGCGGCGAGCAGGTGGGCCGCGAGCATGCCCGTGCCGGACATGCCGTGCGGCATCGGGCCCATGGGCAGGGACGGCATGGCGGCCATGCCGTCCACGGTGCCCGTCGCCATGCCGTGGTGCGCGCCGCCGGATCCCGCCATGCCGGGCATCGACCGCATCCCCGCCATCCCCGCCATCGCCCCCGCCCCGCCGGGCGGGGGAGCGGACAGGTGGCCGCCGAGCCCGGCGTCCACCACGATCCGGGTCGCCTCGCGCGGCGTCAGGGAGCGCACGTCGAGGCCGCAGGTCACGTACCGCGCCCACGGGAGGGAGAACGGCGACGGGGCCGCGGACGGCACGGTGGCCGCCTGCGCCAGGGTGAAGCAGGTGTGCAGGACCGCCTGCGCCGCCACGGTGAAACCCACCACCCAGGGCGCGGTGCGCTCCCGTCCCGCGCAGCTCCAGGCCGCGGAGGCCGTGCCGAGCGCGCCACCCGCCAGGGCCCACCAGGGCAGCGGCAGGCCGGACATCAGCACGTGGCCGAGCGCGCCGAGCAGCACGCAGACGGCCGCGAACACCGCGGCCCGCAGCGCTCGTACTCCGCTTCCGGCAGGCATGGTGGCCCTCATCGTGCCACCCGCCACCACCGCGCACGGCGTCCGGGTGGCCGCCGTCCTCCGCCGGTACGAGTGTGACCCGCGCGACAGGGAAGCGCGGGAACCCACCGGTGGCGCGGGCCGACTACTGATGCGGAACGGGCTCCGTGGGGCTGGTGGAACAGGTGCCCGCCCCCGGCTGGTGGAGCAGGCGTCCGCCGACGGCCGTTGTCCGCCGCCACGGTCCCTTCCCGCCCGGACCCCGCGACTCCCGACCCCTCCTCGACCCCTCCGACTCCCCGCCCTCTTCAACTCCCCGCCCACTTCACTCCTCAGCCCATCCCTCCTCCCGGTCAGGAACTCCTGTGGCGCTCCCACCTCCCGCCCCGGCCGCGCGGCCGGGGCGGCCCGTCCCCGGGGCCGCGCTCGCCCCGCTGCTCGGCTTCGTGGTCCTGCTGGCCGCCGTCTTCGCGGTGTCGTACGCGGCCGGCACGGCCGCGGGACCCGCCGCCCCCGGCTGGCACCGCACCGGGGGCGGCGGCCCCGGCGCGCCGGGCGGCGGCGCGGGCGACACGGGCCGGATGAGCGGGATGGACGGCTCATGACGGGGCGTGGGACGGCCGGCGCCGAGGCCCGCGCCACCACGGACCTCACCGTGACCGGGATGACCTGTGCCGCGTGCGTGGCCCGGGTCGAGAAGCGGCTCGGGCGCCTCGAAGGGGTGAGCGCCACCGTGAACCTCGCCACCGGCACCGCCCGGGTCCTGCACCCCCCGGCGACCCGCGCGGACGACCTGGTCGCGGCCGTCGAAGGCGCCGGCTACCGGGCAAAGATCCGGCGCCCCGCGCCGCCCGGGGCACCAGACGGAGGCGCCCGGGACGGCTCCCCCGAGGCCGTCGCGGCGGCGCGGCTCGCCCCGGTCGCGCTGCTCGCCCTGCCCGTGCTCGTGCTGTCCATGACGACGGCGCTCCAGTTCAGGAACTGGCAGTGGCTCTGCTTCGTCCTCACCGCGCCCGTCGCCGCCTGGGGCGCCTGGCCGTTCCACCGCGGCGCGCTGCGCGGACTGCGCCACTCGGCCGCGACCATGGACACCCTGGTGTCGCTCGGCGTCGCCGCGTCGTTCTGCTGGTCCGCCTACGCGCTGTTCCTCGGAGGCGCCGGGGCACCGGGCATGCGCATGCCCTTCTCGCTCGTCCCCTCGGCGGACCCCGGGGGCCCCGGCACCGCGCACCTCTATCTGGAGGCCGCGGCGGGCGTCCCCCTGTTCGTGCTGCTCGGGCGGGTGCTGGAGGGCCGCGCCCGGCGGGGGGCGGGGCAGGCGCTGCGGGCGCTCGCCGCGCTGACCGTGCGCGACGCCCGGCTGCTCGACGAGAAGGGCCGCGAACACCTCGTGCCCGCCTCGGAGTTGAAGGTCGGCGACAGGTTCACCGTACGGCCGGGTGAGCGGATCGCCACGGACGGAGTCGTGGTCGAGGGGCGCAGCGCCGTCGACCTGTCCCTCGTCACGGGGGAGAGCGATCCCGTCGAGACCGCCCCGGGCGACGGCGTGACCGGCGCCGCCGTCAACGCGGGCGGCCGGCTCGTGGTACGGGCGACCGCGGTCGGCGAGGACACCCGCCTCGCCAGGATCGCCCGGCTGGTCACCGAGGCCCAGGCGGGCAAGGCACGCGCCCAGCGCCTCGCGGACCGCCTCGCCGGAGTGTTCGTGCCGTGCGTCGTCGTCCTCGCCGTCACCGTCCTCGGGTTCTGGCTCGGCGCCGGGGCGTCGCCGGAGTCCGCGGTCACCTGCGCGGTCGCCGTCCTGGTGGTCGCCTGCCCGTGCGCCCTCGGGCTCGCCACGCCCACCGCACTCCTCGCGGCGAGCGGCCGGGGCGCCCAGCTCGGCGTCCTGGTCTCAGGTCCCAGGGCGCTGGAGACGCTGCGGCGGGTCGACACGGTGGTGCTCGACAAGACCGGCACCCTCACCACCGGGCTCATGGCCGTCCTTTCGGCCACCGCAGACCCGGCGGGCCTCGGCGAACAGGCCGCGACGCGTCTCGCAGGTGCGGTCGAGGACGCCTCCGAGCACCCGGTGGGCCGGGCCGTCGCGGCCCGCGCCCGCAGGCTGTCGCCCGGCCACGCGCTGCCGCACGTCACGGACTTCGCCGCCACCCCGGGCGCCGGGGTGCGCGGCACGGTGGAGGGCCGCAGCGTGGCGGTGCGCACCGCGGGCGGCGGCCTGCCGCCCGCGCTCGCGCGGGCCAGGGACGCGGCGGAGTCCCGCGCCCACACGGCCGTGGCCGTCGAGGTCGACGGCCGGCCCGAACTGGTCCTGGAACTCGGCGACGTGCTGCGACCGGGCGGCTACCGCGCGGTCGACCGGCTGCGCCGCCTCGGCCTGTCCGTGGTCCTCGCCACCGGCGACCGGGAGGGTCCGGCGCGCGACATCGCGGACCGGCTCGGCGTCACCGAGGTGCGCGCCGGGCAGAGCCCGGAGGACAAGGTCCGTCTCGTACGGGAGTTGCGCGGGCGCGGACACCGCGTCGCCATGGTCGGCGACGGCGTCAACGACACCGCGGCGCTCGCCGCGGCCGACCTCGGGATCGCCCTGGGCAGCGGCACGGACGCGGCGATCGGCGCGGCGGACGTCACGCTCGTGCGGGAGGAGGGGATTGAGGCGCTCGCCGACGCCTTCGCCCTGGCCCGCAGGACCGTGGCGGCCGTACGGGCCAACCTGCTGTGGGCTTTCGGCTACAACGCCGTCACCCTGCCGCTCGCCGCCGTGGGGCTGCTCGACCCGATGGTCGCCGCCGCGGCCATGTCGGCCAGTTCGGTCCTGGTGGTCGCGGGGAGCCTGCGCCTGCGCGCCTGGCAGCCGGGGCCCCGCCGCCCGCCCCGCGCGGCCCTCGGCCCCCGGGCCCGCACCGCGGGGTGGCCCGCATGAGGGGCGGCACGCCCCGGCGGACGGCGCCCCGCGCCCCGGGAACCGCGCGCCGGGCCGCCGGAGTGCTGCGCGCCGCGGCCGCGCCGGTGCTGTGCTGCGCGCTCGCCCTGCTCGGCCTGTCCGCCTGGTCGGCCGGGAGCCACGCGGCCAGGCCGAGCAGGGTGACCGTGTCGGAAGGGACCGTCTACCGGCCGCCGCTCGACGCCCGCACCACGGCCGCGTTCTTCCGGATCGAGAACACGGGCCCCGCGGGCGACACACTCGACGCGGTGAGCTCGTCCGCCACGGGCCCCGCAGAGCTGGCCCGGACGGCGCTCGCGGACGGCGCGGGCACCATGCGGATGGGGGAGCCCGTCCACGTCCCGGCGCACGGTTCGGTCCGCATGACCGCGTACGGCCAGGACGTCATGGTCCTCCTCCGCCGCATGCCGCGGCTCGGCGCCCGCCTGCCGTTCACCCTGCACTTCAGGTACGCGGGCGACATCAGGACCGAGGCGGTGGTGGTGCGCCCCGGCGGCTGAGCCGGCGGGCCCGTCAGGCGGCACCGTCATGAATTCGAAACGGAAGTCGTTTTCATATAGCCTTCCCTGACGACCTCAGGAGGTGCCGCATGGCCGTGCCCAAGCGCAAGATGTCCCGCAGCAACACCCGCCACCGCCGCGCGCAGTGGAAGGCGGAGACGCCCCAGCTCGTCCCCGTGACCGTCGACGGCGTGGTGCACCGGGTGCCCCAGCGCCTCGTCAAGGCGTACGAGCGCGGGCTGCTGCGCCCGGAGGACTGACGCACCCGCCCCCGGGGCGGCGCGGTGCCGCCCCGGGCGGGGCCAGGCGGCGGGTCAGCGCAGGAAGAGGGAGCCGAGGTCGTCCACGTACCAGTCGAAGCGGTCGCCCCGCAGGGCGCGCCGCAGGAACGGCCAGATGCCGGGCGCCACCCACTTCCTCGCGTCCGTGTCCTGCTCCTGGAGCCACACGTCCGTACGGTCCGAGCGGCGCGGCAGGCCGAACCGGTCCCCCTTGCCGTTGTCGCCGAAGAACAGCAGGTCGCTCCCGGCGCCGGCGCTCTCCCCGATCCCGGCGGCGGACCACACCACCGCGTGCCCGAACGGGTCGACGACCCCGTCGCTCTCCCGCAGCAGGGCGTGCAGCGACGGCGGCAGCGGCCCGCCGACGGCCTCGGCGAGCCCCGCGAGCGCCGTCTCGCCCGCCGGTGGGCCCGGCCGGGCGCCGGGGAAGCCGCCGATCATCTCACGCCATGCCGTGCCCAACCCCGCGCCGCCTTCCCTCCCCGCCGCGCACCCGCAGCGGTCCCGCCAGGTGACCGCAGCATAGCGCTGCGGGGCGGCGGCCGGACGGCCCGGTGGGGTACGCCCAACTGCCCCACGCGTCAAGCGGGTTGGCGTAGCCGGTCCAGGCCGGCCACCGACCAGGGGTCCCCGTCGAGCCCCGCGCGCAGCCGCAGCGCGATGCCCTCGCGCAGCCCCCAGGGGCACACCGGCAGCTCCTCGATCCCCGCCGCCTCCATCAGCGCCTCCGCGAGCAGCGCCCCCGCGAGGATGTGCGGGGCCCGCGACCTGGACACCCCGGGGCGCTCCGCGCGCTCCCGCCAGGTCATGGCGGCCAGCTCAGGCAGCGCCGCGCGCAGCCGCTCCCGTACCAGCACGGGCTCATCGGCCACCGCGCCCGCCTCCACGGTGGTGGCGGCGAGCTGCGCGAACACCCGCGACGCACCCACCCGCGCCGTCCCCGCGGGCAGCGGCCCCAGCCGGTCGAGCAGGGCGGGCACCTCGCGCGCCAGGCGGCGGCGCAGCCGCGCCACCTCCCCGGCGCCCGGCGGGTCGCCCGGCAGCGCCGCCAGGGTCAGGCGCCGGGCCCCGAGCGGCGCGGACACCGCGCTGCGGGCCCTGGGCCCGGTGCCGAAGGACAGCTCCAACGTCCCGCCGCCGATGTCCGCGACGAGCAGCGGCACCTCACGGCCCGGCCGTCTCCAGGCCCGCGCGCCCTCATAGGTGAGCCCCGCCTCCTGGCGCGGGCTCAGCACCCCGAGCCGCACGCCGCTGGCCGCGGCGACCCGCGCCAGCACCGCCTCGCGGTTGGGTGCGTCCCGCACCACGGAAGTGGCGAAGGCCACCATCTCCTCCGCGCCGTGCTGCGCCGCGGTCTCGGCGGCGCGGCCCACCGCCCGCACCAGACGGGCCATCGACTTCTTCCTGATCCGCCCGTCCGGGCCCACCTCACGGGAGAGCGACACCTTGTGCTTGACGGTCGCCGACTGCCTGGGGGGCTTGCTCCTGCGCAGCTCGACCACGTCCACGTGTGCCGACGTCGAGCCCACGTCCACCACCGCGACACGCATCACGCCGTACCCCCTCCAGACCGCGGAAACACCCCATTATCCGGTGCTCGGCGCCGCCTACCCGGGAATCATGTGCCGCTGTCGTACGCAAGCGTGCGATCTTCGACACACGGCGGGCAGCCTCCACCGGCCGGATCGCGCGCACCCCGCGCGCCGGTGATACTGGCCGCGCCGCCGGCCCCCGGCGCAGGCACACCCGGGCAGCACCCCGCCGCGCGGCGGTGAGACTCCGCCGAAGTCGGCGTGACCCCCGCAGAAAGGAGGAGCGCCATGCCGCTCCAGCCCGCAGACCCCGTCGTCGCCCGATTCGTCGAAGCCCTCAACTCCGGTGACCGCGAGGCCTTCTCGGCCGTGCTGACCGACGACGCGACGATGTCGGACGACGGTACGGAGCGCGACCTCGCCTCCTGGACCGAGCGCGAGATCTTCGACGCCTCCGGCCATCTTGAGGTCGCGTCGCAGTCCGACGACGGCAGGTCGCTCGTCGCCGACTACTCCAACAGCACCTACGGCCACATGCGCACCCGGTGGTCGTTCACCGTGCGCGGCGAGAGGATCAGCCGCTTCGAGACCGGGCAGGCATGACCCGCTCCCGCCCGGGCGGGCCGCGCGGCGCGGGCCGCCCGGCCCCGTAGCCCGGACGGCCCCGTCCGCTCGCCGGGCGGCGGACGGCGGGTTCCACTGGCGGCGACCACCAGGATCACCGTCACCAACAAGGACACCACCCCCCACACAGTCACCGGCACCGGCCGCGGGACGTTCGACGCCGGGCGCATCGCCCCCGGCAAGACGGCGTCGTTCACGGCGCCCGGCACGGCCGGCTCCTATCCGTTCGACTGTTCCATCCACCCCTTCATGAAGGGCACACTCACAGTCAACTGAGGGAGCAGCCATGAGAGATGACAGGAGAGCGGGACGCTTCCCGCGCGGCGCCGCCCGGGTGCTCGCCGCCGCGGGACTCGCCGTCGACGCCTATCTGCACGTCCATCTCGCCGACCGCTACGACGCCGTCGGCGAGAGCATCAGCCAGGGCACACTCTTCCGCGTCGAGGCCGCGCTCGCCGCGCTCGCCGCCCTGCTCGTCCTCGTGTGGCGGCGCGTGCCGGGCGACGTGTTCGCGTGGGCCGTCGCAGCGGGCGGCCTCGCCCTGCTGCTGATCTACCGCTACGCCGACGTGGGCACCCTCGGGCCGTTCCCCGACATGTACGAACCGGTGTGGTTCCGCGACAAGACCCTCACCGTCGTCGCGCAGGCCGTCGCCGTGCTCGCCACCGTCTTCCTGCTGCTGTACCGGCCGCGGCGGACCAGGCCGCGGGGCGGCAGGCACGCCGCGTACTGACCCCGCGCCGCGCGCGGGGGTGCGCCCGTGGCGGCGGAGCGCATGGGTCCGGTTTCGGTGCGGGCCCGTCGGGCACGGCTAGGTGTGCCCCGGGTGATCACAGGGCCGCCCCACGCGGCCGCCGCGCCCACCGAGAACCACCGCGAAGGAGCCGCCGCCGTGCGCATCGGCATCGCACTCCCCAACACCACCACCGGCACCAGCGCCCCGCTGATGCGGGACTGGGCGGTCCGCGCAGAGGAGCGCGGCTTCGCCTTCGTCTCCACCATCGGCCGCGTCCCGTACCCCTCGTACGACTCGCTCACCTCGCTCGCCGTCGTGGCGGGCGCGACCTCCCGCATCGGGCTGACCACCAACGCGGTGCTCGGCCCCACCTACCCCGACGCCGTGCTCGCCAAGATCACCGGCACCCTCGCCCAGCTCAGCGGCGACCGCCTCACCCTCGGCCTCGGCGTCGGCGCCCGCCCCTCCGACTACGCCCCCGCCGAGCGCGACTTCGGGGGCAGGGGCGCCGCCTTCGACCGCCAACTGGAGTACCTGCACGCCGCCTGGCGCGGCGAGGCCGTCGAGGACGGCGACTTCCCCGGCGAGCGCCGCGCCGTCGTGCCCGGCGGAGCCGAGGTGCCCGTGCTGATCGGCGGCCACGGCGCGCGGGCCGTGCGCAGGACCGCGCGCTGGGGCGCGGGCTGGACCGGCGCTGGCGGCGGCCCCCGCAGGGCAGAGCCCATGGTCGGCCGGATCCTCGACGCCTGGCGCGCCGCAGGACGCGCAGGCGAGCCCCGGCTGCTCGGCCTCGCCTACTTCTGCACCGACCCCGCGGACGAGGAGGCGTCCGACCGCTACGTCCGCGGCTACTACGCCTACGCCGGCGACCACGCGGGCACCATCGCGGACGGCGTGGTCCGCACCCCCGAGCGCATCCGCGGCATCGTCCGCGAGTTCGCGGACATCGGCGTCAACGAGCTGACGTTCACGCCCACGATCGCGCGCCTCGACGAGGTCGACAGGCTGGCGGACCTGCTCCTGTGACGTGGGCGTTCCGTTCCCGTTCGGTGACGTCCCGGGGACAGTGCGCGGCGGCCGGTCCGGAGTAGTGTGAAGACGTCCGGCGGCAGGGGGCCGCCGGGCAGCTCCGGTCCCGGCCGGACGGGTGGGTGGAGGTGGGACTGCGGTCGATGTCCGAGACAGATCTCTCGTCGGAGAGCCCCGTGGGGGCGGTCGGCCGCATCACGGTCCCGATCCCGCAGGACGGATTCGGCGAAGTGCTGGTGGCCGTGCGGGGCGGCTCCGAGGCGTACGCGGCCTGGGCGGACCAACCGATCGGCACACACATCAGGGTGCTGGTCACCGAGTGCATCTCGGCCCGCTCCGTGATCGTGGAGCCCCTTCCCTCCTGACCACCGACCACCACGTTTGCGACAGGAGTCCACTCATGCTGTTCTGGCGTGTTCCCGCGCCCAACGAGGCAATGCTCATCTCCGGTTCGAAGCGGCGGCGGGACGACACGCAGTTCCGTATCGTCACCGGCCACGGCAGTTTCGTCCTCCCGGTCAAGCAGCGGGCGCGCATGCTCTCGCTCGCGCTGCGCGAGGCCGAGATCGCGGAGGAGTGCGTCACCCAGCAGGGCATCAGGCTGACCGTGCGGGCGGTCGCCGTCTTCAAGGTGGGCGACGACGCGGTGTCCATCGCCAACGCCGCCCGCAGGTTCCTCACCGAGCAGCACCGCATGGAGGAGCTGGTCGGCCGGATCTTCTCGGGCCATCTGCGATCCATCATCGGCGGCCTCACGGTCGAGCAGATCATCCGCGAGCGCGACCGGGTCTCCCAGGAGGTGAAGGCGGGCAGCCACAGCGAGATGGAGAAGCTGGGCATCGTCGTGGACGCCCTCCAGATCCAGGAGATCATGGACAGCACCGGCTACGTCGACAACCTCGCGGCGCCGCACGCCGCCGCCGTCGCGAGCCAGGCGCGCATCGCCCAGGCCCGCGCCGACCAGCAGGCCGCCGAGCGCGAGCAGGAGGCCGCGGCGCTCAAGGCCGCGTACGAGCGGGACACGGCGATCAAGCGCGCCGGGTTCCAGGCCGAGACGGAGCAGGCGGCGGCCCGCGCGAGCCAGGCGGGACCGCTCGCGGAGGCCAACGCCTCGCACGAGGTCATCGAGGCGCAGACACTCCTCGCCGAGCGTCAGGCGCGGCTCGCCGCCCAGCGCCTGGAGGCCGAGGTACGGCGCCCCGCCGACGCCGAGGCGTACCGGCAGCGGACCCTCGCCGAGGCCAACCGCGACCGCGCCAAGGCGGAGGCGGACGGCAGGGCCTACGCGGAACGCGCCCTCGCGCAGGCCGAGGCCGACGCCAACGCGGCACGCGCCGAGTCCCTGAAGAACGGCAACCAGGAACTCATCGCGGCCAACCGCGTCGTCGAGGTGCTGCCCGAACTCGCCGAGGCGGCGGCCCGCGGCCTCCAGGGCTCCCAGCTGACCGTGCTCAACGGCACGGACGGACTCAACGAGATGGTGGCGGGCCTGGTCAGCCAGGGCATGGCCATCCTGAACACGCTCCGCGCACAGACCGGTCCCGTCGAGGCCGCGCAGAGCGGCCAGGGGAGCACGGGCCAGGCGGCAGGCGCCGGACTCCAGGTCCGCGAGCAGGCGGGCAGCGCCAACGGCGCCGCGACCGCGGGCCGCCGCGACGACGCCGGCTGACCGCCGCCGGCCGTACCGCCGTCCGCGGCGGTGCGGCCGCCGTGCACCGGCCCCGCCGCGCCGGGCCCGCTCCGCTCAGTGCTCCCTGCCGGTGGCGATCATGCCGAGGGTCACCAGGCCGAGCACGACCCAGCCGAACCACAGCCAGCCGCTGCTCCCGAGCCCCACGGTGTACGCGGTGACCACCACGAGTGCGACCACGGTGACGACGCCCATGGTCCTGGTGGAACCGGACATCTGTGTCCTCCTCCCGAACCCGACGGTGGCACCATCCTCGCCGAACCGGGGCTCCCGCGCTAGCGGCCCCTGGCCTGGAGCGCCGCCAGGTAGGCGTTGTACGCGGCGAGCTCCTTGTCGCCGTCGCGGTCGGCGGCCCGGTCGCTGCGGACGGCCTGCCGCTGGTCGGAGCGGTACCACTGGAAGACCAGCGCGATCAGCACCAGCACAGAGGGAACCTCGCTGAAGCCCCAGGCGATGCCGCCCGCCGCCGTCTGGTCGGAGAGCGCGTCGATGCCGAGCGAGGCCGCGGGATGCTCGTACGCGCGGATCATCGGCTGGCTCGCCATCATCAGCGCGATGCCGAAGAACGCGTGGAACGGCATGCCCGCGAACAGCTCAAGCATCCGCATCAGGTAGCCCGAGCGGTGCGGGCCCGGGTCGACGCCCATGATCGGCCAGAAGAACAGCAGGCCCACCGCGAGGAAGTGCACCATCATCGCGATGTGCCCGGCCTCCGAGCGCATCAGGAAGTCGAAGATCGGCGTGAAGTAGAGGCCGTACAGGCTCGCGATGAACACCGGGATCGTGAACGCCGGGTGTGAGACCACCCGCACGAACCGGCTGTGCAGCAGCATCAGCAGCAGCTCGCGCGGACCCTTGCGGCCCCGCCCCAGCACCGGCAGGGTACGCAGCGCCAGGGTCACCGGCGCGCCGAGCAGCAGCAGGATCGGCGCGACCATGCTGATGATCATGTGCTGCACCATGTGCACGCTGAACATGACCATGCCGTAGTCGTTGAGCGCCGTGCACATCGTCACGCCGACCATCAGCACGCCGGCGGCGAACGAGACGGTCCTGCCGGGCGACCAGGCGTCGCCCCTGCGGCGCAGCCTGACCACGCCCCAGCCGTAGAGCGCGAGCGCCAGCAGACAGCCGACCAGGAAGAACGGGTCGTTCGAGTAGGCGAAGGCGCGCCCCAGCGTGAACGGCGGCAGGTCCGTCATCATGCCGTGCATGCCGTGATCCATCCGCGTACTCCCGTGGGGGCTGGTTCGTGCCTGATGTCCGGACCCAGACTAGAACCGCCCCCGGCCGCGTCCGCGGGCGGGGGCGGACAGGGGCGCGGCGGACGCACCGTCAGGCCGACGGGCTCACAGCACGCACTCGGCCTCCGCGTACCGCTCGGCGGGCACCGTCTTGAGCGTCTCGACGGCCTCCGTCAGCGGCACCATCTCGATGTCCGTGCCGTGCAGCGCCGTCATCATGCCGAACTCGCCGCGGTGCGCCGCCTCGACGGCGTGCCAGCCGAACCGGGTCGCGAGCACCCTGTCGTACGCCGTGGGCGTGCCGCCGCGCTGGACGTGGCCGAGGATGACCGGCCTCGCCTCCTTGCCCAGCCGCTGCTCCAGCTCGACGGCGAGCTGTCCCGCGACCCCGGCGAACCGCTCGTGCCCGTAGATGTCGGTGCCGCCCTCGTCGAACTCCATCGAGTCCTCGCGTGGCTTCGCGCCCTCCGCGACCACCACGATCGCGAACCGCTTGCCCGCGGAGAACCGCCTGCCGACGACCTCGGTCAGTTCGTCGATGTCGAAGGGCCGCTCCGGCACGACGACCGCGTGGGCGCCCGCCGCCATGCCCGAGTGCAGCGCGATCCACCCGGTGTGCCTGCCCATGACCTCCACGATCAGCACGCGCTGGTGGGACTCCGCGGTGGTCTTGAGCCGGTCCAGCGCCTCCGTCGCGACCCCCACGGCCGTGTCGAAGCCGAAGGTCACGTCGGTGGAGGCGATGTCGTTGTCGATGGTCTTCGGGACGCCGACGATCGGCAGACCCGCCTCGGAGAGCAGGTTGGCCGCCTTGAGCGTGCCCTCGCCGCCGATCGGGATGATCACGTCGAGCCCCAGGTCGGCGACGTGGCCGCGGGCCCGCTCCACGCCGCCGCGCAGATGCGCGGGCTGCACGCGGGAGGAACCGAGGATCGTGCCGCCCCTGGCGAGGATGCCGCCGACGGCGTCAAGGTCGAGCTTGCGGTAGTCGCACTCCAGGAGGCCCTTCCAGCCGTCGTGGAACCCGATGACCTCGTCGCCGTGGTCGACGACGGCCCGGTGCACCACGGACCGGATCACCGCGTTGAGACCAGGGCAGTCGCCGCCGGAGGTGAGGACGCCAATTCGCATGGCCCGGACAACCTTTTCACGTGTGGGGCGAAGACCGGACCCCGTCGTCCGGTCTGATCGCCGCCACCCTACCGGCGCCCGGGGCCCGCGCCGAACCCGGCGTCCGCCTGCTGGACAGGCGTCCGCCGACCCTCCCCGCCCCCGCGCTCAGATGGTGAATCCCCTGCTCGGAAGGGGTGCGGCCGGTGCGCCCCCAGGGCCGCTCGGCTGGGCGGGAGGGGTGCTCAGGCGGGCTGTACGGCCGCGCTGATGCGCTCGTTCCTGAGGGCCTCGTACCACCGGTCGTCGACCGGCGGCAGCGCGTTCACGTCGAGGGCCAGCTTCAGCAGCAGGTCCGCGATGTGCGGGTTGCGCGCCATCACGGGACCGTGCATGTACGTGCCGAACACGGTGTCGTTGAACGCGCCCTCGGTGCCGTCGCCCGTGCCGTTGCCCCGGCCGAGCCGCACCCGGGCGAACGGCCGCGCCGTCGGACCGAGGTGGGTGACGCCCTGGTGGTTCTCGAACCCCGTCAGCTGCGGCAGGTTCAGGTTCGGGTCGATGTCCGCGAGAACGTCGCCCACGCACCGCTCGCCCTCGCCACGGGTGGAGATCACGTCGAGCAGGCCGAGGCCCGGCTCGCGCTGCCCGAGGTCGTTGACGAACTCGTGGCCCAGGATCTGGTAGCCCGCGCACACCGAGAAGACGATCGCGCCGTTGGAGACGGCGCGGTTCAGCCCGCCGTCCCTGCGCAGCCGCTCCGCGGCGAGCCGCTGCGGCCGGTCCTCGCCGCCGCCGATCAGATAGATGTCGCCCGAGGTCGGTACCGGCTGGTCGCTGCGGACGTCGACCCGGGACACGTTCAGCCTGCGCTGGTGGGCCCGGCGCTCGACGACCAGCGCGTTGCCCTGGTCCCCGTAGGTGCTCAGCAGGTCGGGGTAGATCCACACCAGCCTGAGGCTGCTCTCGCTCATGCTCGCTCGTTCCTCTCGTAAAGCTCGGCGGTGCGCTGGATCAGTTGCCGACGCGGCGGCGCAGGTCCTGGAAGGCCGTGTAGTTGGCGATCACCTCGATGCGCCCGGGGGGCGCGTACTGCACGGCCTCGTCCAGTGACTCGCAGACGCGGAAGGCGAGGCCCGCCACCTCCAGGCGGACCGCGAGGTCGAGCTTGCGGTCGCCGAGCACGCAGATCGGGTGGCCCGTGAGCCGGGTGTAGTCGACGTCCCACAGCCAGGACGTGTCCGTGCCGTCGGCGCCGCGGGCGTTCACCGAGAGGATGACCGGGGTCGGCGGCGGATCGATCAGCGAGAAGGTCTCCAGCCAGCCCGCCGGGTTCTTCGCGAGCAGCAGCCGCAGGTCGCGGTTGTTGAACGACACCACGTCGTAGCGTCCTGCGACCGCCTGCACCTGGTACATGCGCTGGAGCGCGACGCCCGGCGGCACCCCGAAGGCCGCGGCGACCGCAGCGGACGTGGTGGCGTTGGCCTTGTTGGCGCGCCCCGGCAGCTGGAGGTGGATCGGCCAGGCCGAGCCGTGCGGGTCGAGCACGTGGTCGTCGCGCAGCGCCCAGCTCGGCGCGGGCCTGCGGAAGCCGCACTCTCCGCAGAACCAGTCGTCGCCGGGGCGCTGCATCACGCCGCCGCAGGACGGGCAGGACCAGGCGTCGTCCTTCCACTCCTGGCCTGCGGCGACCCAGACCACGTTCGGGGACGAGGAGGCGGCCCAGACGATCAGCGGGTCGTCGGCGTTGGCGATCACCACGGCCTTGGTCCCGGCGAGCCCCTCGCGCCACTTCTCGGCGAGCATCCGGGTCTCCGCCGCGCGGTCCAGCTGGTCGCGGGAGAGGTTGAGCAGCGCGATCGCCTTGGGCGTGGTGTCCCGCGCGACACCCGCCAGGTACTTCTCGTCCACCTCGATCACGCCGAAGCGCGCGTCCGAGCCACCGGCGAGCGCGGAGGTGATGCCCGCGGGCATGTTGGCGCCGAGCGCGTTGGAGACCACGGGACCCGCGGCGCGCAGGGCCTCGGCGATCAGACGGGTGGTGGTCGTCTTGCCGTTGGTCGCGGACACGAGGACGACGTCGAGGTGGTGCGCGAGCCGGCCCAACAGGTCGGGGTCGAGCCGGAGCGCCACCTTCCCGCCGATCACCGATCCGCTGCCGCGTCCGGCCGCGCGCGACACCGCCGCCGCGGCCTTGCCCGCCGTCACGGCCAGCTTGGCCCGCGAAGGCAGCGGCTCCGTGTTGCCTGCCATCGTCCCTGATCCTCCTCGCCTCGGTCCTGGGTCAGCCTACCGAGATACGGCGACGGCCCAGAACCGCGGCACGGGGCCGCACTGCGCGGAACGCGCGGACCGTACCCTGGCGGTCATGCGAAGGCGTCCGATCCCCGGCAGCGGCGGGCGGGTACGAGCCGTGCGGACGCTCGGCGACCCCGTGCTGCACACGCCCTGCGCCCCGGTCACCGACTTCGGCCCCGCCCTCGCGGAGCTGGTCGAGGACCTCTTCGCGACGATGTACGCCGCGGGCGGTGTCGGCCTCGCCGCCAACCAGATCGGCGTGGCGCGCCAGGTGTTCGTCTACGACTGCCCCGACGACGACGAGGTCCGCCACGTCGGGCACCTGGTGAACCCGCGGCTGCTCGCGGTGGATGGCCCGGCCGTGCGGGGCCCGGAGGGCTGTCTCTCCCTGCCGGGCCTCGAAGCGGGCACCGAGCGCGGCGACCGGGCCGTCGTGGTGGGCGTGACCCGCGAGGGGGAGCAGGCGCGCGTCGAGGGGGAGGGGTTCTTCGCGCGCTGCCTCCAGCACGAGACGGACCACCTGGCGGGCCGGGTCTACCCGGACCGGCTCGCCGGCCGGCGCAGGGCGAGGGTGCTGCGGGCCGCGGCCAGGGCGCCGTGGGCGGTCGGCTGAGCGCGGCGCGCGGCGGCGTCAGAAACCGGGGCCCTCGGCGCGGTCCTCGACGCTCGACAGGCGGCCCCAGAGCAGGTCGGCCATGGCGGTCACCAGCTCCGCGCGGGAGCAGGGCCGCTCGCCGAGCCACCAGTCGCCCGCGCCGTGCATCATCCCGACGATCCCGTGGCCCCAGATCCTGGCGCGGCCCGCGCCGTCCTCACCCAGGTCGACGCGTTCCTCGATCACCTTGCCCAGTTCCTCGCCGAGGCGCCGCAGCAGCGGCGCGGAGTGCCGTCCCACGTCGAAGTTCCGGTCGAGCGGCGGCGGGTCCTCCGCCGGGTGCATGAGGAAGCGGTAGACCTGCGGGTTGGTCTCGATCGCCGCGAGATACGTGTCGAGCGTGCCCTCCACGCGTCTGCGGCGCTCGGCCGGCGCGTCGAGCGCGGCTCGCAGCGCGCCCAGCAGGGCGTCCGTGTGGCGCTTGGCGAGCGCCCGGTACAGGCCGCCCTTGTCGCCGAAGTGCCGGTAGAGGATGGGCTTGGTGATGCCCGCCTCCGCCGCGATCGCGTTCATGGAGGCTCCGGGGCCGTCCCTGAGCACCACCCGCTCCGCCGCCTCCAGCAGGTCCCGCCGCCGCTGCTCGGCCGCGCGCTTCTGCTCCCGCTGTGGAGTGGTCTCCATGATTTCTCCCCGCCCCTACCCGATCCGTGATGCCCGCGCAACCTAACACCCCCGTCACGGGAGTGCTGGTCAGCTGTGATTGGTTGACAGGGCCTACTGGCGAGTAACAGACTGTGGTTACCAGCAGTAACGATGGAGGGAAGATGGCCGAGTTCACTCTCGAACCCAGCGACGAGCAGAAGGAGGTCCGCGACTGGCTGCACGGATTCGCCGCGGACGTGATCCGCCCCGCCGCCGCCGAGTGGGACGAGCGCGAGGAGACCCCCTGGCCCATCATCCAGGAGGCGGCCAAGCTCGGGATCTACTCCCTCGACTTCTACGCCCAGCAGTACTTCGACCCGTCGGGCCTCGGCCTCCCCCTCGTCATGGAGGAGCTGTTCTGGGGCGACGCGGGCATCGGCCTCTCCATCGTCGGCACGGGCCTGGCCGCGGTCGGCGTCCTCGCCAACGGCACCGACGAGCAGATCGGCACCTGGATACCGCAGATGTACGGCGACGCCGACGACGTCAAGCTCGCCGCCTTCTGCTCATCGGAGCCGGACGCCGGCTCCGACGTCGCCGCCATGCGCACCCGCGCCGTCTACGACGAGGCCGCCGACGAGTGGGTGCTCAACGGCACCAAGACCTGGGCCACCAACGGCGGCATCGCCAACGTCCACGTCGTCGTCGCCGTGGTCGACCCGGAACTCGGCTCCAAGGGCCACGCCTCCTTCATCGTGCCGCCGGGCACCAGGGGCCTCTCGCAGGGCCAGAAGTTCAAGAAGCACGGCATCCGCGCCTCCCACACCGCCGAGGTCGTGCTCGACGACGTGCGCGTGCCGGGCGCCTGCCTGCTCGGCGGCAAGGAGAAGCTCGACGAGCGGCTCGCCCGCGCCCGCGAGAAGGCCCAGAAGGGCGGCGAGCGCGTCAAGAACGCCGCGATGGCCACCTTCGAGGCCTCCCGCCCCGCCGTCGGCGCGATGGCCGTCGGCACCGCGCGCGCCGCGTACGAGGTGGCCCTCGACTACGCCACCACCCGCACCCAGTTCGGCCGCCCCATCATCGACAACCAGGGCGTCGCCTTCCAGCTCGCCGACATGCGCACCCGCGTCGACGCCGCCAGGCTCCTGGTGTGGCGCGCCTCCTGGATGGCCGCGAACGGCAAGAAGTTCGAGTCGGCCGAGGGCTCCATGTCCAAGCTGTTCGCCAGCGAGACCGCCAAGCAGGTCACCGCGCAGGCCGTGCAGATCCTCGGGGGCAACGGCTACACCCGCGAGTACCCCGTCGAGCGCATGCACCGGGACGCCGCCATCTACACCATCTTCGAAGGCACGAGCGAGATCCAGCGCCTCGTCATCGCGCGGACCCTCTCGGGTGTGCCGATCCGCTGACCCCCCACGGGCGCGCGCGGCTCCGCTCCCCGCGGGGAGCGGAGCCGTTTCGCGTGCGCCGCACGTCAGGCGGGCAGCTGGGCCTCCACGGCGGAGACGACCGAGGGGTCCTCGGGCGTCGTCCCGGTGCGGAACCGCGCCACCACCTCACCCTGCGGGCTCAGCAGCCACTTCTCGAAGTTCCACGCCACATCGCCGGCCTTGCCCTCGGCGTCCGCGGCCGCGGTCAGCTCCGCGAACAGCGGGTGCCTGCCGTCACCGTTGACGTCGGTCTTCTCCAGCATCGGGAACGTGACCCCGTACGTCGTCGTGCAGAACGTCTGGATCTCCTCGGCGGTGCCGGGCTCCTGGCCGCCGAACTGGTTGCACGGCACGCCGACGACGGTGAACCCCCGGTCCCCGTACGTCTTCTGCAGCCCTTCGAGCGCCGTGTACTGCGGGGTCGCGCCGCACTTGGACGCCACGTTGACCACCAGCACGGCCTTGCCCCGGTACTCGGCGAGCGACGTGGGCTCACCGGACAGCGTGCGCAGCGGGATGTCGTACAGACTCATGAAGCGGACCTTCCTCGTTCCTGCCGGCTGTCCTCCGGCTCTCCGGGGGTTCTCCGGCCACGGTGGTGCCCGTCCATTGTGGACCCGCCGGTTCAGCCGCCGGCCGCCGCCCCGCCGCCCGGCGGGCGGAAGTCAGAGGCGGCCGACCGACGTGACCCGCACCACCGCGAGTCCCTGCTCGTCCGACGCGGCGAGGTCGACCTCGGCGCTGATGCCCCAGTCGTGGTCGCCGTTCGGGTCGTCGAAGGCCTGCCGCACCCGCCACACCCCGTGCGCCGGGTCCTCCTCGATGGACAGCAGCTTCGGTCCCCGCGCGTCCGGCCCCGTGCCCAGGTCGTCGTACTCGTCCCAGTAGCCGTCCATCGCGTCCGCCCAGGCGTCCTCGTCGAAGCCCGACTCGGCGTCCATCGCGCCCAGTTCCGCGACCTTGTCCAGGGCGGCGAGCTCCACCCTGCGGAACATCGCGTTGCGCACGAGCACCCGGAAGGCCCGCGCGTTCGCCGTGACGGGACGCACCTGGTCGGCCTTCTCCTGCGCCTCCTCCGCGCTCTCCTCCTCCGGATTGGCGAGCGCCTCCCACTCGTCCAGCAGACTGGAGTCGACCTGCCGCACCAACTCGCCGAGCCACGCGGTCAGATCCTCCAGGTCCTCCGACTTCAGATGCTCGGGAATGGTGTGTTCCAGCGCCTTGTAGGCGCTCGCCAGATAGCGCAGCACGATGCCCTCGGTCCGCGCCAGCTCGTAGAACCGGGTGAACTCCGCGAAGGACATGGCCCGTTCGTACATGTCCCGGACCACCGACTTGGGCGAGACCGGGTGGTCGCCGACCCACGGGTGGCTCCTGCGGTACACGTCGTACGCGTGCCACAGCAGCTCCTCCAGGGGCTTCGGGTACGAGACCTCCTGGAGGCGCTCCATGCGCTCCTCGTACTCGACGCCGTCCGCCTTCATCTCCGCGACCGCCTCGCCGCGCGCCTTGTTCTGCTGGGCGCCCAGGATCTGCCGCGGGTCGTCGAGCGTCGACTCCACCACCGACACCATGTCGAGCGCGTACGAGGGCGACTCGGGGTCGAGCAGCTCGAACGCGGCGAGCGCGAACGTGGAGAGCGGCTGGTTGAGCGCGAAGTCGTGCTGGAGGTCGACCGTCAGCCGGACGATCCTGCCCTCCGCGTCCGGCGTGTCGAGCCGCTCCACCACACCGCCGTCGAGCAGTGAGCGGTAGATCGCGATCGCCCGCCGGATGTGCCGCAGCTGCTGCTTGCGCGGCTCGTGGTTGTCCTCAAGCAGGTGCCGCATCGCGTCGAAGGCGTTGCCCGGCCGGGCGATCACCGAGAGCAGCATGGTGTGGGTGACCCGGAACCGCGAGGTCAGCGGCTCGGGATCGGCGGCGATCAGCTTCTCGAAGGACGCCATGGACCAGGCGACGAACCCCTCGGGCGCCTTCTTGCGCACCACCTTGCGGCGTTTCTTCGGGTCGTCGCCCGCCTTCGCGAGGGCCTTCTCGTTCTCGATCACGTGCTCCGGCGCCTGCGCCACCACCAGGCCAGCCGTGTCGAAGCCCGCGCGCCCCGCCCGGCCCGCGATCTGGTGGAACTCCCGCGCGCGCAGCGTCCGCACGCGGCTGCCGTCGTACTTCGTGAGCGCGGTGAACAGCACCGTGCGGATCGGCACGTTCACCCCGACGCCGAGCGTGTCCGTACCGCAGATGACCTTGAGCAGCCCCGCCTGCGCCAGCTTCTCCACCAGCCGCCGGTACTTGGGCAGCATCCCGGCGTGGTGCACGCCGATGCCGTGCCGCACGTACCGCGACAGATTGCGGCCGAAGGCGGTGGTGAAGCGGAAGTTGCCGATCAGGCCGGCGATCCGGTCCTTCTCCTCCCGCGAGCACATGTTGATGCTCATCAGCGACTGCGCCCGCTCCACGGCCGCCGCCTGCGTGAAGTGCACGATGTAGACGGGTGCCTGGTGCGTCTCAAGCAGCTCCGTCAGCGTCTCCGTGATGGGCGTCGTGCGGTACTCGTACGACAGCGGGACGGGCCGTGTCGCCGAGCGCACGACCGCGGTCTCGCGGCCCGTGCGGCGCGTCAGGTCCTCCTCGAACCGCGACACGTCGCCGAGCGTCGCCGACATCAGCACGAACTGCGCCTGCGGCAGTTCGAGCAGCGGGATCTGCCAGGCCCAGCCGCGGTCCGGCTCCGCGTAGAAGTGGAACTCGTCCATCACGACCTGGCCGATGTCCGCGTACTTCCCGTCACGCAGCGCGATCGCGGCCAGCACCTCGGCCGTGCAGCAGATCACCGGCGCGTCCGCGTTGACCGACGCGTCGCCGGTCAGCATGCCGACGTTCTCCGTGCCGAACAGCTTGCACAGGTCGAAGAACTTCTCCGAGACCAGCGCCTTGATCGGCGCCGTGTAGAAGGTGACCTCGTCCCGGGCGAGCGCCGCGAAGTGCGCGCCCGCGGCCACCAGGCTCTTGCCCGAGCCCGTCGGGGTGGACAGGATCACGTTGTTCCCCGACACCACCTCGATCAGGGCCTCCTCCTGCGCCGGATAGAGGGTGATGCCCCGCTCCTCGCTCCATGTCGAGAAGGCCTCGAAGAGGGCATCGGGGTCGGCGTCCTTCGGCAGCTGATCGATAAGGGTCACGCCACCATCTTGCCCGCTCCCCGTCCGGATACGGGAACCGGACGGCCCGGTGAAGATCACGGACTGTACGCTGCGGAGCCGAGCGGCATGATCGCCGGCGCCGACGACAACTCCAGAGGGAGACGCGTACCACCATGATGGGACCAGCACACTCGCTGTCGGGGGCGGCCGCATGGCTCGGAGCGGGTGCCGTCGCTTCGGCGCTCGGACACGAAATGCCCTGGCCGGTCCTGGTGGCGGGAGCGCTGATCTCCTCGGGCGCGGCGCTCGCGCCCGACCTGGACCACAAGGCCGCGACGATCTCCCGCGCCTTCGGGCCGATCTCCCGGTGGGTGTGCGCGCTGGTCGACGCGCTCTCCCACTTCGCCTACCGGAGCACCCGGCTCAAGGGCGACCCGAGCAGTCGCAGCGGCGGTCACCGCACGCTCACCCACACCTGGCTGTGGGCCGTGCTGATCGGCGCGGGCGCCTCCGCGCTCGCCGTCAAGGGCGGCCGCTGGGCGGTCCTCGGGATCCTCTTCGTCCACATGGTCCTCGCGGTGGAGGGCCTGCTGTGGCGGGCCGCGCGGGTGTCGAGCGACGTCCTCGTGTGGCTGCTGGGGGCGTTCGCCGCCTGGACGCTGGCCGGCATCCTCGACGAGCCGGGCCACGGCGCGAACTGGCTCTTCACCGACCCGGGCCAGGACTATCTGTGGCTCGGCCTGCCGATCGTCCTCGGCGCGCTGGTGCACGACCTCGGCGACGCGATCACCGTCTCCGGCTGCCCGATCCTGTGGCCCATCCCGGTCGGCCGCAAGCGCTGGTACGCCTTCGGGACGCCGAAGCCCATGCGCTTCCGCGCGGGCAGCTGGGTCGAGGTGAAGATACTGATGCCGCTGTTCATGATCCTCGGCGGCCTCGGCGGAGTGGTCGCGCTCGGCGTGCTGTGACCCCGGTCCGGGACGCGCCGCGGGCGCGGGCCACGGACCACGGCGCGCGGGTCACCCGTGCCAGGACCGCCAGAGCGCCGCGTACGCGCCGTCCGCCGCCACCAGCTCGTCGTGCGGGCCGAGTTCGCTGATCCGCCCGTCTTCCACGACCGCGATCAGGTCCGCGTCGTGGGCCGTGTGGAGCCGGTGCGCGATCGCGATGACCGTACGGCCCTCCAGCACCCGGCCGAGCGAGCGCTCCAGCTGGCGGGCCGCCCTCGGGTCGAGCAGCGAGGTCGCCTCGTCGAGCACCAGCGTGTGCGGGTCCGCGAGCACGAGCCGCGCCAGCGCGATCTGTTGGGCCTGCGCCGGGGTGAGCGCCGCGCCGCCCGCGCCGACCTCCGTGTCCAGGCCGTCCGCAAGGGACCGGGCCCAGCCGTCGGCGTCGACCGCGCAGAGCGCCGCCCACAGCGCCGCGTCGTCCGCGTCCGCCCTGGCGAGGCGGAGGTTGTCGCGCAGCGAGCCCACGAAGACGTGGTGCTCCTGGTTGACCAGTGCCACATGGCGCCGCACCGACTCCGCGGGCATCCGGGAGAGTTCGGCGCCGCCGAGCGTGACCGTGCCGCGCCGGGGCCCGTAGATCCCGGCGAGCAGCCTGCCGAGCGTCGACTTGCCCGCCCCCGAGGGCCCGACGAGCGCGAGCCGGGTGCCGGGGGCGATGCCGAGCGACACCCGGTGCAGCACGTCGACGCCCGCCGTGTAGCCGAAGCGCACACTGTCCGCGCGCACCTCGCGCCCCGCGGGGGAGAGGCCGGGGTCGCCGCCGTCCGGCTCGATGTCCCGCACGCCCACCAGCCGGGCGATCGAGACCTGGGCGACCTGGAGTTCGTCGTACCACCGCAAGATGATCTCCATCGGGTCCACGAGCATCTGCGCGAACAGCGCGCCCGTGGTGAGCTGGCCGACGTCGATCCACCCCTGCAGCACGAACACCCCGCCCAGCAGCAGCGTCGCGAGGAAGACCAGTGAGGAGGTGAGGTTGATGACCGGGAACAGCACGGTGCGCAGCCACAGCGTGTAGCGCTCCCACGCCGTCCAGCGAGCGATCCGCAGGTCGGACAGGGCGACGCGATCCCCGCCGAGCCGGTACGCCTCGACCGTGCGGCCCGCGTCGACCGTCTCCGTCAGCGACGCCGCGACCGCCGCGTACCCCGCCGCCTCCGAGCGGTACGCGGACGGCGCCCGCCGGAAGTACCAGCGGCAGCCTACGATCAAGAGCGGCGCGGCCACCAGCACGGCGAGCGCGAGGGGCGGCGCGGTCACGGTGATGGCGCCCACCAGCAGCGCCACCCACACCACGCCGATGGCGAGTTGCGGCACTGCCTCCCGCATGGCGTCGGCGAGCCGGTCGATGTCGGTGGTGATCCTGGACAGCAGGTCGCCCGTGCCCGCACGCTCCAGCACACCGGGCGGCAGCCCCACCGCCCTTACGAGGAAGTCCTCGCGCAGGTCCGCCAGCATCTCCTCGCCGAGCACGGAGCCGCGCAGCCGTACCGTGCGGGTGAACACCGTCTGCACGGCCAGCGCGACCGCGAACACCGCGGTGACCAGGGGGAGATGAAGCTCCTGCGCGCTGCGCGCCCCGTCCGCGAGCCGCTGTACGACGGTGCCGAGCAGGTACGGGCCCACCATCGACGCCACCACGGAGCCCGCGTTCACCGAGAGCAGCACCAGGAACGCGCGGCGGTGGCGCCGCAACAGGCCGGCCACGTACGCCCGTACGGTCGCGGCCGAGCCCACGGGCAGGATCGTCGCCGCGTCCTCGGGCGCCGCCGGGTCGAAGCGGGGTCTCGCGGGGGCCTTCATGTGCTCTCCTCCATCATCTCGTCGGTGAGGCCCGTTCGGTGGCCGCGGGTCCGTTCCCCGGTGTCCGCGTCGGTCTCCCGGGTGACGACGGCGCGGTACCGGTCGTCCGTGCGCAGCAGGTCGCGGTGGCGCCCGGTGGCCGCGGCCTTCCCGCCGAGCACGAGGACCACCCGGTCGGCCCGGTCGAGCAGCAGGGGCGAGGAGGCGAACACCACCGTCGTACGGCCGGTGCGCAGCCGCCGCACCCCGTCCGCGACGCGCGTCTCGGTGTGCGAGTCGACCGCAGAGGTCGGCTCGTCGAGCACCAGCACCTCGGGGTCGGCCACCAGCGAGCGGGCCAGCGCGAGCCGCTGCCGCTGCCCGCCGGAGAGCGACCTGCCGCGTTCGGTGATCCGCGCGGCCATCGGGTCGGCGTCCCCGCCGCCCCCCGGCGGCGGGGACGACCTGACCAGCGCCTCCAGCACGTCCCCGCACTGGGCCGCGGCCAGCGCGCGGGCCGGCGGGACGGCGCCGGACGAGGGCACGTCGAGCAGTTCGGCCAGGGTGCCGGAGAGCAGCACCGGGTCCTTGTCCTGGACCAGGACCCGGGCGCGGGCGCTGGCGAGCGGCATGCCGTCGAGGGGCGCGCCGCCCAGCAGGACCGAGGGCAGAGGGTCCCCCTCCGTGTCCACCGGGTCGCCGCCCGCACGCTCGGCCGCCCGGTCGGGGGCGGAGCCCTCGCCGTGCCCGCCCAGGTGTTCCGCGAGCCGCCCGGCCACGTCGGGGTCGCCGCACACCACCGCGGTCAGCAGCCCGGCGGGCGCGAGCAGCCCGCTGACCGGGTCGAAGAGGCCGCCCCCGGCTGCCGCGTCCGCCCACGGCCCGCGAACGCCTCCCGCGGCGCCCCCGGACGCGGGCGCCCTGGAGGCGGTGGCCCCGGTGGCGGTGGCCCCGGTGGCGGTGGACGCGGACCGGTCCGCGTCCACCGCCACCGGGGAGGCGGCTGCCGCGTCCCCGGGCGCCGCGTCCGCCCGTACGAGCGCCATGACACGCGCGGCGCGCCTGGCCGAGGGGCGGGAGACCGAGAAGGCGACCGCGATCTCCTCGAACCGCTGGAGCGGCACGAGCAGCAGGGTCACCGCGCTGTACACGGTCACCAGCTCGCCCGGCGTGATCCGGCCGTCCAGCGCGAGCCGCGCCCCGTACCAGACCACGGAGATCAGCATCAGCCCCGGCAGCAGCACCTGGACCGCGGAGATCAGCGACCACATGCGCGCGCTGTGCACCGCGGCCCTGCGGACCTCCTGCGACACGGCGCGGTAGCGCCCGAGGAACAGTTCCTCGCCGCCGACGCCCCGCAGCACCCGCAGTCCCGCGACGGTGTCGGAGGCCAGCTCCGTGGCCCGGCCCGCCTTCTCCCGCTGCACGTCGACCCGGCGGGTCGCGGGCGCGAGCAGCGGCAGCACGGAGAGCGCGAGCACCGGCACGCCGACGGCGACCAGCAGGCCGAGCGAGGGCACGTACAGCAGCAGGCCCACCGCGATCGCCACGACCGCGACGGCGGCGGCGAGGAAGCGTGAGGCCGCCTCCACGAACCAGCCCACCTTCTCGATGTCGCCGGTCGACACGGTCACGATCTCGCCCGCCGCGACCCGCCGGGACAGGGTGGCGCCGAGCTCGACCGCCTTGCGGGCGAGTATCTGCTGGAGCCGGGCGGCCGCGGTGATCCAGTTCGTGATGGACGCGCGGTGCAGCATCGTGTCGCCGACCGCGAGGACGACCGCGCTCAGCGCGATCAGGCCGGCCGCGAGGGCGAGCCGCCCGCCCGAGCGGTCCACCACCGCCTGCACGGCGACGCCGGAGCCCAGCGGCAGCGCGGCCATGCCGGCCTGTTCGACCAGCCCCCAGCCGAGGGAGGCGAGCTGCCCGCCGAGCTGACCGCGGAACAGCCACCAGAGGAACCGGTCGCCCGACCTGGCGTCCGGGACGCCGGGATCTGCGTAGGGAAGGTCGTGTATGCGCATGATGTCCCGTGACTCGTGGGCGGCCAAGGCGTGCAAGCTTCGCTTCGGCGACGAGCCGGGGGCAATCGCTTTTCGTGGCGGACGACCGGGTCCCGGCCGCCGCGGCCGGAAGCACGCCCGCTTCGGGGTGCGCCCGCTTCGGGAAGGGCCGCCCTCGCTGAGAGGGCGCCCGCCGAGGGAACGTGCTCGCTCCAGGGAGGGGCCCGTTCCAGGGCGCGCCCGTTCCGGCCGGGGGCGCCCTCTGCCGGAGGCGAGCGCGCCCGCTCCGGGAGCACGCCCGCTCGGGGACGGGGCCAGGGGGGCCGCCCTGGGCGGTCAGCCGCCGCGGTGCGGGCCGTAACCGGGCGCGGCCCACGCGTCCGGGGGCGCGTCGACCAGGGCGGAGAGCAGCTCGCCCAGCGTCTCGCGCTGCTCGTCGCCGAGCGGCGCGAGCACCTCCTCGGCCGCCGAGCGGCGCGCGTCGCGCAGGGCGCGGAGCGTGCCGTGGCCGGCGTCCGTCAGCTCCACCCTGATCACCCGGCGGTTCGCCGGGTCCGGCACGCGGCGAGCCCAGCCGTTCGCCTCAAGGCCGTCCACCAGGGTCGTCACCGCGCGCGGCACCACTTCGAGCAGGGCCGCGAGGTCCGCCATCCGGGGCGGCCCGTCGCGGTGCGCCACGCAGTACGCGACCGTGCGCAGCAGCCGCCCCTGCGCGGGCGTGATCCCGACGGGGCCGAGCCGGTGCTTCTGGATGCGGTGGATGCGACGGGTGAGGCGCAGCAGCTGCTCCGCGAGCTGCCCGTCGCGGTCGGACGCGTCCCGGCCCGCGGCGCTCCCGCCGGCGCGGCGCGCGTCGGGCCCGGCCTCCGTTCCCTCACCGGCCTCGCGACCCGGGGCGTGCGGGGCTGCTGGGGCGTCCGGGCGGTCGGGGGTCTCCATGCGGGAACAATATCAGGACTATGCTCATTGTGAGCATAGGTAAGAGTGAGTTACGCTCCCCAGGACCACCAGGCCGGAGCGGCCGTGGGAGCCCCGCGCCCGCCCGTCCGCCGCCCCGCTAAGGAGCCCATGAAACGCCCCCGCATCCTCCACGGCCCCTCGGCGCGCCCCGGCGGCGCCGAGGGGCCCGAGCGCCCGGCGCAGCTGCGGCGCATCTTCCGCCTGTTCCGTCCCTACCGCGCCAAGCTCACCGTGGTCGGCCTCCTGGTCGGCGCGTCGTCGCTGGTGTCGGTGGCCTCCCCGTTCCTGCTGCGGCAGATCCTCGACGTGGCGATCCCGCAGGGGCGCACGGGCCTGCTCAGCCTGCTGGCGCTCGGCATGATCCTCACGGCCGTGCTCAACAGCGTCTTCGGCGTCCTCCAGACGCTGATCTCCACCACCGTCGGCCAGCGCGTCATGCACGACCTGCGCACCGCCGTCTACGCCCAGCTCCAGCGGATGCCGCTCTCGTTCTTCACCCGTACGAGGACGGGCGAGGTGCAGTCGCGCATCGCCAACGACATCGGCGGCATGCAGGCCACCGTCACCTCCACGGCCACCTCGCTGGTGTCCAACCTGACCTCCGTGGTCGCCACGGTGGTCGCCATGGTCGCCCTCGACTGGCGGCTGACGGTCGTCTCGATGCTCCTGCTCCCGGTGTTCGTCTGGATCAGCCGCCGGGTCGGCAGGGAGCGCAAGCGGATCACCACGCAGCGGCAGAAGCAGATGGCGACCATGGCCGCCACCGTCACCGAGTCGCTCTCCGTCAGCGGCATCCTGCTCGGCCGGACCATGGGCCGGGCCGACTCGCTGACCAACGCGTTCGCCGACGAGTCCGAGCAGCTGGTGGACCTGGAGGTCCGCTCCAACATGGCGGGCAGGTGGCGGATGTCGGTCATCGGGATCGTGATGGCCGCGATGCCCGCCGTCATCTACTGGGTCGCGGGACTCGTCCTGCACAGCGGCAGCGTGGCGATCTCGATCGGCACCCTGGTCGCCTTCGTCTCCCTCCAGCAGGGCCTCTTCAGGCCCGCCGTGAGCCTGCTCGCGACCGGCGTGCAGATGCAGACCTCGCTCGCGCTGTTCGCCCGGATCTTCGAGTACCTCGACCTGCCGGTCGAGATCACAGAACCGCGCCGCCCCACCGCGCTCGCCGACCGGGCCAGGGGGGAAGTGCGTTTCGAGGGCGTCGGCTTCAGCTACGGGACCGGTACGGGCGTCTCCCTCGCCAAGGGCGCCGCCGAGCCCGCGCGGCCCACGCTGACCGGCATCGACCTCGCCGTGCCCGCGGGTGGCAGCCTCGCCGTCGTCGGCCCCACGGGATCGGGCAAGTCCACGCTGAGCTACCTGGTGCCGCGGCTGTACGACGTGACCCGCGGACGCGTCACGCTCGACGGCGTGGACGTGCGCGAGCTGAGCTTCGACACGCTGGCCCGCGCGGTCGGCGTGGTCTCCCAGGAGACCTACCTCTTCCACGCCTCCGTCGCGGACAACCTGCGCTTCGCCAAGCCCGACGCCACCGACGAGGAGATCGAGACGGCCGCGCGCGCCGCGCAGATCCACGACCACATCGCCTCGCTGCCCGACGGCTACGACACGCTGGTGGGGGAGCGCGGCTACCGCTTCTCCGGCGGTGAGAAGCAGCGCCTCGCCATCGCCCGCACCATCCTGCGCGACCCGCCCGTGCTCATCCTCGACGAGGCGACGAGCGCGCTGGACACCCGTACGGAACACGCGGTGCAGCAGGCCATCGACGCGCTCTCGACGGGCCGGACGACGATCACCATCGCACACCGGCTCTCCACCGTGCGGGACGCCGACGAGATCGTCGTCCTCGACGGCGGGCGTATCGCGGAGCGCGGCACGCACCGGGAGCTGGTCGCGCTCGGTGGCCGGTACGCGGCGCTGGTGCGCAGGGACGGCGACGGGGAACCGGCAGGCGTCGACGCGGTGGACGGCGAGGCGCGCGGTACGGCCGTGGTCCACGGGGCTGGACGGGTGGCGGGCCCCGCCGGAGCGGCGGGCGGCGGCACCCCGGCGGTGGTCGCGAACTGACGGCGGTGGTCGGCTGACGGTCGTGGCCGCGCAGACGGTGGCGGTCGGCTGACGGCCGTGGCCGCGGGGGCCGGTGGCGGGCCCTGGCGGGGCGCGGTTCCTGGGCTCCCGGGAACGGCGGCAGCGACACGTTACGGTTTCGCTATGGCAAAAGGGTCATATCGCCGTTCTGGGTCAAGGCCGGGGCCGGGGCCGACGGCAGGACGGGGGCCGAGGCCGGGTCCCGGGCGCCGGAGCACCGCCCGGCCGCGCCCGACGCGGCGCGGCAGACTCGCCCTGCTGGCGGCGGCCGCCCTCGTACTCGGGGCCGCCGTCACCGTGCCCGTCCTGCTGCTGACCGGCGGGAACGGCGGCAGCAGCGGGCGGCCCGCCACCCTGGTCGTGGCCGAGGGGCAGCGGGCCGGCGCGGTCTACGCGTCCGTCGACAAGGCCCTCGCGGTGCCGCCCGGCACCACCCGCGGGGTGGCGGCCCGTGCCCACCTCGAACTCGCGGGGCCCGCGCGCGGCAACCCCGAGGGCTACCTCTTCCCCGCGACCTATCCCGTCGACGAGCACACCACGCCGACGAGCCTGCTGACCTTCATGGTGAACACCGCCAACCGCACGCTCGACACCGACCACATCAGTGCGGGCGCGGCACGCGACGGCATGACCCCCTATCAGGCCGTCACGGTGGCCAGCATCGTGCAGGCGGAGGCGGCGACCCCGGCCGACATGGGCAAGGTGGCCCGCGTGGTGCTCAACCGGCTCGCCAGGGACATGCCCCTCCAGATGGACTCCACGCTGAACTACGCGCTCCACCGCTCCACCCTGGACACCACCACCGCCGACACCAGGACCAGCAGCCCGTACAACACGTACGCGCACAGGGGGCTGCCACCCACGCCCATCGGCAACCCGGGGGAGACGGCCCTCAAGGCGGTCGGCGAGCCGCCGCGCGGCGACTGGCTCTACTTCGTCACGGTGCGGGACGGCGACACCCGCTTCACCACGAGCTACGCCCAACAGCTGAAGAACGTACGGGAGTTCAACGCCAACCGGCGCGGTTGACGCACCGGTTGGCGTTGAACTCCCGGCACCCGTGGCCGCACTCCGGCGCGTCCGGTCCCTCAGGCGGCGGCCCCGGCCCCGTCCCGCTCGCGGGCGAGCAGCCGCCTGATGTCGTTGACCGCCGAACGGCCCGCCCGGTTCGCCCCGATCGTCGACGCCGAGGGCCCGTACCCGACGAGGTGCACCCGGGGGTCCCGTACGGCCCTGGTCCCCTCGACACGCACGCCGCCGCCCGGTTCCCGCAGCCCGAGCGGCGCGAGATGGCCGATCGAGGGCCGGAAGCCCGTGGCCCAGAGGATCACGTCCGCGTCGATGCTCCCGCCGTCGTCCCAGGCCACACCGGCCGGGGTGATCCGGTCGAACATCGGCAGCCGGTCGAGCACGCCCTCCGCCCTGGCGCGGCGCACCGCGTCGGTCAGCGGCAGCCCCGTCACGGAGACCACACTGCGCGGCGGCAGACCCCGCCGCACCCGCTCCTCCACCAGCGCCACCGCGGCCCGGCCCTGCTCCTCGCCGAACGGCCCCTCCCGGAAGACCGGTGGGGTCCTGGTGACCCAGGTCGTCGACGCGGCGAGGGGCGCGATCTCCATCAGGTGCTGCGTGCCCGAGGCGCCGCCGCCCACCACCACGACCCGCAGCCCGGCGAACTCCTCCGGGCCCGCGTACCGCGCCGTGTGCAACTGGCGGCCGAGGAAGGAGTCCTGCCCCGGGTAGCGCGGCACGAACGGCCGGTCCCAGGTGCCGGTGGCGCTGATCAGCGCGCGCGTCAGCAGCACCCCCGCGGAGGTCTCGACCCGCAGCAGGCCGCCCGGCCCCTCTCGTACCGCCGGCACGTCCACAGGGCGGTGCACCCGGATGCCGAAGCGCCGCTCATACGCGGCGAAGTACCCGGACACGACCTCGGAGGAGGACCGCAGCGCGTCGGCCGGGTCCGTCTCCAGCTCCATCCCGGGCAGCGAGTGCATGCCGTGGACCCTGCCGTACGTCAGCGAGGGCCACCGGAACTGCCAGGCGCCGCCGGGCCCCGGCGCGTGGTCCACCACGACGGTGTCGCGCTCCGGCACGAAGCCCGTACGGGCCAGGTGGTACGCGCTCGACAGGCCGGCCTGCCCGGCCCCCACCACCACGACGTCCACCGCACGCCCACCGAATCCGTCCACGCCAGGGGAACGCCGCGGCGGGCATCCCTCTTCCCCGCGGGGAAAGATGGGAACCATGCCGGACACCTTCACCACCAAGACCCTGCACATCACGAGCGGCGGCCACGAGACCGTCACCGACCTCACGGCCGACTGCGAGCGCTTCCTGCGCGAGGCCGCGGCGGGCCGCAGCGGCCTGCTGAACGTCTTCGTCCCGCACGCTACCGCGGGCATCGCCCTCATCGAGACGGGCGCGGGCAGCGACACCGACCTGCTGGCCGCGCTGCGCGACCTGCTCCCCGCCGACGACCGCTGGCGGCACCGCCACGGCACCCCGGGCCACGGCCGCGACCACGTCCTCCCGGCCTTCGTCCCGCCCCACGCCACCCTCCCCGTGATCGAGGGGCATCTGGAACTCGGCACCTGGCAGTCGGTCTGCCTCGTCGACACGAACGTCGACAACCCGGACCGGCAGGTGCGGCTGAGCTTCTTGGGCTGACCCAGGGCGACCGAGACCGTCCGGGGCCGGCCGCCGGCTCCTCTCACGCTCTGGCGTCGGGGCCGGGGAGAGGTGTGCGGTACCACCAGGATCGAGATCGGCTGTCCGTACGACGGTTGCGAGAAGTGCCTGCCCGGAGGGCGTCGGCTGTCCCGGGTCAGGGCGGCGACGACCTCGCAGGAGCGGCAGCGGGAGGACGTCCCCACGGTTACCGCTGCCGTCGGCGGTCACAGCATTGCCTGGGCCGACGAGCGGGAGGTGTCCGGCGCCACGGATCCGATGACCCGTCCGAAGTCCGGTCCGTGGCTGCGCGACGAGCGGGGAGCCTACGACGGGACACCGTCGCCGCGGTGGTCCACCGACCGGGCTGGACTGCCCTGAGGACGGCTCCGGGTGCCTCGGCGTTCAGGTAACCGGAGCTCCTGCGGACTGGGCCGCATGTTCCGGTCGCAGGGCATCGACGGGGTCGGCATCGCCGGGCTGATGAAGGAGGCCGGACTCACCCACGGCGGCTTCCACAACCACTTCGCCCCAAAGAACGACCTGGCCGTGGAGGTGTGCGGCGCCTCGTTCGCGGCCTCGCCCGCGAGCTTGGCCCGGACGATCGAGGACGGTCAGGACCGGGCAGGCTCTCCGCTGGAGCGGGTCGTGGCCGGATACCAGTCCACCGCGCACCGTGATGCCCCGGACGGAGGCTGCCCCTCCGCCTCCTTGGCCACCGACGCCGGACGGCAGAGTGAGGCCCTGCAGAGGGCGTACGCCGAAGGCGTCGAGGGATACCTTGCCGACTTCACCGCGGAGTTCCTGCGCGAAGCCGAGGAAGAGAGGCGTGAGCCAGACCCGGACGAGACCCGCCGTAGGGCCATCCCCCTGCTCGGCCAGATGGTCGGCGCGCTGATGCCCGCCCGCGCCGTACGCCACGTCGAGCCCGCTCTCTCCGACGAGATCCTGCGGGCGGGCCGCGGCCATGCCCTCGACTGACGCGGCTCAGAACCACCGCCGTACGGGTCACCGAGCCCGTTGCACCCGCCGGCGCAGGGCGAAAGGGGCTCGGCGAGGGTGGTGACGTGCGCCGCCGGTCGAGCCGGTGGAGGCCATGGTCCGGGCACCACCGGTGTCCGGCCCGGCGCCTGCGGCCCGCGTCCGGGCGGCGAACCGCCTGCCAGGGGCGGGCCGCGGCCTTCGTGGTCGCGTGGAACGCGTGCCGGCGGAGTCGGGGCCCCTCGGCGGCGACGCGTACCGGACGGCGCAACCCTGCCGGAAGCGGCACGGAGCCTCATGGCATTCGGGAATCACCTGGCGGCCGGAGGGCGCCCGCCGCCGACACGGCCGGACGCCGGCGGCAGGGCCCGCAGGGCATCAGGTCAGGGACCGGTGCGGGTGGGCTCGCCGGGGGCGGGCCCGTCGCGGTGGAGCCAGTCGAGGAAGGACTTCGGGGCCAGCTCGCCGACCCGCTTCCGGTAGTTGTCGAGATCCTCCTCCGTCAGGAAATCCCGGCTGCCGCCCGAGCGCCCGCTGCGGAAGAATTTCGAGGGATCCCTGAGTATCTCCGTGTCGGGCGCCAGCCGCTCCGCGCGGTTCCTCATCTCGTCGAAGGTCGCGGCCTTCACCAGGCCGGGCCAGAGCGACTCGTCCACCGCGATGCCCAGCCAGTCGGCCAGCGCCCTCATCTGGCCCGCGAGGTCGGCGCGCAGGTCGACGTAGTGCAGGACCTTCACGTTCGGCGCCGTCTGCCGCTGCCACGCGTCGTAGAGGTGGTGCACCGTCTGATGCAGGCTCTCGGGGACCTCGGCCCCCTGCTCGTCCGTCGGCTGGGGCAGACACCAGAACTGGAGCCATTCGCCGATCGGCGGGAGGGGCGGGGGCGGCTGCCGGGACTGCGGGTCCGAGTGGTCCTGGGCGGCGTACACCCGCTCGACGTCGATGTTGGCGGTCTGGTGGTAGACGGACAACGCACGGTCGAGAGGATGCCTGGCGACCACGATGTAGCTGACGCGTGGGTCGAGTGGGAGGCCGTCGAGGGGAGTGTGCGTCTTGATGACGCGGCGGTGCTCCTGCTGGGCCAGCCGCGCGAAGACCTCCTCCTGCGGTCGCAGCCGGTCCAGCCACGGCGGCTGGTCGAGCCACGGCGACAGGGTCTCCAGCGGCTGCGGGAGGTCGGGCGTCTGGAAGATGAGCAGGGCGCAGATCATCTGCGCCCAGGTCGTGCCGCACTTCGGCGGGGTACTCACGACGATGTCGCCGTCACGCACGGGAAAGTCGTCCCAGCGGGCGCTGTTGTGCACCGGCGACAGATACCGGCGCGGTGTCGCAGCCATCATCGTCCCCCGACCGCGCCGAGCACGTCACCCGGCGCTGACGCGTCGCGGCGGGCCGGGACGCGAGTCGCCTTCCACCCGGTGCGGTGTCCGCCACCCGGCCGGAACATGGTACGGGGCGCGGCCTGCGGGGGTGGTACTGACCGATGCTGCCTCATGACAGCGTCCTTGACCTGCATGGAGGCACCTTTCGTGCGCGTGTACGTACGGAATGGACACGGCGCCGATCCTTCCGGTGCGGGGCGGCACGGACATCCGAGGTCACCACCGTTACGGCCGCCGACGGCCCTGCGGTCAGGGCTCACGGGCGGTCGTCCACCGCGACCCGTACGGCCCGTGCGCGTATGTCGTCCACGCATTCCATGAGAGCGATCGCCTCCTCCCGCAGGTCGGCCTCCGCGCTCTCCTCCCCCCGTGCACCCCCGCGCACCGCGGCCGTGAAGTCCTGGAGACAGGTGCGCAGTTGATCCGAAGCCAGCAGGGTGAACCGCTCCTCGTGGTCTTGTTCCACCAGCACAAGCTCCGGCCGATGGGCCGGCGGCGGGGTGAACGCGCGCGTCACCGACAGCCGGCCCTTGTCCCCCCACAGCGTGTACGACGACGCGTAGGCGTGCTCGAAGCCGAACGTCACCTGGGCGAGCACCCCCGAGGGCGAGACCAGCAGTGCCTGCCCCGACAGGTCGAGCCCGTCCGACGCGCGGACGCGGAGCGTCGCGCCCGCCACCCGCGATCCGCGGCCGAGCAGCAGCGCCGCGGCGCGCAGCGGATACACGCCCACGTCCAACAGCGCCCCGCCCCCGAGGCCGGGCGCGTACCGGATGTCCTCCGCGGGCATCGGCGGAATGCAGAAGGACGCCCGGAACGCGCTCGGCGTACCGATCCGCCCGCGCCGCACCAGGTCCTCGGCGAACGCGTGCTGCGGGTGGTGGAGGAACATGAAGTTCTCCCGCAGCACCAGACCGCGTTCCCCGGCGAGCGAGCACAACCTGCGCGCCTCGTCGGCGTCGACGCCGAGCGGCTTCTCGACCAGGACGTGCTTGCCCGCCCGCAGCGCGCGGTCCGCCCAGACGTGGTGCAGCGACGTCGGCGTCGAGATGTACACCGCCTCCACGTCGGGGCGTCGCAACAGCGCCGCGCAGTCCGGCTCCGCCTCGCAGCCGAACTGCCCGGCGAATCGGCGCGCCCTGTCCACGGACCTGCCGGCGACCGCGACGAGCTCGACCTCCGGCATGCCGACCGCGGTGGGCAGCGTGCGCCTGCGGGCGATCGACGACGTGGCGAGCGCGCCCAGGCGCAGCGGTCTGACGCGGGCGTTCACAGGGTGCGCAACGCCGCTACCAGTGTCCTGGCCTGCACGTTCACCTGATGGTTGTAGCGGAGGAGTTCGTCCAGCTGGCATGGCGTCACCCAACAGAAGTCGTCCGGGGGATCAGGGAAGTCGTCGCCCACCTCGATGATCAGATAGCGGCTCTGCGCATTGCGGAACCTGCCGCCTTCCTCCGACAGGACCACGTCGAAGCCGGCGCCTTCGGCGCGGATCAATGCCTCGGCGAGATAGGGCGGTTGCCCGGCCGCGGGCAGGTGGGCGTAGTTCTCGGGCATGCACTGCACCGTCGGGCCCAACTCGACCACGTTGTGGAAGCCCGGCTCGGCCCGCGCCCGCAGCAGGGCGTGCGGCACACCGTCGACGCGGCGGACGAACAGGGCCACGACTGCCGTGCCGTACGGTTCGAGCAGGGGCTGGGTCCAGGAGGGCACCTCGCGGCGGTCGGAGGAGACGTCGACCGCCACCACCTTGAAGTACAGCGCCCGCTCATGGGCCACCTCGTCCGCGGTGCGGTGCCAGCCTGCCACCTCGGCGAGGCCGACCGGCACCACTTCGACCTCGTGCTCCGCCCGTCGTCGCGTGATCCAGCTGCGGATCTCCTGGTCCGCGTGCAGCGCGCGGCGCATGCCGTCCCGCCGCCAGTCGGGCAGGCAGGACAGGACGGTCCGCGCATCCATGTTGACCAGGTTGTCCTGCCGCAGCAGCGCGTTGACCTGGCCCAGGGTCAGCCAGGCGAAGTCCTCGCCCGCCTCGGCCTCGGGGCCGACCTCCACGATCATGTTGCGGTTGCACTTGTGCAGGAACCACGAGCCCTGTTCCGACTGGAGGACGTCCGCGACGACGGAACGGGGGTCGGAGCGGCGGAAGAGACGCAGATAGGGGACGGCCGAACCGCCGTGCACCCGGGAGTAGTTGCTCTTGGTCGCCTGCACGGTCGGCGACAACTGCACCCCGTTGACGTTCCCCGGCTCGGGCTTCGCCTGCATCAGCAGGTGAGGCACCCCGTCGAAATCCCGCAGCGCGATACCCAGCAGGCCGATCTCCGGCTGCCGGATGATCGGCTGCGACCAGGCGGGCACCGGCCCGAAGTCCGACCGCACCCGCAGCCCGTGTACCGAGAAGAACCGCCCGCTCGCGTGCCGCAGATCGCCCGTGCGCTCGTCGAAGGCCCAGTCGCGCAACGCGGCGAACGGCACCCGCTCCACGCGGTGGGCGTGTGCGCGCCGCCGGCCGTCCAGCCAGGCCAGCACCTCCTGGTTGCTCATCACCCCGCCGTCGACCGCGGCGGCAGAGGCGGCGAGTCTCGACACGCTGCGGGGCTCCGCGGCGCGGGACAGCAACGTCAGACCTGTTGCGGTCATCGACGCTCCTTCGCTGATTCCGAGTGGATACGGCCGGTTCCGGCAGACACGGATGCTCGGGGCGAGGCAGTCCGTGTGGCGGGGTGCGGCAAGGGGCCGGCGCCGCACCGCCGGCCGGCGCGTGCGCGCGAGAAGAGTGGATCCAGCGGCTGTGGCCGCGCAGCAACACTGCCACAGGAGTGTCCGCCTGGCACCGGCGCGCGGCGCGATCGGATCCGTAACTGCGGCTCTCGCGGACGCCGCCGCCCGCGCGGCGCGTGAGGATGACGGCGTTCGGGTGGGTCCTCCACCGGCAGGACGGCATGAGAGGCAGAGAGCGGCGTGAATCCCTTCGACGATCCCGAGGCCGAGTTCCTGGTGCTGGTCAACGACGAGGGCCAGCATTCGCTGTGGCCCGTGTTCGCGGACGTGCCCGGCGGCTGGCGCGTCACCCACGGCAAGGACACCCGCGAGGCGTGCCTGGCCTACATCGAGGAGAACTGGACGGACATGCGGCCCAAGAGCCTCATCGAGGCCATGGGCGGCTGAGCCGGCCGCGGCTTCCGCCGCCGACCCGTGCGGGAACGCCGGCACTGGTCGGGAAGGGGGCCCGCGACGTTGACGTACCCCTCGCGACAGGGGGCAGGGAACAGCCGAGGAAGGGACAACGAAGGCCATGGCGCCGTACGCCACCGGCGAGAGCAGGTGGTTCCGCAGGTTCCGTCCGAGCCGGGAGGCCGAGATCACCCTGGTGTGCCTGCCGCACGCCGGGGGGACCGCGAGCTTCTACCTCCCGCTCTCCGAGCTGCTGCCTCCGACCGTGGAGGTGCTGGCCGTCCAGTACCCAGGACGGCAGGACCGGCTGCGCGAGCCCTGCATCGAGAGCGTCCCCGAGATGGCACGAGCCGTCTTCGACGTGCTGGGGCCGCTCGCCGCGCGGCGCCCCGTCGCGCTGTTCGGCCACAGCATGGGCGCCAGCGTGGCATTCGAACTGGCCGCGCTGCTCGAACGGGAGCCGGGGACGCCGCCGCGGGCGCTTTTCGCGTCCGCCAGGGCCGCGCCCTCACTCCACCGCGGCGGGGACATCCACCGCCTCGACGACGCCGGGCTCGTCGCCGAACTGCACCTGCTCAGTGGCACCGACACGCAGATCCTCGACCAGCACGAGCTGCTGCAGCTGGTCCTGCCGTCGATCCGCAGCGACTACAAGGCGTCCGAGACCTACAGGGCGGAGCCCGGCGCGCCCCTGCGGTGCGACATCGTGGCGCTCACCGGCGAAGCCGACGAGCAGGTCCCGGTCGAGGAGGCGGCAGGCTGGCGGCAGCACACGACGGGCGGTTTCACCCTGCGGGTCTTCCCCGGCGGCCACTTCTACGTCACCGACCACGCGGAAGCGGTGGCCGCGGCGATCACGGACACCCTCTGTACGGCGCCGGCTCGCGGCGGACCGACGAGCGGCTGAGGAGAACCCGACGATGCGTGTGCTTTTCGTGACGCTCTCCGACAGGTCGCACCTGCTGTCCATGGTGCCGCTCGCCTGGTCCCTCGCCGTCGCGGGCCACGACGTCCAGGTCGCGAGCAGCCCCGCCCTGATGGGCGCCGTCAGGAGCGTGGGCCTGACCGGGGTCCCCGTGGGGGAGGACCACAACTTCCACGAGATGCTGGCGCGCAACCGGGGCTCCCTGGAGAACCCGCTGTCCGACTGGTCCACCCCGACCCTCGAGACGCACTCCTGGGAGCAGGCGCTGGCCAAGCTCAGGGCCGCCGTCCTCTTCTCGCACCAGGTCTACAACGACCCGATGATCCCGGACCTGGTGGCGTACGCCCGCAACTGGCGCCCCGATCTGGTCGTCTGGGAACCCCTCAGCTACGCGGGGCCGGTGGCGGCGCGCGTCGTCGGCGCCGCCCACGCCCGGCTGCTGTGGTGCTTCGACAACCACTCCGCGATGCGCGACGTCTTCCTCAGGCGTCAGGCGGAACGCCCCTGGGAGCGCCGCGAGGACCCGCTGGCCGGCTGGCTCGGCGGGCACCTCGCCCGCTACGGCAGCTCGTTCGACGAAGAGGTGCTGGTCGGCCAGTGGACCATCGACCTGGTACCCACCAGCCTGCAGTCTCCGCTCGCCGCGGAGCGGATACCGGTCCGCTGCCTCCCCTACAACGGCCCGTGCGAGATACCCGGCTGGCTGAACGAGCCGCCCGAACGGCCGCGGGTCGTCCTGACCCCCGGCATCTCCACCCGCGCCGTCGTCGGCGACAGCCTCCTCCCGATCCCCGACATGATCGACACACTGGGCGGCATGGACATCGACGTGGTGGCGACGCTGCCGGCGGACGAGGCCGCCAAGCTCGGCAAGACGCCCCGCAACACCCGCATCGTCGACTTCGTCCCCCTGCACGCCCTGCTGCCCACCGCCTCGGCCGTCATCCACTACGGCGGCTACGGCTCCTGGACCACGGCGCTCGTCAACGCCGTCCCGCAGCTCATCCCCACCATCCGCTACGCCGACTGGTGGAACAGGGCGACGAGCCTGGCCGAGGCCGGTGCGGGACTCGCCTTCCACGCCTCGGAACTGACGGCGGACGTCCTGCGCGAGGGCGTGCAACGGCTCGTGGGGGAGCCGTCGTTCAGGGAGGCAGCCGAACGCCTGCGCCAGGAGAGCCTGAGCGCACCCACCCCGCACGACCTGGTGCCCGTACTGGAAAACCTCACCGCGGAGCGTCGCCGATGAAGGTCCGAGAGCTGGCAGTGCCCGGAGCCTACGAGTTCGTCCCGGATGTCCACCGCGACCGGCGCGGTGCGTTCGTCGCCCACTACACGGAAACCGCCTTCTCCGAAGCAGTGGGCCATCAGCTGCGTCTGGGCCAGGTCCACCACAGCTTCTCCCGGCGCGGTGTCATCCGCGGTGTGCACTACGAGGACGTACCGCCGGGCCAGGCCAAACTGGTGACGTGCCCCGCCGGGGAACTGCTCGACGTGGTGGTCGACCTGCGGGTCGGCTCCCCGACGTTCGGCCACTGGGACAGCACCCGGCTCAACCCCGACACCTGCCGGGCGGTGTACCTGGAGGAAGGGCTCGGGCACGCGTTCATCGCCCTGCGGGACGACACGGTGGCCGCATATGTGACGTCGGTGGAGTACGACCCGGCCGCGGAGCACGAGATCGACGCCCTCGACCCGGCGCTCGCCCTGCCCTGGCCCACCGGCATGGAGTACGTGGTCAGCCCACGCGACCGGGACGCGCCGACGCTGGCCGAGGCCCGGCGTGCCGGGGCGCTGCCGTCGTACGACGCGTGCCTGGCGCTGCACGCGTACAGGCAGGGCGCGGCACGGTGAACGGCGTGGGCGGCCGGCCCGCGGGCCACGCCGTCGTCATCGGCGGCACGGGCTTCCTCGGACGGCACATCTGCACCGCGCTCGCGGCCCGCGGGCACGACGTCACGGCCGTGGCGAGGAAGCCGGCCGAGCCGGTTCCCGGAGCCCGTTTCCTCTCACTGGATGCGGCGTCGGCCCCGATCGGGGAGATCGCCGAAGCGCTGGGCTCCGCCGATGTCGTCGTCAACGCCGCGGGCGACATCGGGGCGGACGACGAGGAGCGGATGACGGCCGAACACGTCCTGCTCGTCGACCGGTTGGTGCGTGCCGTCGCCACGCTGAGCCGCCGGCCGCGGCTCGTGCACCTCGGCACGGTGCACGAGTACGGGCCCGTCCCCGACGGCACCGCCATCGCCGAGGACCACCCGCCGTCCCCCGTCGGCGTCTATGCGCGCACCAAGCTGGCCGGCAGCCGGATCGTCCTGGACGCCGCGGACGCGGGGGACGTGGACGGCTGCGTGCTCCGCGTCACCAACGGCTGCGGACCCGGCGCCCCGACGGGCGGCTTCCTCGGCCGGCTCGCCGCCCAACTCCGCACCACGAGCGAGGAAGCACCGCTCACCCTGACCGTCGTCGACGACCAGCGCGACTTCGTCGACGTGCGCGACATCGCCGAGGCCGTGGCGCTGGGCGCGGGCGTACGGGAGACCCGGCCCCTGATCAACATCGGTTCCGGCACCGCCACCAGCATGCGGGAACTCGCCGGCATCCTCGTCTCCGCGTCGGGCGTGCCCCCGCACCTGGTACGGAAGGGACGCGCCCCGGTGCACAGCAAGGGCGGCGCCTGGACCCAGGCCGACATCAGGCTCGCGCGCAGCGTGCTCGGCTGGTCCCCGCGGGTGCCGCTGAAGCAGTCGCTGCACGACCTGTGGGCCGCCTCGTGACGTCGTCGTCCCGAGGCGGCGGCGCCGTCGCTAGGCGGACTGCGCCCCGTCGAGGACGCGCAGGCCGACCGCCATGGGAAGGTCCGGGTGCGGCCTGAGGGAGTCGAAGGAGCGCGAGTGGTGCCCCTCGGCCACCGGTTTGCGGGTCAGGAAGGCCAGCAGGTCCCGTGTCGCGCGCTTCGACGTGTCGGCGGCGTACAGGGTCGAGACGCTGTGCTTGCTCTCGTGGTCGACGAGCAGGCACGTGTCGAGGAAGTCGCGGTGCTGCGCCCTGGCCCGGACGAGGTCGGCGTCCGTGTCGTGCCACCGGGTGCCGTTGGCCTCGCGCATGTCGTGCAGGAACGTGACGGCGCTGTCGTCCCTCATGTTCTCGCTGCCCAGATAGGTGGTCATGGTGTGGTCGACGCCGTCACTGTGCACACCTTCGAGCGCCGGCTCGCCGATCAGGTCGCCGTCGGTGATCGTCCGTACGTTGAGCAGTGTGCAGATCCACTGGTCGCTGTCGTAGTCCAGCTTCGGGCGGCGAGTGACCGGCACGCCCTCGACGACCATGTACTTGAAGACGAAAAGCGCCTGCAATGCGGTGTTGCGTTGCAGATCGTCCTGGATCTCGTCGAACATGCGCACCCGGCCGGAATCGTGCCGTACGAAGTCGTCCTCCGTGGACAGCAGGAAGGGCTGGAATTCGAGCCGCCGCACCTGCATGGACCGCGGGTCGAAACCGAAGCGCCCCGTCCTGGTCTTTCGGAACGGAAGGGTGGGGTCGCTCGTCAGCGCGTCACTGACCGTCGTGAGTTTCTCCAGGTCGTCGTCCGTGGCGCCGAGTTGCTTGACGATTCTCGTGAGCTGGGTGCCGGGGACGAAGACGAAGCGGTCGCGTAGATAGGCCGAGCGTATGTCGGAAATCTCCGAAACCACGGCGTCGTGGTTCTGCATGTCCTTTTTCCTTCCGCGCTGGTGCGGCAGATTCGTCCGGCAGGGGCCGACGGCCGCACTGGTGTGCTGCCCGCGGTCCGTGGGCGGTACGCAGGCGGGGGGCGGGGCCAGGAGGGGTACGGCGGGCCGGAGGAGGGATCGGCGGACCGGCGCCGAAAACCCCGGCGTGCGCTGACGCCACACTTATCATCCGACGGCCCGTCGGGCAATGGATCGCGAAAGCGTGCATGGAGGCCGACGAACCGAGAAGGCAATGGCGACGTGTGCGTCCTGGCGGCCGTAGGCGCACGTCACCCGCCTTCCGGAATTCCCGGGCGACTTCCCTCAGCACGCCGGGAGCAGTGCGGGGGCGGCGTTGTAACGGCGGTGATCGCGGATGCCGCAGAGGGGCCGGGCGCCGGACAGTCAGGGGCGGTTGATGTCTGACACATCGAGGGCGTGAACTCCACGCCGGGCTTCTTCGTCATTCGTTTCCGTTCGCCCGTACGTCCGGTGCTGGAGGTTTCTCTCGATGACCACTGTCGGCCTGCCGGGAGGAGCCGCCGCCCCGGACACGGCGATTGCCGTGATCGGTGTCTCCTGCCGGTTTCCTCAGGCGGAGAACCCGCGGCGGCTCTGGGAGTTGCTGGCGTCGGGCCACAGCGCCGTCACGGAGGTCCCACCGGACCGCTGGACGACCCCGGCCTCGGGCGGGGCGCCCCGGTGGGGGGCCTTCCTCGACCGGCCGGCTGACTTCGACGCGGGCTTCTTCGGCCTCTCTCCCCGCGAGGCGCCGCTCGTCGACCCGCAGCAGCGCCTCGTGCTGGAACTTGGCTGGGAGGCCCTCGAAGACGCCCGGATGGTCCCACGGGAGGTCAGCGGCAGCCGACTTGGCACGTTCGTCGGGGTGAACGCGGACGACTACGCGAAACTGCTGACCCGCCACCCCGAGGCACTCGGCGCCCACCACACCATGCCGGGCACCCAGCGCGGCGTCATCGCCAACCGCCTCTCCGCCTTCCTCGGCGCCTGCGGCCCGAGCCTCACGGTCGACTCCGCGCAGTCCTCCTCCCTGGTGGCCCTGCACCTGGCCTGCGAGAGCCTGCGCTCAGGCGAGTCGGAGCTGGCCATCGCCTGCGGCGTCAACCTGCACCTGATGCCGGAAGGCGTGCTGCTCGCCGCCAGTCTCGGAGGTCTCTCTCCCGACGGCCGCTGCTACACGTTCGACGCCAGGGCCAACGGATACGTGCCGGGCGAGGGCGGCGGCGCCGTCGTGCTCAAGCCCCTGCGCGCCGCGGTCGAGGACGGCGACCGCATCCTCTGCCTGGTGCGGGGCAGCGCGACCAACAACGACGGCAGGGGAGAGACGCTCACCACTCCGACCGCGGACTCCCAGGCCGACGTCGTCACCCGGGCCTGCGCGCGGGCAGACCTGTCCCCGGCCGACGTCCGCTACGTCGAGCTGCACGGCCCCGGGACTCCGGTGGGCGACCCGGTCGAGGCCGCCGCGCTGGGCGCGGCCATCGGCCGCATGCGCCCGGCGGGCCGGCCCCTGGCGGTCGGGTCGATCAAGACCAACATCGGCCACCTGAGCGGCGCGGGCGGCATCGCCGGGTTCATCAAGACCGTCCTGGCCCTCAGGCACCGGCTGCTGCCCGCCAGCCTCAACTTCGAGACGCCGAACCCCCGGATCCCCCTGGACGACCTCAACCTCCGGGTGCAGCGGGAACTCGGCCCGTGGCCGGACGACCCGGGGCCGGACGAGGAACTCGTCGCGGGAGTGAGCTCGTTCGGCATGGGCGGCAGCAACTGCCATGTCGTGCTCTCCGACTGGCGCCCAGAACCGGCCGGGCAGCACCCCGGCGGGCACCGGGGACCGCGTCCCCCGCTCGTGCCCTGGATCGTCTCCGGCCGCTCCGAGGAGGCGCTGCGCGGGCAGGCGCACCGCCTGGCCCGCTTCGCTGAGGGCGCCGACGGCGGGGACCCGGTGGACATCGGCTGGTCACTGGCCGCCTCGCGGTCGCCCTTCGATCACCGTGCCGTGGCGTTGGGCACGGACAGGAGCGAGCTGGCCGGGGGCCTGTCGGAGCTGGCCGAAGAGGGCGCCGGGCCCGGCGTGGTGTCGGGTTCGGTGGCGGAGGGCGACGTGGGCGCGGTGTTCTCCGGGCAGGGCGCGCAGCGCGTCGGCATGGGCAGGGGGCTGTCGGCCTTCCCGGCGTTCGCCGAGGCGCTCGACGAGGTGCTCGGGGTCTTCGACGAGGTCGCGGGCGGCGTGGCCGACGACGTCGGGCTCTCGGAAGGACTGCGGGAGTTCTTCGGCGTCTCCGACGGGTTCTCGGCCCGGATGCGGGACGTGATGTCCCAAGACGCCGACGGGCTGGACGGCACGGGCTGGGCGCAGCCCGCGCTGTTCGCGTTCGAGGTGGCTCTGTGGCGTCTGCTGGCGTCGTGGGGGGTGCGTCCCTCCGTCGTGGCGGGGCATTCGCTGGGCGAGCTGGTGGCCGCTCACGTGGCCGGTGTGTGGGCGTTGAAGGACGCGGCCCGGGTCGTCCTGGCACGCGGGTGGCTGATGTACGCGCTGCCGGCGGGCGAGGGCGTGATGGTGGCGGTGGGTGCAGGCCCCGAGGCGGTGCGCCCGGGCGGCGGCGTGGAGATCGCGGCGGTCAACGGCCCCGAGTCCGTGGTGCTCTCGGGACCTGTGGGACCGGTGCTGGCCGAGGTGGGCCGCCTGAAGGAACGGGGGGCGAGGACACGGCGCCTTGCGGTGTCCCACGCGTCCCACTCGGCGCTGATGGAGCCGATGTTCGAAGCGTACGGACGGGTGGTGCGGTCGGTGGAGTACCGCGAGCCCGCCATCCCCGTGGTGTCGAGCGTCACGGGACGGGTGGCAGCTCCGGGAGAACTGCGGGAACCGGCGTACTGGGTGCGCCAGGTCAGGAAGACGGTGCTGTTCGCCGATGCGGTCACCGCGATGCGCGAGCACGGCGTGGCGACCTTCCTGGAGATCGGCCCCGACGCCGTTCTCACCCCCATGGTCAGGGAGTCTGCCCGGCCGCGTACCGGCGACGAGCGGACGCGGCCCGTCGCCGCCGTCCCGTCCTGCCGCAGGGACCGGGACGAGGCGCGGACCGCGGCCACGGCGCTGGCCCACCTGTGGGTCCGTGGCGAGGACATCGACTGGGCGCCGTTCTTCCCGGGGGCGCGCCTCGTCGATCTGCCCACCTACGCCTTCCAGCGGGAGCGGTTCTGGATCGAGGCCGGGCCGGCACCGGAACAGCAGGCCGCCGAGGCCGCCCCGAGGGCCGCCGAGGCCCCCGCCCCCAGGGCCGCCGAGGCCGCGGCGCAGGGCCCTCGGCGCGTCGGCGGACGCCTCGGCTCCGTCCTGGCGGGCCTGTCCGGGCCCGCGCAGCGTCAGGCCGTCCTCGACGCGGTGTGCGAGCAGGCCGCGTCCGTCATGGACCACACCGGGCGGGTCGAGGCCACGCTGACCTTCAAGGACCTCGGCTTCGACTCGCTCATGGCCCAGGAACTGGCGGACGGCCTCGCCGCACGCACCGGCCTGCCCCTCGGGGGGCGCCTGGTCTTCGACTTCCCGACCCCCCGCGCCCTCGCCCGCCACCTCCACGAGGAGATCACGGGGGAGCGCCGGGCAGAGGTCGCGCACGTCGCGATGGCCACGGCGGAACCCCTGGCCATCGTGGGCATGGCCTGCCGCTACCCCGGCGGGGTGAGCACGCCGGAACAGCTGTGGCAGCTCGTCGCCGCCGAGGAGGACGCCATCTCCGAGTACCCCGCCGACCGGGGCTGGGACCTGGACGGCCTCTACCACCCGGACCCGGAGCACTGGGGGACAAGCTGTACACGCAACGGCGGCTTCCTCACCGGGGCCGGCGAGTTCGACGCGGAGTTCTTCGGTATCTCGCCGCGCGAGGCGCTGGCGATGGACCCGCAGCAGCGGCTGCTGCTCGAAACGTCCTGGGAGGCACTGGAACGGGCCGGCATCGATCCACGCTCCCGCCGCGGGTCGGCGACCGGCACCTACATCGGTGCCACCAGCCAGTACTACGGTCCACCGGCCCGCCAGGCCGCCGAGAGCTTCGCCGGCTTCCTGCTGACCGGCAACACCCCGAGCGTCATGTCGGGCCGCATCGCCTATGCGCTCGGACTCGAAGGACCGGCCGTCACGGTGGACACGGCGTGCTCGTCCTCGCTCGTGGCGCTGCACCTGGCGGGCCAGGCACTGCGGTCGGGCGAATGCGACCTCGCCCTCGCGGGCGGCGCCACGGTCATGGCGTCCCCGGACATGTTCGTCGAGTTCAGCCGGCAGCGCGGGTTGTCGGCCGACGGGCGGTGCAAGGCGTTCTCCGCGGGCGCCGACGGCACGGGATGGGCCGAGGGTGTGGGTGTGCTGGTGGTGGAGCGGTTGTCGGATGCGCGGCGTCTGGG
>NZ_BAABEP010000025.1:0-95215 GCF_039540215.1 Streptomyces tremellae
CAGGCGGTGCGCGGTCTCCGGGTCGAGCGCGAAGGGCGCGACCCCGCCGCAGAACAGCGGGGGCCGCTCCGTGAGGCGCCCGGCCTCCGCGCAGTCCTCGAAGTAGCGGCCGCCGACCCCGTCGAGCAGCGGCGAGGCCGCGGCGAGCACCGGGGTGGCCGCACCCTGCGCGACCGTCTTGCGGCGCTCGACCGGGGTCTGGAGGCCGCCCGTGTGCTGCTGGAGGTTGGTCGCGATCGCGCCGGGGTGCACCGCGTTGGCGAGGACGCCGTCGTCGGTCCAGCGGCGGGTCGCCTCCACCGCGAGCAGCGCGTCCGCCGTCTTCGACTCCCCGTACGCGAGGATCGGCACGTACGGCCTGAAGCGGTAGTCCAGGTCGGCGAGTTGTACGGGCGCGCCGGTGTGCGCGTTCGAGCTGAGCGAGACGACGCGCGCCCCGCCCGCGCGGGCCAGGGCCCGGTGCAGGCCCGCCGTCAGCGCGAAGTGCCCGAGGAAGTTCACCGCGAACTGGGCCTCGTGGCCCTCGCGGGTGCGGGTCAGCTCGGGCAGCGCCATGATCCCGGCGTTGTTGACGAGGATGTGCAGCGCCTCGTTTGCGGGCCAGTCCGCGGTGAAGGCCCGTACGGACGACAGGTCGGCCAGGTCGAGGTGGCGCGCCACGACCCGTGGGTTGCCGGTCGCGGCGCTGATACGGGCGGCGGCGCGCTCCCCCGCCGCGGTGCTGCGCACGCCGAGCACCACGCTCGCGCCGGCCGCGGCGAGCGCGCGGGCGGTCTCCGTACCGACGCCCGAGGTGGCGCCCGTGACGAGGGCGCGGCGGCCGGAGAGGTCGACGCCCGCGAGCACCTCGTCAGCGGTGGAGGCGAAGCCGAAGGGCGCGGTGAGGCGGGTGGTGGCAGTGGGGTCGCCGGTGTCTTCGGTGTCCATGCCCGCCAGCGTGCGCGGGACGCGGCGCGCGAGGTGATACCCCGCCGACCCTGGTACCGGCGGGGACAGGCTGAGCGCCTGGGGCGGCCGTACGGTGGAGGCATGGCGACCACCACGAGGCTCGGCGACTACCTGCGGGTGCGCAGGGAGCGCCTGCGCCCCGAGGACGCTGGGCTGCCCGCGGGCGCCAGGCGGCGCGTGCCGGGGCTGCGGCGCGAGGAGGTCGCGCTGCTCGCGGGCATCAGCGTCGAGTACTACCTGCGCCTTGAGCAGGGCCGCGACCAGCACCCCTCCGACCAGGTGCTCGGCGCCCTGGCGCGGGCGCTTAAGCTCGACGCGGACGCCGAGCGCTACCTCTACGACCTGGGGCGGCCTGCCCCGCCCGCGAGGCGCAGGCGCGCGGCGCGGCCCGAGCGGGTGTCCCCCGGCGTGCAGAGCCTGATCGACAGCTGGCCCTCGACGCCCGCGCTGGTGCAGGGCCGCTCCCTGACGACGCTCGCCGCCAACGCGGTCGCCACCGCGCTCAGCCCGTACTTCGCACCCGGCGTGAACACCCTGCGGGCGGCCTTCCTCGAACCCGGGATGCGCGAGCTGTACGAGGACTGGGAGGGCATGACCGCGAAGGTCGTCGCCTATCTGCGCGCGACGGCCGGCGCGGCGGCCGACGATCCGCGCCTCGTCGAGGTCGTCGGCGAACTCAGCCTGCGCAGCGACCGGTTCAGAACCCTGTGGGCGCGGCAGGACGTACGCCTGAAGACGAGCGGCACCTCACGCTTCCGCCACCCCCAGGTCGGCGCCCTTGCGTTGCGCTACGAGAAGTTCGAACTCCCCGGGACCCAGGGCCAGGTCCTCGTCGCCTACCACTCCCCCGCGGGCACCGAGGACCACGAGAAGCTGGATCTCCTCGCCCACCTGGCCCGCGAGGCGGCACCCGGTGCGAGCGGGCTCGGGCTGCGGACGCGGTAGGGGGATCCTCACGGCATTTGCATAATGTTTCCCCTCAACCCGCCTTGGGAAACAGGCTCTTACCGTTCCATGTTCACTCCTCCCTCAGCGGTCTGCGAGGGCTGGAGAATCTGCCACTCGACCATGGCGGAACGGGGAGGAACGACACCGGGGGAGACATGGTGGAGTTGTGCGGACGAGATGCCCTGTTGCGAGATCTCGTACCCCGTCTCGTGGGGGTGCGTCACAGCGACGGGAAGAACGTCAGACTCGCGTTCCCGGCCGGAGGGCCGGTCCTGGAACTCGCGGGCGGCCGGTACACCGGCAAGACCGCGATCACCCGGTATCTGTACGACGCCTACAGCCAGCGCATCCCCCTGTCCCGGGTCGACCTGGCGAGCCCCGGCTTCGGCCACCCGGGCCTCGCCCACCTCTACGAGCCGGGCGCCGAGGGCACGCAGAACGCCTCACCGGTCTCCGACCTCCTGTACTACCTGGAGTCCCAACTGCGCCGCAGGCCCTCCAGATTCGGCCAGCCGTTGGAGTTCCCCCGCCTCGTCCACGGCCTGACGGCCATCAGCGGCTGGGAGGCCGGGGCCCCGGCGGAGCTGGGCGCGGCGCGGGCGCGCCTCGACGGTGTGCTGACCGCCGACCGGGGCGCCGCGCCCGGCCTCGTGGAGACCTGGACCAACGCGGTGGTCGACGCGGTCGGAGCGTTGACGGGGCTGGCCTCGCTGGCCTCCGCCGTCAAGGCACTTGTCCCGGCCGTCACGGAGTCGCTGTTCAGGGGGCGGACGAACCACACCGCCCGGAAGTGGTGGGCCAGGCAGAACGTGGCCCCCAACGGGGACGGGATCGATCAGCTGGTGCAACTCGCCGTCGAGTTCCGGGATGTCGCGTCCGGCGGCCGGACGCGCGCCCAGCAGTACCTCGCCACGGCACTGCTGGCCGACGTCTCGGACCACTACGGACCGCTGCTCAGGTTCGACGGTGTCCACCGCCCCCTCGTGCTGCTCGACAACGTCCACGACCGGATCGGTGCCGAGGTCATGGAGTTGCTGCTGGAAGGCCACCGTCGGCTGGCAGTCGCCCGGCACCGGAATCATCTGGTGGTGATCGTCACCGCGTTGGGGGACGGAGCGGGGCTGCCCCCACTCAGCGGCGTGGGCCGCGGGGCTCTCTGGGCGGTGCCGGAGCATGTGGAGGCCGCCGGACCCGAGGCGTGGTGGTTACCGGTCGAGATCGATCCGGTGGGACCCGACGAGATCATGCGCATGTTCAGGGACACCAAGCCGGCCACGCGCCTGGTGGACGTGATAGCCCGGGTCAGCGCGGGGCGGGCCGGGGTCGCCCACGCCTTGGTCCGCGCCACGGCGCCCCGCATACGGGCGGGCGACCCGCCCCCTGCGGGCGAGTTGCTCGACCTGCCGGCCGCCGGACGCGCCGGGCCCACCGTCGCGGAATCCCTGCTGCGGTCCCTGGTGCCCGACGCCACCACCCGCGATCGCCTGATCCACTACGCTCCGGCGCTGAGCGCCCCCGACGCCCGCCACCTGGCCCGGGGCTACCCCGACGGCGCGAGCGGCAGCCTGGCCGCCGACGAGGCCAGGCAGCGGCTGATCTCCGATCACTGGCCCAGCCCCGCCTGGCCCCGGACGGCGGGGCCGTTCGTCGGGAACCCGACGCTGCGCACGCTGCTCCTGCACGAGTTGCGGGCTCTGCCCGCGTGGGAAGCCATCCACCACCGGCTGCTGACCCGGCTGGATTCCCGGCACCCGCTCGGGCCCGGCGCCCACTCGGACGACATCCGCTACCTGCACCACGCGCTCGCCCTCGGCAGCTGCGACGTCGTGGTGCGCTCCCTCCACCGGCTCTACACCAGGGCCGACGCCTGCGCGTGGCTGAAGGCCCTGAACCTCGTCTGCGCCGCCCCCCAGCCGAAGGGGAGCGTGCCGCCCGCGGACCCCGCCGGATGCCCGGCCTGCGGGCCCGACGGGCTCGCCGTCCACCGGACCATCGACCGGCTCGTCCGCGGGTTGTGGGCGCTCTCCTCCCCTCTGGCCGTGCCGGACGAGCGGACGATCAGCCGGATCACACTGGATCTCGGTGTGCTCGCGACCAACTGCCCGCCAGAGTCGCACGCGGTGTACTTCGACGCGTACACCACCTGGCCGCCTCTGTTGTGGAAACCGGTCCAGGCCCCGGACCTGCCGATTCCCGAAGGATGTGACCCATGAAGCTCCTGCACGTCCTGAAGGCCCTCTTCCGGTGGCCTCCCGGCAACTTCCTCAAGACGCTGCTCGCCGTCCTCGGCATCGCCGTCGTCGGACTGGCCGGCTGGCGGGCCGTCGTCTGGTTCACCCCGGAGGCTCACCCGTCGTGCGGCCCTCCGGGGGTCGCGCGCTACGGCGAGGCGGACGAGTGCGTCGGGGTCACCGACGGCAGCTACACGTTCGCGCCGTATCTCAAAGACGTGACGGGCCGCATCCACACGGCGAACGCGTCGGTCGTGAAGGACGCGGCCCGGCATCCTTACGCCACCGTCGCGTTGATGATCCCCATGATCGCGGACAGCGGAACGGACCAGCAGCAGATCCTGGAGGAGGTGCAGGGCGCGTACGCCGCCCAGTGGCGGGCCAACCACTCCGACAACACGGCGACTCCGCCGATCCGCCTGGTTCTCGCCAACCCTGGCCGGGGGTACGCCGAGGGGGAGAAGGTCAGCGACCAGCTCGCCCGCATGGCCCGGTCCGGCAAGGACAGCCTGCGGGCCGTCGCCGGCTTCAACCTCAGTCAGGACGCGACCAAACGGACCATCCGCCGCCTCACCCGCACGTACGGCATCCCGGTGGTCGAGGGGCCGGTGACCGCCGACGACCTGTCGAACACGGCGGCGGACCCGAACCGCTTCCCCAACCTGGTCCGGGTGGCGCCGGACAACAAGGATCAGGCGACTGCCCTCGCGCGCTACCGGAAGGCCGACCCCGGTGAAGCGATGATCGTCGAGGACTCCCGCACGGACGACCCGTACATCAACACGTTGAAGAGGGCGTTCGAGGACCTGGCCCCCCATGCCCGTACGGAGCCCTACCGGTCTCCCGAGGACGAGGCCGCCCCCGGCAATCTCTCCAACACCTTCGGGCAGAAGCTGGCCAACATCTGTGTCGCCAGGGCGAACGTCATCTACTTCGCCGGACGGCCGGTGCAGCTCCGGCAGTTCGTCAACGCGCTGGGGGCCCGCGGATGCCCCAAGGACTACACGGTGATCAGCGGCTCGAACGCGTCCCTCCTGGCCGAGGACCGGGACCTGGACTGGAACGCGTTGAAGTCCGGGATCACCGTGGAGTACGCGGCTCTCGCCCACCCCGAGGCATGGGAGAACCGCAAGAGCCCGCCGACGACGGGCGGTTCACCCACGGACTACGCCGCCTTCACCGACGCGTTGCGGGACTCGGGCCTGCCGGACGTCCGACTCGCGGACTCCCGCACGATCATCGCCCACGACTCGGTGTGGACCGCGATCAGGGAGATCCGCAACGTGACCCTGGGCAACGACGTCACCGTCCCCAGTCTCCGCGAGGTCGGGGCGGCCAGGGACAACATGCACGGCCTGACGCCGGTGAAGGGCGCGAGCGGCTGGATCTGCCTCGACAACAACGGCAACGCCTATGACAAGGCCGTCGCCGTGGTCCGCCTCGATCCGGCCGACAAGAAGGCCCGGTTCGCGGGTCTCGCGTGGCCGGTGGGACATCCGCCGCCGGCCGACTGCACGGCGCCCCAGTGAGGCGCCGCGGGACAGGGCGGTGATCCGGACGGACGCCTCCCGCCCGGGGGCGGTGCGGTGGCGCCGCCTCCGTCCTGACGCGGTGCGCGGAGATACTGGCCGGCCACGGGGTCGCGGAGAGCCGGGGCCCGGGAGCGGTCGCACGGCGGCGGGGACATGATGCGCACACCATCACGGCGGGTCAGGATCACGGTCGGGCTGAGGGCCGGGGACGCGGAGACGGGACCGGGGGCGGCCACGCCCGGGGCCTGGTGGGCGTCGTCGGCCGAGGCGCTCCTGCGGGGCATCGCGGAACTCGGCGCTCCGGGCGTTGCGGGGCCGCTGCGCGCGACCCGTGACACCGCGCACTTCACCGCCGAGGTACCCGCGGGCGTGGTGTCCGAGGCGGTGCGGCTGTGCATGAGCTGGATCGGCCGCTCGCCGCAGCGCGCCGCGGAGCTGACGGGCGCGCACGGCGACGTGCTTCCCCTCGACGGCCGCCCCGGCCCCGGCGAACAGGACCGCATCGCCGCCTGGCTCGCGGCGAGCACGGCCCGCGACGACTGAGCCCGTCGGCCCCCGGCGCCGCGGCGCCGGGCCCGCGGCCGCACAACCTCGGGCCGTTGGCCCTCATGCCGCCGCGGGGAGCGGGCAGCGCAAGGGGGGCAAGGGGGTGCCCGGAAGGGCCCGCGCGCCTGCGTGGGGGCGCGCCGCCCTGTGCCCGGGGCGGCGCGCCCGGTACTCGGCCGTACGGCGCGCACCGGCGTGTGCCGGGGCCGTACGGGGCCCGGATCAGGCGCGGTCGGCCATGACCTCTTCCCTGATGCGGGAGCAGGAGCGGCTCAGCAGCCGGGACACGTGCATCTGCGAGACACCCAGGTCCTCGGCGATCTTGCTCTGCGTCATGTCGCGGAAGAACCTGAGGTAGAGCACCTTCCGCTCGCGCGGCGGCAGTTCGCTCAGCCGCGGCTTGACGGTCTCCCGGTCTATCACCACGTCGATCGCCGGGTCGGGCTCGCCGAGGGTGTCGGCGAGCGCGGGCGCGTAGGAGTCGGCGGGGCCGTGGAACTGGGCGTCGAGCGACAGCGAGGTGAAGCTCTCCATCGCCTCCATGCCGTCCGCGACCTCCTGCTCGGTGAGGTTCGCGTGGGCCGCGATCTCCGCGTTCGTCGGGGAGCGGCCCGACACCTCACCGGTCTGCGCGAGCTCCTGGCGGGCCCTGCGGATGCGCCCGCGCAGGTCCTGCACGCGGCGCGGCACGTGCACGGTCCACATGTAGTCGCGGAAGTGGCGCTTCAACTCGCCGTCCACCGTGGGCACCGCGTAGCTCTCGAAGGCGATGCCCCGGGCGGGGTCGTAGCGCCGCACGGCCTTGACCAGGCCGAGCGCCGCGACCTGCCGCAGGTCTTCCAGGGACTCGCCGCGGTTGCGGTAGCGCCACGCCATGCGGTGCGCGAGCGGGAGCCAGGCGGTGACGACCTCCTGGCGTATGCGCTCCCGCTCGGCCTCAGCCCCCGGCCCCTCGCCGGTCAGCCGCGCCAGCCGCTCGAAGGCCTCCGAGGTGTCGGGCGCGTCGTCGTGGGGGTGTTTCGGCGCGGTCCGCGGCCGCGCGGCGGCCGTGCGGGAAGACACGCTCGTTGCCATGTGTGCTCACCCATCCTCGAACGGTACGGACTCCTACCGCGGGGGGCGACTTACGAACCAGACGCGCACACGTCCGGAGGCAGGCAGCCGACCGCTCCCGCGGACATGCCTCCGGTCCGAAGCACAACGGATACATCCCCGGTATGAAATGGATAAAACCTCACAAATAGGTCGAGTGTGCGGGGAAGGTGTCGAACCCGGTGACGCACGGGTGTGGCGTACGCGGAGAGGGTGGGCCGGCCTCTGCGACGTCTGACGTATGACGTATGGCGCCGACGTCGCCGGGTACCCGCCGCGTTCCAGGCGCTGCTGGCGCCGGTCAACCGAAACCGCTGGCCACCAGGAGGAGCACATGAACCTCGCACCCCTCGCGCCCCTGTACGAACGCCCGGGTCCGTGGGCCTCCGTGTACGTCGACGCCTCTGCCGCCGACCAGGCCCCGAACGGCCGCCGCGAACTGCTCGGCCGGCAGGTCTGCGACGACCTCGCCGCGCGGGGCGCGGACGAGGCCACCTGCAAGGCCGTACGCGGGGCACTCGACGCGTACGCGGCGGACGGCACGGACGGCGCGAGCGGCTCCCGCGGCCCCGGCGGCCACGGGGGCTCCGCGCCCGGCGGCTCGGGCGGCCTCGCGATCTTCGCCACGGACGGCGAGGTGGTACTCGAACCGCCCCTCACCCTCGCGCCGGCGACGGAGACCGCGGTGAGCTGGGGGCAGCTGCCGCACGTCGCGCCGCTGCTCGAACTCGCGCCCCCGGAGCCGCGCTGCCTCGTCGCGTACATCGACCGCATCGGCGCCGACTTCGAGCTGCGCACGCCGACCGGGCGCGGCAGGCCGCTCGGCAGCGTCGACGGCGAGGACTGGCCGGTGCACCGCACCGCCACGTCCGAGTGGGACGAGCGGCACTTCCAGCTGAGCGTCGAGAACACCTGGGAGCAGAACGCGCGCACGACCGCGGACGCCCTCACGGCCAAGCTCGCCGAGACCGGCGCCGACCTGGTGCTGCTCGCGGGCGACGACCGCGAGCGGCGGACCGTGCGGGTCCATCTGCCGCGCGGGCTCAAGGCCACCGTCGTGGAGTCCCCGCACGGCGGACGCGCGCCAGGCGCCGACAGCAGGCTGCTCGACGAGGACGTGGCGGAGGCGATGCGGGCCTACGCGGAGGACCGTACGGCCGAGGAGCTCGACCGCTTCCGCGCGGGCACCGCGGCGTCCGGCGGTCGCGCCGACGCGGCGGAAGGCGTGCCCGCGCTCGTCGAGGCGGCGCGCGAACACCGCATCGGCACGCTGTTCCTCCAGCCGGACGGGTCGGACGCCAACCGCGAGGTCTGGGCGGGCGCGGCCCCCGACCAGCTCGCCATGCGGCGCACGGACACGCGCTACCTGGGCGCGCCCGAGCCGTTCTCCGCCCGCGCGGACGACGCCCTGATCCGGGCCGCGACGATGACGGGCGCCGAGGTCGTCCTCGTACGGCCCGCCCCCGACGAGCGCGGCGACGGCATCGGCGGGCCCGCCCCCGACCGGGCCCAGGAGGACGACGACGAGGCCCTCCGCGCCCGGCAGGAGCGCGCCCGCCGCCTCCAGGGCCCGACGGGCGGCCTCGGCGCGCTGCTGCGCTGGCCGTACGCGACGTCCCGCCAGGAGGAGGCCCCGGAGAGCGCCGCCGACAACGGCACGGCCGCGCCGGGCAGCGGCGCGTAGCCCCCTGGGGCGCCCTGTTCGGGCACGCTGCCGTACGGGTCCTGCGCGGCGGCGGTGCGTACGGCGGGTGCGCCACAGGGCGCGGCCCGTACGGCCCCGGCTCGGGGCGGGCACGAGTCTCGGTGCGCCACGCAGCCCTGGCCCGTACGGACCCGCGCGCGGGTTGAGCCGTCAGGCGCTCTGCGGGGCAGGGCCGACGGGCCGCTCGGGGCGGGGCCGGCCGGTCAGGGACGGGACCGATTCAGGGGCGCGGGGGGTCGCCGTTGCCGTCGCGGGTGGCGTTCAGGCGGCGGAGTGACGCGTTGAGTGCCTCGCGGACCTGTGGGGCGGGGGACGGGCCCTCCACGCCGTCGACCAGGCTCTGCGCGATGTCCCGCAGTTTGATGTTGGTGTGCTGGGACACCTCCACCAGCACGCGCCACGCCTCGTCCGGCGTGCACCTGCCCGCGGCCATGACCACCCCGCGCGCCATGTCGATCACCGGGTGGGTCTCCAGCGCGTGCCGCAGCCCGTCCACCTCGCGGCGCAGGCCCTCGGCCTCAAGCGTCGCCTCGACGGCGCGGAACTGCGCCTCGTCCGAAGCCTCCCAGTCGCCGCCCGCCAGCGGGCCCGCGGGTACCGCCTCGTCGCGCGGTGCCCCGTCCGGCATCCGCTCGCTCCCCTGATCCTTCATGCGCGTCCCTGTCCGCAGTTCCCCCGGTGCGCTTCCAGCCTGCCCCCGCCGGGGCGCGGGGGCCAGCCCACGGCCGTACGGAAAGCGCCGGGCGCGGCCCCGGCCTTCTTTGAACCGTCCGGGTGAGCGGGTGCTCGGTCGCGCGAGCCGGAGCCGCGCGGGCGGTACTCGTAGCGGTACTCGTCCCGGCAGCCGTGGCGGCGCCGTCCGCGTGCCCAGTGCGCGAGATCAGGGGGCGAGGTGTCGGAAGAAGGAGAACCGAACATGCGAAAGATGCGGAACACGCGTCGCACGGGCCGTACCGCCGCCGCGGCGGCCGCGGGTGCGCTGCTGCTCGCCGGTACGGCCGCGGCCACCGCCTCGGCCACGCCGGGCGCCGCGCCTGCGGGCCCGCGCACCCCCACCTGCCGCACCGCCGACCTGAGCGCGAAGCTCATGCAGCCCCTGGCGGGTGGCATGAACCACGCCGGCAGCACCCTCCAGCTCACCAACACCAGCCACCGCACCTGCGCCCTGCGCGGCTACCCCGGCCTCGGCCTCGAAGGCCCCGGGCACCGGGCCCTGCCCACCAGAACCGAGTGGGGGCCGACGTGGTACGCCGACACCCCCGCGGTCAGAACGCTCATCCTCCCGCCGGGGCGCCGGGCCCAGTCCGTGCTGTCCTGGACGCACACCGACTCCGCGGACACCGCCGCGTACCTGGAGATCACCCCGCCCGCGGCGACCACCCACCTGACGGTCCCCTTCAACCAGCGGGTCGACGGCGGGGTCCTCCAGGTCACCGCGCTCTCCATCGACGTACCGCTGCGCGGCTGACAGCCGGCGGCCGGGGCGCCACCCCGCGGGCCGCTGTCCGACGGCGGCGGACGACCACTTCCCGGCAGCACCAAGGACACCCCGGCGGCGGCCCGTTGAAAGGCGCAGCTCAGGGGCGTGGGGCGGGCGCGCAGGAAATTTTCCCGGTTCTTTTTCCCGGGGACATGACATAGATCGTGCGGGCGGGGGCAGACGGAACGCTGCCGGTGCACGGCCCCGGGAGACGGACTCACACCCGCCTCCTCCCCCCACACCAGGGGCCGCACCGGAGCACTGTGAAGGCCCCGGTCATCCCCCCAGACCGGGGCCTTCAAAATGCCCGGGACCGCGTCCGCGGACGCCTCAGTCGATCACCCGCACACCCAGGTGCGCCGCGAGCGCCGGTGCCAGGTCGAGCAGTTGCGCGGTGCTGAGCACGGCGCCCGCCAGCCGGTCGAAGCCCTTGGCGATGTCCAGCTCGCCGGCGCCGCGCAGGTCCACGTCCCCCAGGGTCGCGGCCGTCAGGTCGGCGCGCCGCAGCACGCAGTCGCGGAACTCGACGCGGGTGAGCGTGGCGCCGCCGAAGTCGGGCTCGGCGAGCACGCACCCCTCGAAGACCACGTCCGCGAGGCGGGCCTGGCGCAGGTTCAGGTAATCGATCTTGCCGCCCCTGACCACCACCCGTTCGAGGACCGCGCCGTGCAGCTGGGTACCGCCGAGCCGCGCGTCCACCACCTCGACGTCCCGCAGCGTCGCCCCACCGAGCTCGGTGCCGACGCCCCGGACTCGGGTCAGGACCGAGTCGAGGAACCTCGCCCGGCCGAGCGTCGCCCCGTCCAGCGCGCAGTCCGTGAGGGCGCAGTCCATGAACCGCGCGCCGGGACCCGACTGCCCTGTCAGGTCGGCGGCGAGGAACTCGACGCCGTCGAAGTCCCCGTCCGCCTCAAGTCCCCCCGCGTACGGCACCAGCGGGGGCAGCCGCACCTCGGGGCGGCGCGCGGCCGCCACCCGGTCGCCCGCGGGCCGGCCGCCGGCCGCCTTCCTCGCCGCCCCGGTCGTCTTCGCTGCCCTCGTCGGCTTCGCCACCATCCGCCCATCCTGGCGCATCCCCCTGACAGTGCGGCCCGCACGGCAGGGGCTCCCCGCACCGAATCGCAGGCCGCGCCCGGTGCTGGCATGCTCGAAAGGGCGGGCGGCGCCCCGCCAGAAAGAGAGAGCCACGACCCCGGTGACTTAATTCATCACACCATGAATAATAATCGGGTACGGGGTCCCGTCCGGGCCCCCTCACGCGATCCTCCTGTTAGGACGACGCTCGATGAGCAATCCGGCGACACCCACACCCCCGTCAGGCACCCCCGGCCCGGACCCCCGCGCCTCCGCGGGGGCGACCAGGGACAGGCCTGCGGCCACCGAGCGCGGCGGGCCCCAGCAGGACGCGCACCGCTGGTGGGCGCTCGCGGTCATCGCGCTGGCGCAGCTGATGGTCGTACTCGACGCCACCATCGTGAACATCGCCCTGCCGTCCGCCCAGCGCGACCTGGGGATCAGTACGGGCAACCGGCAGTGGGTGATCACGGCGTACACCCTCGCCTTCGGCGGGCTCCTGCTGCTCGGCGGCCGGATCGCCGACCTGGTGGGCAGGAAGCGCACGTTCATGATCGGCCTGGTCGGCTTCGCGATCGCCTCTGGGCTGGGCGGTGCCGCCCAGAACTCGGCCATGCTGTTCGGCGCCCGCGCGCTCCAGGGCGTGTTCGCCGCGGTCCTCGCGCCGTCCGCGCTCTCGCTGCTGACGACGACCTTCACCGACGGCAGGGAGCGCTCGAAGGCGTTCGGCATCTACGGCGCGATCGCCGGCGGCGGTGCCGCGATCGGCCTGCTGCTCGGCGGTGTGCTCACCCAGTACCTCGACTGGCGCTGGTGCCTGTACGTGAACGTGGTGATCGCCGTGATCGCGCTCGTCGGCGCGTTCGCACTGCTCCACGACCGCGAGGGCAACCGCGAGGCGCGCCTCGACATCCCCGGTGTGGTCCTCGGCTGCGGCGGCCTGATCGCCATCGTGTACGGGCTGAGCGAGGCGGAGTCGCGCGGCTGGTCGTCGCCCCTGGTGCTGGCCCTGATCACCGGCGGCGTGGCGCTGCTCGCGGTGTTCGCGGCCTGGCAGAGCCGGGCGGCGCACCCGCTCCTGCCGCTGCACGTCATCGGCGACCGCTCGCGCGGCGGCGCCGTGCTCACGACGTGCCTGTCGACGATCGGCCTCTTCGGGATGTTCCTGTTCATGACGTTCTACCTGCAGAACGTCCTCGGCTACTCGGCGCTCAAGGCGGGCCTCGCGTTCCTGCCCATGTCCGGGATGATCATCCTCGCCTCGACGCAGATCTCCGCGCGGCTGCTGAACAGCGTCGCGCCGCGCTATCTGATCAGCCCCGGGCTGCTGATGGCGGCGGGCGCGCTGTACTTCCTGACGTTCCTCGACGTGCACTCGACGTATGCGGCGCACATCCTGCCCGGCACGCTCCTGCTGGGCCTCGGTCTCGGCCTCGTCTTCATGCCGGCGATCTCGACCGCGACCTCCGGGGTCGCGCCGCGCGACGCGGGCGTCGCCTCGGCGACGGTCAACACGGCGCAGCAGGTGGGCGGTTCGATCGGCACCGCGCTGCTGAACACCATCGCGGCGACCATCACGAGCTCCTGGCTCGCCCGTCACATCCCCGCGGCGGTCGCCGAGAACAACGGCCGCCTGACCGCGGCCCAGCGCCGCCTGCTCACCAACGAGGGCGTCACCCACGGCTTCACCGTCGCCATCGGCTGGGCGGCCCTGATCATGCTCGCTGCCTCGGTGACCGCCTTCCTGATGATCAACGCCAGGCCCGGCAGCAGGAGCGGCCCCGCCGCGACCTCCGCGGACCGGGGCGCCTCGGACCAGGTCACGGCGCTCTGACCCGCCGAGGAGCTCCCACCCCGAACCCCGGGCCGGGAGCTCCTCACCGCCGGGGGCCGGTTACGGCCGCCGCCTGAACCCGCCGTCCAGCACGCCGCCCTCGAACGCGGCCCACCCCCCGGCCGCGAAGACGAGAGCGTGCCCGCCCCCGTTGTCCTTGCTGTCCCGCATGGCCACGCGGCCGTCATCGAGGAACGCGACCTCGACGCACTCGGCCTGGCCGTTGCTGCGGCTGCTCTTGCGCCACACCGCACCCGTCAGGTCGGAACTCTTCACTGCTTACAGCTCCCTTGTTGCTCGGCGGAGAAGGCTCTGCGTGTCCTCGTGGTTCAAGGCGGCGCCCCAGATCGCTGTGAACGCTCGGTCATAACGATCGATCTCATGTGGCTTGTCGAGATACAGGGCCCCGGTGAAGCCCTCCACGTACACCGTCGGCGGCTCCGTGTCCCGACCGCCGCCGTTGGCCGGAAAGCGCATCCTGACGAACGGGCCGGACATGATGCCCGCGTGCAGGCCCGCGCTGAACGGCACGACGCGGACAGCCACGTTGTCCAACTCATTCAACTCGACCAACCGTTGCAGTTGCTCGCTCATAATGGTGCTGCCCCCTACGGGACGGCGGAGAACGGCCTCGTTGAGAGCGACCTCAACCGTGGGTGCCGCCGTCACCCTCGTCAAGAGCGCCTGCCGTGCGATACGCACCTCCACCCGCCGAGCGATCTCTTCGTCCGGCACACCAGGGTTGTCCTCGCGGATCAAGGTCTCGGCGTAAGCGCGTGTCTGAAGCAGGCCCGGCACCAGTTCGGAGGAGTACCAGGACAACCGCTCCGCTGCCTCTTCGAGCCCGATGTACAGGTCGAAGCCCTCCGGGATCACGTCACCGTAGGAGTGCCACCAGCCCCGGTTCTTCGTCTCCTTGGCCAGGCCCATGAGGCCCTTGGTCAGCTCGGCGTCCGCGCCGTAGACCTTGCACATGGCCTCCACGTCGAGGCTGCGAAGCGACACCTGGCCGGTCTCGATGCGCCAGATCTTCGGTTCCGACCACTCCAACTGCTTGGCGGCGGCGCGCACCGTCAGGCGTGACGCGTTGCGCAGATCGCGCAGGTGTCGGCCGAGTTGCCGTCGAGGGACCGTCGAACCGGTCGTCGCGCCACTCACAGGCTGCCCGCCTTCCTTCCATACGAGTGCCACTTGCACCCGGAATGTAATCGTCAGAGGTTGCGATCCGCAACGCCGCATAAGAGTTCGACCACTTCGGAATGATTACTCAAAAACGTAGTCTTGCAGAACGATCCTTACGATGCTTCACTCGGTAACCCACGAGTCAGCCGCGAACACGAAAAGTGATCGCACGGCGAGGGAGTTCGCGCGATGAATCCACCGGTCTTCGGCTACCTGCGTGTGCGCGAGGCGGCGCCCGACCTCGAAGTCAGGCGTGAGGAGCAGCAGTTAGCGCGATGGGCCGGGACCGAGGGATATCGCCTCGTCCGCGTCTACCGGGAGGCGGACGAAGGCGGCATCGCCGTCCTGTCCGAACTGGTCGACGCGCTCAACCGCACGGGTACGCGTGCCGTCGTGATGCCGTCCGTCCGGCATCTGGGCGTCAACAGGCTGCTCCAGGACCACCTGTGGGCACACCTCGTGGACGGCGCCCGCGCCGATGTGTTCGAGGTGAGCGAGGGATGAGCGCACCGGCACCGGGGCGGTTCGCCGCGTGCAGCATCCGACTTGCCGCCGTGCTCACCGCCGTCAGCCTCGCCCGCGCCTTCGTCCGGCAGACGCTGACGGACTGGCAGCTCGCCGAACAGGTCGACAGCGCCGAGCTGATCGTCTCAGAACTGGCCACCAACGCGGTCAAGGAAACCGGCCTCACCGACCCCTCGCCACGGTGGCAGGACGTGCGGGCGCATCACATCATCGGGGTCCAACTGCGTTTGGTGGACACGCGGTTGTATGTCGAGGTGTGGGACAGGGCGGGCGGCTCGCCCGTCGTGCCCGAGCAGACGCCCGACGCCGAGGGCGGCCGGGGCCTCTTCCTCGTGGAGGCGCTGAGCGAGCGGTGGGACGTCCACCGCTCCGTGGCCGGCGGGAAAGTGGTGTGGGCGCGGCTCGCGCTCACGCGGGCCGCCGATGCGCCTCCGCTCGCCGATCTCGCGTTCGCGCAGCGCGTCCTCGACGGCCTCCGCCGCCTGCCGGACCTCAGCGCGGCCGGGTGACGATCACCGGCGGACACCGACGCCACCCGTCGTACGGATCCGGCGGGAACTCCCGCACGGGCGGGCTACGGCCCACCCCATCCACCAGACCTTCGAAGCGCGGCGCGCCGGGCTCACGGGTGGGCGGTGCGCAGGCCGTCGAGGGTGAGGGTGAGGAGGCGCTCGGCCCGGTCGCGCTGGTCGGGGGCTCCCGAGGTGAGGGCGATGCCTTCGAGCGCGGCGGCGAGGTCGGCGGGGCCGACGTCGGTGCGGACAGCCCCCGCGGCCGCGCACGCGTCGAGCAGTGCGGCGATCGCGGCCTGGATCATGTCCCGGCTCCTGCCGTAGGGGTCGCCGCCCGCCACGGCGATGGCGCGCAGGGCGTCGGCCATGCCGAACTTCGCGGTGACGTAGTCGAGGAAGAGGCGCGTCCAGGCTCGCAGGGCCTCGAAGGGCGGGTGCTGCGCGAGCAAGCCCGGCACGGAGTCGCACAGTTGGGCCACCTCGTTGCGGTACACCGCCTCGATCAGAGCCTCCCGGGTGGCGAAGTTGCGGTACAGGGTCGCGCTGCCCACGCCCGCCTCCCTGGCGATGCGCTCCAGGTGCGCGTCGAGCCCCTCCTCGGCGAACACGCGCACCGCGGCAGCGAGGATCTTCTCCCTGTTGCGTCGCGCGTCGGCTCGCAACGGGCGCTGTGCGCCGTCCGCCGCCATTGGCCGCCCTCCCTCCGCGTTCTCGCCCCGCTTGCCAAGTGGGGGCGCGCCCACTTAGCCTTCAATGAAGCGGGGGCGTCCCCACTTCATCGTAGGCCATTGCCATGACCTGCGCGTATCCCCTCATGGAAAGAATTTGATCATGTCAGGTATCGAAGGCAAGGTCATCGCGATCACCGGCGCGAGCAGCGGCATCGGCGCGGCCACCGCCGCGCACCTGGCCGAGCGTGGGGCCCGGCTCGTGCTCGGGGCCAGGCGCGAGGACCGGCTCGCGGACGTGGTGGACGGGATCACGGCACGGGGAGGCACGGCGGTCGGGACCGTCATCGACGTCACCCGCCGCGCGGACCTCGCCCGGCTGACGGAGACCGCGGTCGAGCGCTTCGGCCGGCTCGACGTCCTGGTCTCCAACGCGGGCACGATGGCCGTCTCACCCTTCGACGAGCTGCGCCAGGACGACTGGGACGCGATGGTCGCGACCCACGTCACCGGCCTGCTCAACGGCATCGGCGCAGCGCTGCCCGTCTTCCGGCGGCAGGGCTCGGGCCAGTTCGTGAACGTCGCCTCCACCGCCGCCCATGTCGTGAAGTCCCCGCAGGGCGTCTACGCGGCCACCAAGACGGCGGTGAAGGTGCTGAGCGAGGGGCTGCGCCAGGAGTCGGGGCCCGGCCTGCGCGTCACCCTGATCTCCCCCGGCTTCACCCACACCGAGGGGGTCGGCAAGGGCGCGAGCCCGGAGGCCGCCGCGGCGATGATCGAGCAGCGCGACGAGATCGCCATGCCGCCCTCCGCCGTCGCGTCCGCGATTGCCTTCGCGATCGAGCAGCCCGAGGGCGTCGACATCGGCGAGGTCGTCGTACGGTCCACGGCGCAGGCGTGACGGCGGAGGGGGGCGGGGCCGGTACGGGCCGGGGCAGGTACAGGCCGGGGGCGGTAACGAGGGGGCCCTGTACGGGCGGGGCTCCAGGGGGGCGGCGTCAGGCCGTGCCCAGGGCCCGCAGGGGCTCGTCCGTGAGGCGGTAGGCCGTCCAGCCGTCCTGGGGACGGGCGCCGAGCGCGCGGTAGAAGGCGATGGAGGGTTCGTTCCCGTCGAGCACGGACCATTCGAGGCGCTCGTAGCCACGGTCGACGCAGAGCGCCGCGAGGGTGCGCAGCAGCGCCTTGCCGTGGCCGCCGCCGCGGTGGCCCGGCCGCACGTACAGGTCCTCCAGGTGGATGCCGTGGACGCCGCGCCAGGTGGAGAAGCTGAGGAACCACAGGGCGAAGCCGACCGGGGTACCGTCGCGGTCGTCGACCGCCACGTGCGCGCAGGCGGCGGGCCGTTCGCCGAAGAGTGCCTCGTGGAGCTGGACCTCGGTGGCGCGTGCCTCGTGCAGGGCCTTCTCGTAGTCGGCGAGTTCGCGGACCATGGCGTGGATCACGGGCACGTCGGCGGGGGTTGCGCTGCGAATCACGCGTCCCACCTTGCACGGGCCCGACTCAGCGCGCCAGCGGCGTCCGGCCGATGGACACCTCGCGCTCGCCGGGCGCCGCGCCGTCCCACAGGGCCCGCAGGGCCCACAGGCCGTCCCGGAGCACCCGCGCGAGCGTCCAGGCGCGGGCACGCTCCCGGCCGAGGCCGAGGACGCGGGTCAGCAGGACGAAGACGAGCGCGGTCAGGCCGTACCGTTCGGGCCGGCACGGTGCAGCCGCCGGCGCGCGAGGAAGCGGGCGGCGTCGGCGGGCAGCGCGGCGACGAACGCGCGGCCCACCTCCCCCTCGTGGCGCGCCTGCGCCGCGGCGAGCGCGGGCGGGGCCTCGATCGCCTCACTCCGGTGGTGCCGTCCGCCCCCAGGGCGTCCCGGGGCACGGCCCGCGCGGTCCCGGCCGCTCACCAGTGCTCCACGTGCCGTGCGCCGCACTGTTCCTTCATGATGCCTGCCCCTCAGGCGAGCTTGAGGAAGAGGTCGGCGAGTTCGCGCGGCATGGTGATCATGCAGTCGTGTCCTGTGGGGAGTTCCCAGACCTGCGAGGGGTTCCCGTTGGGCTGGCGCGGCGGGACGGGCGGCCTGACGAACCCCTTCGGCAGCGAGGTGCAGTGGATGTGCGTGCGCTCGATCGCGTCGGCGGCCGGGTCGGCCAGCCGCACCGGCTGCTGGAGGCAGCGCACCGGGTGGTCCGAGAGCATGGTGCGCAGCCAGGCCAGGTCCGCAGGGTCGGTCACCCCGAACAGGCCGTCCGGCGGCGGCAGTTCGCTGGGCGGCGGGACCCGCCAGCCACTCTCGGACCGCAGGGCGGCGTCGATCATGGCCCGGGTCGCGGGCAGCGCCTCGGCCGCGCTCTCGCCGTCCCCCGGCACCATCGCGTCGAGGTGGACGAGCCGGGCGATCCTCCCTGGCACCCGGTCGGCGACGGCCGAGATGACGAGTCCCGCGTAGCTGTGGCCGACGAGCACGACGTCGGTCAGGTCCTCCGCCCCGATCAGCCCCAGGATGTCCTCGACGTGCGTGTCGAGCCCGACCTCGGGGCCGAGCAGGTGCGCCCGGTCGCCGTAGCCGGTCAGCGACGGTGTGTACACCCGGTGCCCGGCCGCCGTCAGCAGCGGGGCCGTCCGCCGCCAGCACTCCCCGCTGTGGAAGGCGCCGTGCACCAGCAGATACGTCGTCATGCTCACACTCCTCGGGTGGCTCTCCCGCGCCCCGCCGTCCACCGGCCTGCGCGGCGCCCGCCCACCGGGCGGGCCGCGGGCCACGCTGCCGCCGGCCGGAGCGCCGGGCCAGAGCCCCCGCGGTCCTGGGGGCGGGAGGACCAGGCACGCGACCTGCGCAAGGCCGCGGCGGAAGTACGGTGGAGCCATGGCCGAGAGACCGAATCCGCTGGGCGAGTACGTGCGCGCGCGCCGCGCGCTCGTCACGCCGGAGGAGGCCGGCCTGCCGTCGACCGGGGTCCGGCGCGTGCCGGGCCTGCGCCGTGAGGAGGTCGCGCTGCTCGCGGGCATCAGCGCCGACTACTACCTCCGCCTCGAACAGGGCCGCGACCGCAACCCCTCGGCGCAGGTGCTCACCGCGCTCGCCCGCGCCCTCAGGCTCGACGCCGACGCGACGGCGCACCTGCTGCGGCTCGGCGCCGCCGCGTACCGGCCCGAGGGGCGCGGCGCGTACGAGACCGTGCCGCCGGGCACGGAGCGGCTCGTCGCGGCGCTGCCGATGCCCGCGTTCGTGGAGAGCCGGCGCCTCGACATCCTCGCGGCCAACGCCGCGGCGACCGCGCTCTCGCCGCGCCTCGCGGTGGGCGGCAACCGGCTGCGCGACGCGTTCCTCGACCCGGCAGACCGGGCGCTCTACCCGGACTGGGAGAGTGCGACCGAGGAGCTGGTCGCGGGTTTCCGCGAGTCGGTCGCCGCCGCGTCCGACGACCCGCGGTGCGCGGAGTTGGTACGTGAACTCACCCTCGCAAGCCCGAGGTTCGGCCGCCTGTGGGCCAGGCACGACGTGCACGTGTGCACGGGCGGGCCGCTGCGCGTCGACCACCCGGAGGCCGGGCGCCTGCTGCTGGACAGGGAGCGGCTCGCCGTCGCGGGCACAGCGGGCCAGACCCTCGTCGTCTACCACCCCGACCCCGGGGGCGAGAGCGCCGCGGCCCTCGCCCGCCTGACCGGTGCCGCGGCGGACACGGGCGGCCGCGGCCCCCGGGGCGTGGCGCGGTCTCAGTCCGCCCAGTAGCGCGGCACATCGCGGAAGACGGACTTGGGGATCTTGCCGTGGACGACCTTGGTGTAGTTGACGGCCTCGGCGATCTCGAAGTCCACGGCGACGCTGCACAGCGTGTACGCGTCGGCCGCGGACATCCCGCGGTGCGAGCGCAGGAAGTCGACGGCCTGCTGGAGCGAGAGGGCGAGCGCCGTGTCGAGGTCGGTGTCGATGCCCATGCTGATGTAGTGCGTGCGGCTCTCGGCCATCGGCCAGGGCGCGTGCACGTTCTTGTGCACGAAGAACTGGAACGTACTGGTCAGCGAGGTCTCGATGGCCGTGCCGTCGACCTCGCCGTCGCCCTGCGCGGTGTGCCCGTCTCCGGTGGAGAACAGGGCGCCTTCGTTGAAGACCGGCAGGTAGAGGGTGCAGCCCGCGGTGAGGTCGCGCAGGTCCATGTTGCCGCCGAACGGCCCAGGAGGCCGTGAGCTGACCTTGCCGAGCCCGGGGGCCGGCGCGGTGCACATGATGCCCTGGAAGCACTCGATGGGGACGTGCACGTCCTTGGTGACGGCGGCGAGCTTCCGCTTCAGGTCGAGCGGGATGACCTTGGTCGAGTCGCCGGTCAGCAAATCGGGCAGGACGCCGGAGCCCGCGCCTGTCTTGTTGACGCCGTACGGGACGCGGGCCCGCGAGTCCAGGACGCGCACTTCGAGCACGTCACCGGGGCGCGCGCCCTCGACGTACACGGGCCCGGTGAGGACGTGCACGCTCATGCCGGGCTCCGGCTGCTTCGCCGCGTACACGTCGACGGCGTCCTTGAGCACGTCCCCGCGCCTGACGCCGTAGCGGCCGAAGAACGTCACGGGGTCGGCGCCGTTGATCATGCCCTGGTGGGAGAGGGTGTCGATGGTGACGACGTCGCCAGGCGCCACCCGCAGCACGGGCGGGAGCGCGGCGTCCAGGTAGCCCCACGCCACCGTGTCGGGGCGGGAGGGCAGATGGTGTGCGGGCCGCGGGCGGTGCGGGGCCGCGGGCCTGCGCCCTGGCTCCGCGGCGGCGCTCGTCGGTATCGCGATGCCCGCCGCCGCGGCGGTGGTGACGGCCGCGGCGCCCGTCGCGAGGAGTCTGCGTCTGCTGAGTCCGGCGGTGCCGACGGGCCGGGGATCTGTGGTGTTCACGTGGCTCCTTGCCGTGTGGGAACGGCGGGAACGCTAACTTTGCTCTGTATTCGCCCCATTGCGCGGCCATTTCGGGGGCGTTGCCCCGCCTCACCGGAGCGGGGCCGCCCCCATCCGAGCGCACAGGGGGGCGCGGTGGGTCCACAGGGAATCCGCGTCGCCGTCCGATCGCCAGGCGTCCCAGGGCGGGCCCGGGAAGCCGGGCCCGGGGGACGCGCGGGCACGGGACACCAATGAGCCCGAGGCGCGCGGACACGGAAGCCTGAGCCCGGGGGCGCGTGAGCCCGGGGCCCGTGGTCCCCGGGGGCGTGATGTCCGGGGCACCCGGGGCGCGTCGGCTCAGTCCTCCGTGCGGGGCCGTTCGTCGAGCGTCGCGAGGCGGGTGGTGACGTCGTCGGCGAGCCGGGCGAGCAGCCGGCCCAGGTCCTCGCGGTCCTGCTCCGACCAGTCGGCGATGGCCTCGGTGAACCAGCCGATCATCGACACCGCGTACCGGTTCGCCGCCTCTGCGCCCTCCTCCGTGGGCTCGATCAGGCTGGCGCGCCGGTCGTTCGGGTCGGCGATACGACGGACGAGGCCGCGCCGCTCAAGCCCCTGGACGTGCCGGGTGACATGCGGGCCGACCACGTGCATGCGCTCGGCGATCTCCCCGACGCGCAGCGGCCGGCCGGCCATGTGGAGGGTGGTGAGCACCCCCACCGCGGGCCGGTCGAGCGAGAGTCCGACCGCCTCGATGGCCCGCTCGGCGATGCCGCCGCGGGTGATGGCGCTGCTCAGCCGGGTCAGTCGCGGCAGCACGGCCATCGCGACCTCCGCGGCGGCGTCCGCGCCCCGGTCGGGATGGGCGGGTTCGGACACGGCCGGTTCCTCTGCGGCCATCACACCTCCACTTGCATACCTAAGTTAGGTATATGTACAGTCGATTCCACGGCGCCTCCACGAAGGGCTACGCACGCCCTCCATAAAGATACCTAAGTGAGGTACATGCTGGCGCCGCAGCTTCGAAAGGGGAAGCCTCGTGAAGAACTCCGCGCACCGCACCGTACTCATCTCGGGCGCCAGCATCTCAGGCCCGGCCCTCGCCTACTGGCTCGACCGCTACGGCTTCGACGTCACCGTCGTCGAGAAGGCGCCCGCCCTGCGCGGCGGCGGCTACGCCATCGACATCCGCGGCTCGGCCCGCGCCGTGGTCGAGCGCATGGGCCTGCTCCCCCAACTGCGCGCGGCGCACGTCGGCACCCAGACCATCTCGTTCCTCGACGGAGAGGGGAAGCCGGTCGGCTCGCTGCGCCCCGAGTCCGTGAGCGGCGGGGACGGCGGCCTCGACCTGGAAGTACGCAGGGGCGACCTGGCGCGCGCGCTCTCCGACGCCGTCGAGGACCGCGTCGCGTTCCGCTTCAACGACTCCATCGCCACGCTCGACGACCGCGGCGACCACGTCGACATCACCTTCGAGAGCGGCGAGCGCCGCGCCTTCGACCTGGTGATAGGCGCGGACGGGCTGCACTCGCACACCCGCGGCCTGGTCCTCGGCCCCGAGGAGCCGTACCACCACTACCTCGGCTACGTCTTCGCCGGCTTCACCCTGCGCAACGACTTCGGCCTCGCCCACGAGGGCGTGATCTGGAACGAGCCCGGCAGGGCCGCGGTCCTCTACGCGCACGAGCCGTCGGACCGGCTGCACGGCTTCCTGACCTTCCGCCAGGAGGAGCCCCCGATCGAGGCGTTCCGTGACCCGCGGGCCCAGCGCGACCTGGTCGCCGCCACCTTCCCCGAGCAGGTGTGGCACGTGCCACAGCTGGTCGCCGCGATGCGCGAGGCCGACGACGTGTTCTTCGACGTCGTCAGCCAGATCCACCTGCCGACCTGGTCGCGCGGGCGCGTCGCCCTCGCGGGCGACGCCGCGCACGCCACGTCGTTCCTTTCGGGACAGGGGTCGAGCGTCGCCCTCGTCGGCGCGTACGTGCTCGCCGGCGAGCTGGCCACCCGCGCCGACCACACGGAGGCCTTCGCCGCGTACGAGCGGGTGGTGCGGCCCTTCGCCGAGCGCAACCAGGCCCTGGCGGGCAGCGGCGGCACCGTCGTCACCCCCGCCACCCAGGAGATGATCGACGCACGCAACGCGGCCCTGCGCGACCCGGCGGGCCTGCCGGTGGACGAGCAGCGCGCCGCGCACACCGCCATCGAACTGCCCGACTACGCCTGACGGCACGGGGCTTCGGGGCGGCGGACGCGGCTCGGGACGCCGGCGGCTCCGGGCGGGCCTTCGGGATCCGTGGCCCGGGGCTGCCACGGAGGGACGGCCCGCGCGGGCTACTCCACCTCTATCCCGAAGTCCTCGACCAGCGCCTCAAGACCGCCCCGGTAGCCCTTGCCGCCGACGACGAAGTCCCAGTCGCCGCCGGCGCGGCGGCGGAAGGAGCCGAGGACCAGGGCGGTCTCGCCGGGCCTGCCGTCCGAGACGTCGAGCCGGTCGAGCTCCGCGCCCGCCGCGTCCCGCAGCCTGATGCCCGCCTCCGTGAAGCCCGACAGGTCGGCCTCCGGGTTGGCGACCGGGTCCACCGCGGCGACCAGCACGAGCCGGTCCGCGCCGGCCGGCAGCCGGTCGAAAGCGACGCGGATCGCCGCGCGGTCACCGCCGACCGGGTCGACCATGGCGACCGAACCGTCCGGCGTGCGGTGGTTGTTGAAGAACACGAAGTGGTCGTCGCCGAGCACCCGCGTCCCCCGGCAGACCAGCGCGCACACGTCGAGCGCCACACCGCCCGCCCAGATCATGCCGAGCGTGCAGGCGTCCGGGTCGGCCGAGGCGTCCACCAGTGCGTCGCCCGCGCGCTGCGCCGGTACGCCCGCGGCGGGCCCGAGCCTGCCGCGCAGCCCGTACCGGTGCAGCAGCTCCACCAGCTCGGGCCCCGAGACCAGTTGCAGCGGCTTGCCGTTGGCGAAGGCGCGCGACCCGTTACCGAAGCCCGAAGTCGTCACCAGCAGGCCCTTGTTGGCACCCTGGTCCTGGACCGTGCCGTACAGGTCGCGCACCGCGGTGGGCGGCACGGTGTTGCGGTACCGCTTCACCTGCACCACGATCTTGCCGCCGCTGATCGGGTCCGGGTCGAGCGCGTCCACGTCCACACCGCCGTCGCCCGACCTGCGGGTGGTCAGCGCCCGCATGCCGCGCGCCCTGAACAGGTCGGCCACCAGCTCCTCGAACTCCAGCGGGTCCATCTCGAAGAGGTCGGGCTCCTCGCCGCCGCCGTGCGACACGACCACGCCGGTACTCACCTCGTCAGGACGGCGCACCGCCGTGACCGACGCCAACTGGTCTGGTCTGGAAGACAGCTGGCCGCCGAGCCCGTCGACGAGGCAGTCCACGGGACTGACCAGTTCCAGGTTGAGCGCGTCGAAGTCCGGCCGCCGAACCGCGACCGACGCGAGCACGGCCCGGGTGCGCCGGCCCGTCGCCGGATCGGGTCCGTCCACGAAGCCGTTGAACGACACCGCGCCCACCGTGCGGAACTCGTCCGCCGCGAACACGTCCCGCAGCACCAGCAGCGCGGACTGCGCGAGCGCCTCCCGGTACAGCGCGCGCCGCTGCGCCGCAGGCCGCGACACCTCGCGCTCCTCGTCCGCGCTCGCCACATACCGTACGGCCCTGGCCTCAGGCACGGTGTCGTACGGCGGCAGTTCCCAGTCGAGCACCAGCTCGGCCGCGGCCCTGTCGTACGCCGCCGACACCTGGCGCGGGAACTCGTCGGGCCAGGCCGTCGACGCGTACAGCGCGGCGGTGAAGTACTCCACCACCGTCTCCGCGTCGCCGTCGCGCAGGCCCGCCTCCATCGCGCGCACCGCGTCGTTGTGGCGCTGCGTCTCGGCCCGTACGCCCGCCGCCCAGGCGTCGTACTGCCGCCGGTACCCGTCGAGTTGACGCCTGCGCTGGTCCTCGGCGTGCCGCGCGGCCTGCAGGTCGTGCGCGTACCGCTGCTCGGCCTCGCGGCGCGCCTCCTGCCGCCGCGCGTGCGACCAGCCCCGCCCCTCGGGCTGGTAGCGCGCGGGGTCGGGCATGGGCACCGGCTGGGCGAGTGCTCCCGGCGCGAACGGTTCGAGCGCGCCCTGCGTCCGCAGCAGCGCCGCCGTACGGAACGGCGCGGCGCCGCACCCCTTCACCAGCAGCCCCCCGAGCTCCGCCACCCGCCCTTCGAGCTCGGCCGTGCGGCGCTGCGCCTCCGCCTCGCGCTCCCGCTTGTACCGGGCCTGCTGCTGCCGGTCGGCGCGCGCCGCCGCCTGCCGCTGCCGCGCCTGCTCACGCTGGTACGCGGCCCGCTCGCGCTGCTGCGCCTCGTACTGCCGCTGCTGCTGGCGCTGCGCTTGTGCCCAACTCCCCGCCAGACCGCCGGCACCTCGACTCATTCGCCACGACCCTCCCCACGCGGAGGCGCGCCCACCGCCGCGCTCCGCTCGCACTGCTCATCCGAAAGCCCAATTGTCCAGGACGGCGGCCGAGTCGGCGCCGGTGCGTCCGCGCCTGCCCGCCGCGTACCGGTCGCATCGATGAGTTTCGCGCGCGCCGCGGGTCCTATCCACCGTAGAGAGGCGTACGCCGGGCGGTGCGGCGCTCCCGCGACCCCCGACCGTGCCGCCGCCCGCGTCCCCGGCCCGGCAACCGACCGCCTCGTCGGCGACGGCGGCCAGGAGGGGCCCTGCGGCTGGCTCAAGGACACGTACGGCCTGTCCTGGCAGGTCGTCCCCGCCGCCGCCACGACCGACCTGATCGCCGGCCCGGACCAGGCGCGCGTCGGCCGTGCGATGAAGGCGATGTCCACCATGAAGAAACCGGACCCGGCGGCGCTGCTCGCGGCGGCGGACGGTAAGTGAGGGGCGCTCGCCCACGGCGACGGCGCGGGCCACCGTCCACGCGCCCCGTGCGCGATCAGGCCCTGCGAGCGCCCCTGGCGCGGCGGACGAGGTCGCGGGCGGCGGGCGCCCACTCCCCGTGCGCGAACGCGAACCCGGCCTCCGTCAGCCGCCCGGGGACCACCCGGCGGCTCTTGAGCAGCAGCTCGGTGTCGGAGCGCAGGACGTACGCGCCGACGCCGGCCATCGCGCGGGTGGCCGGAAGACCGACCGGCACCCGCCACGCGGCGCGCAGGTCCCGCATGAACGCGCGCTGCGGGAGCGGCCCCGGCGCGGCGAGGTTCACCGGCCCCGACAGGTCCTCGCGCCCGATCAGGAACCGCAGGGCCCGTACGAAGTCGTCCTCGTGGATCCACGACACGTACTGGCGCCCGCCCGCCACCGGCCCGCCGAGGCCGAGCCGCACCAGCCACGACAGCACGTCGAAGACGCTGCCGCGCCCCGGGCCCATCACCATGGCGGCGCGCAGGGCGACCTTGCGGGTGGCGGGGGTCGCGGCCTCGGCCTGGGCCGCCTCCCAGGCGCGGGCGATCTCCACGCTGTAGCCCCAGTAGCCGGGAACCCCCGGCTCGCCGCCCCCGACGAGGCCGGTCGCCTCGTCGTTGGGCGCGTCGAAGCGGTGGGCGTAGAGGGTGGCCGTACTCATCTGGAGCCAGAGGCGGGGAGGCCGCGTGGCCGCCGCGACCGCCTCGCCCACGGCCCGCGCGGAGTCCACCCGCGAGTCCCTCATCTGCCGCAGGTTGGCCGGCGTGTACCGGCAGCTCACGCTGCGCCCCGCGAGGTTGACGACCACGTCGCAGCCGTCGACCTCCCGGGCCCACTCCCCCACGGTGCGCCCGTCCCACCCCACCTCGCGCACCCGCGGGCCGGCCACGGCCCCGCCGGCCCCCGGCCGCCGCGTCACCACGACGACCTCGTCCCCGTCCCCCGCGAACGCCCGCTGGAGCACCCGCCCGACATGCCCGGTTCCCCCGGGAAGCAGCACCTTCACACCACGAGGGTAACTCTTTTTTGAACACGTTCAAGAATCCGGCCCCTGCTACCCGGCGGGGACCCCACCCCGGCGGCGGGTCACGCCGCCAGTGCCGGGAGTCGGGTGCGGAACTCGGTGATGGTGCGGCGGGCGTAGGAGAGGCCGAGGCGGGTGAACTCGGCGTCGAGGGTGTCCAGGTCGGCGAGGGTGAGGGGGGTGGGGCGGCCCAGCTGGGCGAGGGTCTTGACCAGGCCGAGGCGGGCGAGTGCGGTGCCCCTGGGTTCCTGGATGGCGGCGAACTCCGTCAGGGCCACCGTGTAGGCGCGGCGCGCCTGGGGGTAGCGGGCCGCACGGTAGAGGACGTTGCCGCGCATCTTGTGGTTGTAGGCGAGCGCGGAGGCGAGGTGCATCTCGCGGCAGGTGCGGGCCGCGCGGGAGAGCATCAGCAGCGCGCGGTCGGTCTCGCCGCGCAACGAGAGGACGTCCGCGACACCCCGCAGCGACCAGGCCGAGCCGCGGTGGTCCTCCGCCTCCGCGGCGATCCCGGCGGACTCCTCGAAGAGGGCGAGCGCCCGGTCCCACTCCCCGGTGTTGCGGCACATCTGCGCGATCCCCGACATCGCCCACACGATGTGCCGGGCCTCGCCGTGCGCCCGCGCCTCCCGCAGCAGCTCCTCGTGCAGGTCGGCGACGGCCTCGTAGTCCCCCTGGATGCGGCCGGTCTCGGCGAGCCCGGCGAGCGCGTAGCCCCGCGCGGTGCGGTCGCCGCCCGCGCGGGCCAGCGGGACCGCGAGTCCGAGCAGCCGGCGCGCGAGCGGCAGCGAGCCGCACTGCCTTGCCAGGGTGCCGCCGCTCCACAGCGCCCAGGCCATCGCGGCGGGCGCGTCCGCCTCCCGGGCCGCGCGGTAGCTCGCCCGCCAGGCTGCCCCCGCCTCCGCGGCCTGCCCCAGCCTGCGGTGCGCCTCGGCGACGGCGAGCAGGGCCCGCGCCCGCTCCACCGCGGTGGCGGCGTCCTGCTCGGCGCGCTTCGCGGTCGCGAGCACCTCCTCGTAGGACGAGTTCACTTCCAGGGTCGCCCCCAGAGTCCCCTGGTACTCGGGTGCGCGGGCCTTGCCGTACATGTCCGGTCTCCCTCTCTGCCAAGGCCGATTCGCTCACCGGAAACGCTAGGGAGCGGAGGGGGTCCCGCGAGTCCGCCGGTGGTGGTGTCCCCGCGTCCGACTCAGGGGCTACGCCGAGGGGCCCGTGTTCATCGCGAGACGTACGGTGCGGGCGCGGGGGTCAGCCCTGAGTCGTCGGCGGGCGCGGGCGGGCCGCGGCGCGGCGGACGGCGGCGGAGGGCCGGTCTTCTTCGCGGTCGCGACCGCCGCTCCCTACCGTTCCACAGCCGATTCATGGGGAACTGCTGACCAACCATTCACCGTACGGCCAGGTTCGTGCCATGCGCCCGGATGTGCGGCTCGCGGAACATGCTTACCGAAATCCGACACAGCGCATGACGGCACGCCCGCGGGGTCAGTGGCCGATGCGCCCGCATGGACAGGTGACAGATGTTCAGTGCAAGAGCCATGGCGGCGCCCGGCCGACGCGGCGCGGGGAAGGCCGCGGCACTCGTGGCGGCAGCCGCGCTCGTCGCGCTCGGCGGTTCGGTGGCCCCGGCCGCCGCCGCCCACAAGGCCGGGGACAACAGCGCCAAGACCACCACGCCGATCAAGCACGTCGTCGTCATCTTCGACGAGAACGAGTCCTTCGACCACTACTTCGCGACGTACCCGAAGGCCGCCAACACGGACGGCACGACCTTCGTCGCGTCGGGCCGCACGCCCAAGGTGAACAACCTGGCGAACGCGAAACTGCTGAAGAAGAACCCGAATCAGTACGCCCCGAAGCGGCTCGGCCCGAACGAGGCGCAGACCTGCTCGCAGAACCACAACTACGGTCCCGAGCAACTCGCGTACAACAACGGCAAGGCCGACAAGTTCGTCCAGAACACCGAGACAGACACCTGCTCGGGCGGCCTGTTCGGCGAGCCCGGCCTCTCGATGGACTACTACGACGGCAACACCACCACCGCGCTGTGGAACTACGCCCAGCACTACACGCTGAGCGACAACTCCTACGGCTCCAACTTCGGCCCCTCGACGCCCGGTGCGCTCAACCTGATCTCCGGGCAGACGCACGGTGTGATCTCGGTCGACCCCGCCTCCGGCACCGAGAAGCCGAAGCAGACCAAGACGCCGAGCACCGCCGTGCTGGCCTCGCCGGACAAGAAGGGCGTCGGCACGGTCATCGGCGACCCCGACCCGGCCTACGACGACTGCTCGGACACGAACCACACGGCCGCCACGCCGCTCGCGGCGATGCAGGGCAAGAACATCGGCGACCTGCTGAACCAGAAGAAGGTCAGCTGGGGCTGGTTCCAGGGCGGCTTCCGGCCCACCACCGCGTGGGACGGCACCAAGGGCACGTACGCCACGTGCGAGGCCACCCACAAGAACATCGGCGGCACCGCGGTCGTCGACTACAGCCCGCACCACTCGCCGTTCGAGTACTACAAGTCCACCTCGAACCCGCACCACCTGGCCCCCGCCGGCGTGGACGAGATCGGCCACAGCGGGCGCGCGAACCACAACTACGACCTGACGGACTTCGACGCGGCCCTCGCCGCGCAGAAGCTGCCCGCCGTGTCGTTCCTGAAGGCCGCGCAGTACCAGGACGCCCACCCCGGCAACTCGGACCCGATCGACGAGCAGAACTGGCTCGTCACCGAGATCAACAAGATCCAGAAGTCCGCCGAGTGGAGGTCCACCGCGGTCGTCGTCGCCTACGACGACTCCGACGGCTGGTACGACCACGTCGCGCCGCCGGTGCTCAACGGCTCCAAGGACACCACCGAGGGCTCCAACGGCAAGCCCACCGACGCGGTCGCCTGCCGCCAGGGCCCGAGGGCCAAGGGCGGCTACGCCGACCGCTGCGGCCCGGGGCCGCGCCTGCCGATGCTGGTCATCTCGCCGTACGCGAAGACCAACGCGGTCGACCACACGCTGACCGAGCAGGCGTCGATCACCCGCTTCATCGAGCAGAACTGGTCCACGAAGCGGATCGGCGACGCGTCCTTCGACTCGCGCGCCGGCACCCTGAAGAACTTCTTCGCCTTCAAGCGGCCCAACAACGTCCAGGTGCTGCTGGACAAGAAGGGCCGCGTCTCCACCATCAGGTCCATCCCGAAGAAGGCCCCCAAGCCGGCGAAGAACGTCAAGATCACCGGCCCGATGGGCGGCGGGCTCGACGGGTCGGGCCTCGCCTCGCGCGCGGCCGGCTCCCCGTCCGTGACCGTCCCGGCCGCCGCGGGCGCCGCACTGCTCCTCGCGCTCGGCGGCGCCGCCGTGCTGCGCAGGCGCGGGCGCGGGCGCGCCTCGTAACACACCGCACCACCGCACCACGGGGGCTGCGCCGCCCCCGTGGTGTGTCCGGAGGGGCGGTGAAACGTACACACCACGGGGGTCCTCAGCCGGTGGTGGCCGCCGTGAGGGTGTGGGTACCCGCGCCGAGGCCGGCGAGCCGCACGTACCCGCCCTCGGCGGTGGCACCGCGGGCACGCGGGCGGCCCCCCGACCACACCACGGCGGCACCGGCGCGGACCACCGCGTGCGGGCCCGCGGGGAGCGCGAGGGCGCCGCGGGTGCCGCGCGGGGCGCGGACGGTGAGGGTGAAGGTGCCGCGGTCGCGCCGCCAGGAAACGTACAACGGTCCGTGTGGAGTGGGGAGTTGCCCCTCCACCCAGGTGACGGACGAGTCCGGGTACGGGTGCACGGACCACTCGGCGTACCCCGGGGCTGTCGGGCGGGCGCCGAGCAACTGGTGGGTGAGGGCGGGCAGGACGCCCGTGGACCAGCCGTGCGCGCAGCTGGTGTAGGCGTCCTCGTACAGCGTGCCGCCGGGGCCGATGCCCTCCCAGTGGGTGGTGCCGGGGTCGTGGCCCGCCATCCAGCCGTACGTGCGGCGGATCTGGTCGACCGCGGAGTCCGCACGCCCGGTCTCGAAGCGGGCGACGAACTCCGGGTAGGAGGTGAACGCGTAGACCCGCTGCGATGCCCCGCCGAACAGGGTGTCGTTGTCCATGAACGCGTTGCCGTAGCGGGTCCGCGTCGTCGCGTCGAGGTGGTCGAGCGCGGCGGCGGCGCGCTCCGCGTCCGCGATGCCCGAGGTGATCGCGAGGGCGTTGCCGTCCTGCGCGTGGCGCACGGGGCCCGTGGCCGAGTCCAGGTAGGCGCCGGCCGCCGCGTCCCACAGGTGGGTGTTGACGGCCCGCGCGACCGTGTCGGCGCGCCGCCGCCAGCGGTCCGCGTCCGCGCCGAGGCCGAGGTGGGCCGCGAGCGCCGCCGCGTCCCTGAGCGCCTGCGCGTAGAGGGCGTTGTAGTAGGTGACGCGCCCGGTACGGCCGAGGAAGGCGTAGTCGCCGTACCCGTCCGTGCCGGCGAGCCCCTTGCTCAGCAGGCCCGCGTCGTCGGTGACGGAGGGGTACCAGGTGTCGAGGACCTTCACCAGGTGCGGGTGGTAGCGCCGCGCGTAACCGAGGTCGCCGGTGTACAGCACGTAGTCCCAGCTGCACGCCACCCACCACAGCGGATAGTCGAACAGCGGCAGGGTGTACGCGTTGATCGAGGCGGGCGGTATCCAGCCGTCCGCGCGCTGGTGGTCGGCGAGGTCGGCCAGCACGTTGCGCGCGGCGCGCGCCGCGTCGTCGTGGGTGAGGTACAGGGTGCGGGCGGAGACCGCGAGGTCGCCGACGTACGGGTCGCGGTCGCGCTTCGCGCCGTCGTGCAGCACCAACATGCCGTCGAGGCTGGGCGAGTAGGCGCCGCGCGGGTCCACGTCGTCGCGTCTGAAGTGGTCGGTGACCAGTTCGTTGGTGTAGGCGGCGGCGTACCAGTGGCGGTTCAGCTCGTCGTCCGAGCAGTGGAACCAGCCGCGGTAGCTCGCGGGCGTGCCCACGTACGCGGTGAAGTCGAGGGCCACGGAGTCGATCGCGACGGTGCCCCAGGGCTGCGCGACGGGCGCGTCGGAGGGCAGGGCGTCGAGGGTGACGCGCAGGTAGCGGAAGCCGTGCAGCCCGTCCGCGTAGAGCTGGTCGGGGGCTGACGGGTCGGCGCCCGCACGGTGGCCGCGGCGGTCGTCGCGCCAGTCGGCGCCGCGTGCGGGCACCGCGAACTGGTCGGTGCCGCGGCCCGGGTCGCCCGCCTGGTCGCCGCGGGTGAAGTCGGAGCGGTCGGTGAGGAACCGGGTCGACTCGGAGAACGCCAGCCGCACGCCGGGGCTGTTGTCCGACGCGTACGCGAACCGCACCCGTGGATGGCCGACCACGACCTTGCCGAAGTCCAGGGTGACGGACGGCGGTTCCACGGCGGGGACGGCCTCGGGCCAGACCTCGTTGATCCGGGTGAACTCGCCCTGCGGGGTGTCCTGGTCGGCGGTGAAGGTGACGCGCACGGCCGTGGCCGCGACGGGCGCGTCGAACGGCACGGGCCGCTGCACCGCGGTGTTGCCCGTGACGGCCGCCGCGGTGTGCCAGCCGGCGGGGCCGAGCGCCTCGACGGTGAAGTCGGTGGGCACGCCGTCCGTGTCGGACAGCACGGTCACGCCGGAGAGCGTGCGGGCGGCGGGGAGGGTGATCGTCAGGACGTCGGGCCCCGCGCCCTCGGTGTCGTCGTTCCAGAAGGTGTCCGGGTCGCCGTCGACGGCGTTGCCCGCGTCGTACGTACGGGGGTTGCCGTCGTCGCCGTCGTTGGGCGCGTGCGTGGACGACGCCTCGGCCGTGGTGCCAGGGGGCCATGCGGGCGGGGCGGCCGGGCGCGGCCTGGTCAGGACGGCGGGCCGGCCGCCGGGCGTGAGGAGTGCCTCGGGGTCGCGCACGTCCCCGGTGACGGAGCCGGCCAGCACACGGACCGGGCGGACGGCACGGGACGCGGGCCCCTGCACGTAGCGGTGCCAGGCGGGGGTGGGGGCGGGGGCGTTGGCCGCGGTCGCGGTCTCGTCCAGCGGGCCGAGGGCCACGGCCCCCGCCGCCCCCGCCGCCCCCGCCGCCAGCACGGTGCGTCTCGCGGGGCCGGTTGCGCGCATGTCGTCGTGGTGCCCTGAGGTCATGGTTCCGCGGCCTTTCGCAGGGGGAGGCGAAGGAGTGAAACGTTTCAAGCGCCAAGGTCAGCTGCGAAGGTACACCGCGGTCGCGGGGGTGTACAGGGGCGTGACGCCGACGCCGCGGGGCGGAGCCGAATTCGCCGCCCGCCTCGGCGTCAGGCCGCGCATGGTGCCGGGCGGCCACCTGGCCCTCCTCGATCACCCCGAGGACATCGCGACCGCCCTGCTCGAACTGGTCCGAGCAGGCCGTGACCGGAAACAGTCACCGTGACGCCGCGGGTCCGCGAGGCCGACGAGATGACGGCGTCCGCGCCTCCCAGCCATCGCCCCGCCCGAGCCGCGGCCGGAGCCCGGGTCAGGCGGCGGGCGCGGGCGGGTCGGGCGCGACGGCGCCCGCCACGCAGGCGCGCAGGAGCGCGCGGCGGCGGTCGTGCTCGGCCGGGGGCTCGTCGGCGGTGGCGGTGTAGACGCTGCTCGCCGGCGACCAGGCGCTCGCCATGGAGATGACCAGGGTCAGCAGGTCGAAGGGGTCGCCGGGGCGCAGCCGGCCGGCCGCCTGGGCCCGCGTGATGGCCTCGATCTTGTGCGCGTGCTCGACACTGTCGAACCAGCGGCCGACCGGGCGCCGCTCCAGCCTGATCCAGGCGATCAGCCGTACCAGGGTGGGGCGTTCGAGGTTCTGGTCGTAGATCCGCACGGCCCAGCCCGGCAGGTCCTCCGCGTCGAAGGGCAGCGCGTCCGTGCTCTGCTCCACGCAGTCGGCGACGACGGCGTCGAGCAGGCCCTCCTTGTTGCCGAAGTAGCCGTAGACCTGGGCCTTGTTGGTGCGCGCGGCGGCGATGATGCGCTCGATCCTGGCGCCGGCGATGCCGTGCCCGGCGAACTCCTCAGCAGCCGCGTCGAGGATGCGGCGGCGGGTCGCGGCGCCGCGCGGCGTGGTCGGCAGGTCGGGCATGGAGCCGACCCTAACAAGTCGACCCCGACAAACAGAAAGGTCGGTTTGCTTTTCGCCCGGGGAGGGCTAGGCTCCAAAACAGACAGAAAAGTTTGTCTGTTTCTTGGAGAGAGCCCATGCGTACCACCACCGGCTGGCAGAGCAACGCCGAAGGCACCTTCGCGCTGGACCGCGTCACCATCGAGCGCAGGGACCTGCGCGACGACGACATCGCGGTCCGCGTCGACTACTGCGGCGTCTGCCACAGCGACCTGCACCGGATCCAGAACCTGTTCGGCGAGGGCCTGCTCGTGCCCGGCCACGAGTTCACCGGCACGGTCACCGAGGCAGGCCCCGCCGTGACCGGACTCGCGCCGGGCGACCGGGTCGCGGTCGGCACCATCGTCGACTCCTGCGGCGCCTGCCCGATGTGCGAGGCGGGACAGCAGAACTACTGCTACGAGGGCCCCACCACCACCTACGGCGGCACCGACCGCGTCGACGGCACGCCGACGAGGGGCGCCTACAGCGGCGAGTACGTGCTGCGCGGGACGTTCGCGCACCGGCTGCCAGACGCGCTCGACCCGGCAGCGGCCGCGCCGCTGATGTGCGCGGGGATCACCATGTGGGAGCCCCTGCGCACGGCCGGGATCGGGCCGGGCAGCCGGGTTGCCGTGGCGGGCCTCGGCGGCCTCGGGCACCTGGGCGTGAAGCTGGCCGCCGCGCTCGGCGCCGAGGTCACCGTCCTCAGCCGCACCGCGGGCAAGGCCGACGACGCCCGCAGGCTCGGCGCGGCGGACGTGCTCACCGCCGACCGGTACGAGTCGCCCGAGGCGCGCGGGCGCTTCGACCTGGTGCTCGACACCGTGCCCGCGCCGCACGACTTCGGCCCGTACCTGCACATGGCCGCCCTCGACGGCACGGTGGCCGTGCTCGGCTACCCGCTGCCGGCCACGGTGCAGATCATGGATCTGATCCACGGCCGCAAGAAGCTCACGTCCTCGGGCACCGGCGGGCTGCGGCACACCGCCGAGCTGCTGGAGTTCTGCGCGGAGCACGGCATCGCCGCGGACGTGGAGGTCCTGCCCTCGGCCCGCGTCGCGGACGCGCTCGCCCGGCTGAGCAAGGGCGACGTGCGCTACCGGTTCGTGCTCGACCTGGCGGACCTCGCGGACCTGCCGGGCCCCGCGCGGGCCGCGGCCTGAGCGGGGCCTTCACCGGGGAGGGCGGCCTCCGGGGGCCTGCGAGGCCGCCCGCGTCAGCCGAGTACGCAGTCGCCGCAGACAGCGGCGGCGCGCTCCGCGCGGGGCGAGGCCCGGTAGTACAGGCAGCAGCTGCGGCGGCGCAGCCCGCCGTCCCGCTCCGTGGTGAACGTCCCCGCCAGTTCGGGCCTGGCCAGCAGCGCGGCGGCCGCCGTGCGCACGGGGCCGGCGCGCTCGGGTGCGGGCGCCACCAGCGAGGCGACCGCGCCGCCGACCGCGGAGGCGACGTTGCCCCACAGGAGGTGGCGGGAGACGGACAGCGCAGCGAACGCCTCGCCGAGCGGGCCGAGCACTCCCGCGACGAGCGCCTCCGCCGCGTCCTCGATCTCCACGCCCGGCCCGGAAAGCAGGTCGCGGGGGAGCGACAGCGGGAAGGTGCCGCCCGCCGCCGGGCGCATCCGCAGGGTGTCGAGGCGCGGCGCCACCGGCAGGTCGTGCAGCGCGGCGAGCGCGAGCACCGGGGAGACGAGGCGCGCGGCGAAGCCCAGATGGCACACGGACACGGCGATCCGCCGCTCGAAGGCGTCCGGCGGGACGCCGTGCCGGGCCGCGAGCCGCTCCCGTACGGCCCGCACCCGCCGGTGCACCGCGGCGGGGTCCTCGGCGAGCTCGGCCAGCGGGAACCAGCCGTCCGCGACGGCCGAGCCCGCCGCGTGGCTGTCGCAGCCGAAGAACGGCCCGTACCCGGCGAGGGCGTCGAGCAGCACGGTCGTACGGGAGGCGGCCGGTGTCATGCCCCCATCCTGACGGCGCGGCGCGGGGTTCGCCCACCCGCCGGCACCCGGCCGCTCACCGTGCGGGGCCCGGCCGCTCACCGTGCGGCACCCGGCCGCTCACCGTGCGGCGCCCGGCCGGGTGCCGCACGGCGCGACCGGGGCGCCGTGCGCCGGCGCGGCGGCCTCCGGGCAGTCGCCTGGGCGGGCGTACAGAAGCACCTGGGCGCCCTTGGCCCGCATCCGGGCGCACACGGTGAAGTGGTCGCGCAGCAGGGCGCGTTTGGCCCTCTCCGCGCGGTCCGTGTCGAGGGGCTGGCCCGGCGGGTCGGTGAGCGCGACGATCCGGCGGGCGGCGAGCACCCGGCGCGCCACGGCGGCCGGGGGCGCCTCCACGCCTTCCAGCGTCGCGGTGCCCGCCGGGGTGCCGCGCAGCGCGAGATCCCGCAGGCCGCGGTACGCGCCCGGATAGGAGAGCCGCCACTCGCGCCGGCGCGCGGGCAGGAACAGCACGCCGTCCGCGCCGCCGCGCGCCGACACCTGCCGCACCGCGCGGGCGATCGCCGCCACGTCGTCCTTGCGGCTCTCGGGCGTCCGCATCTCCAGCGTCACCGGCAGCAGCGAGAGGACGGCGAGCGCTGCCACCGCCCGCACCCCGTACGGCGCGAGGCGCCGCACGGCGGCGGCGCCGGGCGCGGGGCGGTACGCGAGCAGCAGGTCGAGCACCTGCCCCAGCAGCAGGGCGAGGCCGACGTACGAGTAGAGGACGTAGCGGTCCAGGTAGACGGGCCGGTACACGGCGGCAGCCAGCAGCAGCGCGGTCGGCAGGACCAGCAGCGGCAGCCCGAGCCGGGCGGGCGACACCGGTCCTGCCGGGCGGCCCTGCGGGCGCGGCAGCCGCGCGGCGCAGCAGACGCAGCCGGCGCCGAGCGCCATGACCGCCGCGATCTGCGCCCACTGCACCGCGCCAGGACCGCCGATCCAGGACACCTGGTCCGACTGGCCGGTGCTGAACACGGCGAGCGGCGCGACCGCGGCCAGCGCGGCGCCCGCCGCGACGGCCCACCGCCGCCGCGCCCACCGCGCCGTGCGGCAGGTCAGCACGGTGACGCCGTGCGCCACCAGCGCGAGGACCGCGAACTCGTGCAGCCAGCCGGCCGCCGCGCCCGCCGCCGCGTAACCGGCCCAGGTCCACCGGCCGCCGCCGTCGAGGGCCCGCACGAGGAGGTACGTGGCGAGCGCGACGAGCGCGCACACCGACGCGTACGACCTGCCCTCCTGCGCGTACATCTGCACCAGCGGCGCCAGCGCGAACACCCCGCCCGCGCACAGGCCCGCGCGGGCGCCGGCGACCCGCCGCCCGGTGAGCGCCACCAGCGCGGCGGCGGCCGCGGTCGCCGCCACGGACGGCAGGCGCAGCGCGACGAGGCCGCCGTCCCAGACCCGGAACAGGCCGTGCATCAGCAGGTAGTAGAGGCCGTGCACCGCGTCCACGTGCCCGACGAGGTCCCGTATCTGCCCGGTGCCGCGGTGCGCCACCTGGTACGTCACCGACTCGTCGCGCCACATCGAGTCCCGCCGCGTGAGGCCCCACAGGCCGAGCGCGAGCGCGAGCAGCGCGGGAGCGAGCGCCGTGCCCCACGCCCCGCGGCGACCGCCCGCCCCCGCGGGCCGGGGCCGCGCCGTCCCGCCGCGCTGTCGGGGCAGGGTGGCGGAGGTCAGGACGCGCGGCGGCATGACATCCGACCGTACCCGCAGGACCGCGGCGCCCCGGTCCCGGCCCGGCGGCCGGAAGGGGCAGGCGTCGCGAGCCGGGCGTGATCCAGACGAAGGACCCCAGCCCACGGACCTCTAGCCCACGGACTTCCGCACGGCCTCCACCAGGGACGCGGCACGGGTGTCGCCGGGGCTCTCCACGATGTGGTTCATCACATAGCCGAAGGCGAGGCCGCGCTCCGGGTCGGCGAAGCCGAGGGAGCCGCCCCTGCCGGGGTGGCCGAAGGCGCGGGGGCCCGTCAGCGGGGCCGGCTCCGTCGGCAGCGCGTACCCGGTGCCGAAGCGGCTGGGGAAGACCATCACCCGGTCGGGTCCCGCCGACTGCTCGGCGGTCGCCGCGGCCACGGTCTGAGGCGTGAGCAGGCGCACGCCGTCGACCTCGCCGACCAGCGCCGCGTACAGCCGGGCGAGGCCGTGTGCGGTGGCGATGCCGTTGGACGCGGGCATCTCCGCCGCCTGGACCTCGGGCGCGTCGAAGTCGATCGCGGCAGGGTCGGTGATCGCGAAGGCCCTGTTGGCGAGGGAATCCGGGTCGCGCAGGGCGGCGAGAACCGGGCGGTACTCCTCGGGGAGGCTGTCGAGCGGCACGGTGGCGAGGTCGACGGCGGGCTCCTCGTAGACCATGGCGCTCACCCGCTCGTGCTCCTCGTCCGGCAGGCCGATGAAGAAGTCGAGGCCGAGCGGTGCGGCGATCTCCTCGGCGAAGAAGCGCCCTGGCGTGCGCCCCGACACCCGGCGGATCACCTCGCCGACGAGATAGCCGAAGGTGCGGCCGTGGTAGCCGTGCGCCGTGCCGGGCTCCCACTGCGGCCGCTGCGCGGCGAGCGCGTCCGCCATCGGCTGCCAGGCGAGCGCGTCGGCCAGCGGCACCGGCCGGTCGAGGGCGACCAGGCCCGCCCGGTGCGAGAGCAGCTGGCGTACCGTGACGCCCGCCTTGCCGTTCGCGGCGAACTCCGGCCAGTAGGACGCCACCGGCGCGTCCAGGTCGAGCTCGCCGCGCTGCGCCAGCAGGTGCGCCGCGGTCGCGGTCGCGCCCTTCGTCGCCGAATACACCAGCTGGAGCGTGTCCCGCTCCCACGGGACCCCGGCGTCCGGGTCCGCGCTCCCGCCCCACAGGTCCACGACCGGCTCGCCGTCCCGGTAGACGCACACCGCGGCCCCGATGTCGTCGCGCCGCACGAAATTGGCCGCGAACGCCTCCCGCACGGGCTCGAACCCGGCCGCAACATAGCCCTGGATCTTCGTCATGCCGCCATCCTCCCAGCGGGGTACGACAACGCCCCGGCCCCCGGCCGGGGGCGGGACAGGCACCCGGAACACCCGGCCGCCCGGCGCCTCAGGTCCCGTCCGGTGCCGCCACACACGTCACGAAGCCCGGGGGCGGTCGTGGAGGAGGGTGAAGCCGCGGTCCACCTCGGTGAGGGGGACGCGGTGGTGAGGCGGCGCCAGGGTGAGGCGGAACAGCTCGCGGCGCGACGCCGTCCCGAACTCCTCGGCCTCGTCCAGGCTCGCGGGGCCCGTCTCGGCGCGCTGCGCGAGCGGCTGTGCAGGCTCGCGGAGGACCAGCTGCACTGGGTGACGGGCCTCAACCCGCCCGACTCCTCGATGATCGAGGGCGTGGGCCGCAACAACGTCGAACACAGGCCGGACTGTCCCAACGTCCCCGGCGGCATGCTCAACGGGACCACCGGTGGCTTCGAGGACGAGCGGGACATCGCCTTCATGCCGGAGCACCACCGTGCCACCGGCAACGGCCGGCGGTGGACCGAGCGGTGGATCCCGCACTCGGCGTGGTTCCTGCCCGCGATGTCCGCTACGCGCCGACCGCCCGCGCGGCCTGTCCGGCGAGCAGCGCGGCGAGCGGTCCGGGCGCCGAGAGGAACGGCGCGTGGTCGCAGTCGAGTTCGGCGCTCTCGGTGGCCTCGGCCGCGCAGGCGCGCTGCGCGTCGACCCGTACGGTACGGTCCCGCGCGCACACCACGTACAGCGTGGGGCGGCGCAGCCAGGCGGGGTCGGCGAGCGGCTCGGCGGGCACGGCGCTCCACATCGGGCGCCAGCGGCCGGCCGCCGCGTCGGCGAGGGCCGCGGGCGAGGCGGAGTACAGCACGTCGCGCGCCTCGGGCCGCAGCACGACCGCGCCGTCCGCGCGCACCTCGCAGGCGGCACGGTAGGCGGGGTGGCCCCAGCGCGGGGTCAGTCCGGCGGGCGAGCGCCCCGGCAGCGGCATCCTGGCCGCGACATAGACGAGGCGGTCCGCGCCGTGGCCGCCGGCCGAGACCGGCAGCCCGCCGTAGCTGTGCGCGACGAGCACCACGGTCCGGCCGCCGGCCGCCGCGCCGCGCACGGCCTCGCGCACCGCGGCCGTGTCGTCGTCGTACGAGGTCAGCGGCAGGTCCACGGCGTGCGCGCGCACCCCGCGCCGGGCGAGCAGCCGTACCACGGGGTCCCAGCAGCCGCCGTCGTGGTGTGCGCCGTGCACCAGCACGAGGACCGGCTCGGGTGGCGGCTCAGCCATCGCCCGGGTCCCGGCCGGCGCGGCCGGTGGAGCCGCCGGGGTACGGCTCAGGCGGCACGGGCCGGTTGTTGCGGTCGACGGAGAGGAAGACGTCGTTGGCAACGGGATGGCGCAGCTCCTCCGCGAGCTGCCCGATCAGCCCCGCCGTGCGCGCGAGCAGCGCGAAGCCGCGCAGGAGGGGCAGCGGGAGACCGAGGTCGGCGAGGGCCGCGCCGCACACGCCCGCGCCGTTGAGGGGCAGCGTCCTGCCCAGGACGCGCGGGTGGGCCCGGCCGATCGCCGCGAACAGCTCCAGGTGCGGCCCGAACTCGCCCTCCGCGCGGGCGATCTCCATCAGGCGCGGGGTGCGCGGATCGCCCTGCTTGTGCACGTGGTGGCCGAGGCCCGGCACGAAGGCGCCGCTCTCGCGGCGGGCGGCGACCGTGGCGAGCGCGAGCTCGTCCCACCCCGCGTCGTCCGCGGGCAGCCGCCCCTCGTGCGCGGCGAGCACCTCGTGCAGGAAGAGGCCGGTGTCCTCGGTGACACCGAGGAAGCGGGAGCCGCCGCCGAGCAGTCCCGCGGCGAGCGCGCCCTGCACCGAGTCGGGCGCCGACAGGTAGGTGAGGCGGGTGACGATCGCGGTCGGCGTGAAGCCGTGGTCGGCGAGGGCCGCGAGCACCGCCTCGAACACCCGGGTCTGTCCTGGCGTGGGGCGGCGCTGCGCGGCCAGCCAGAACGCCAGCTCGCCGAAGCCCACTTCACCCATGACGTCGGCGGCGAGGTCCTGCCCGAGCAGAGTGATCGCGGTGGGCGACGCGGCGCCGAGCGCCGTGGGATACCCAGCGTCCTGGCCCTGCGGCCGCGGCTGTTGACCGGTCGTCATACGGGACTCCTTCGGTTCCGCGGCCCCGGGCGGGGCCGCGCCGTGCGGGCGTCCGCCGCTCACGCGGTGGCGTCCGGGGCGTGCGGTGCGGCCAGCCAGGCGCGCAGCTCCGCGCCGTGCTCGTCGAGTTCGGGCGGCGGCAGCTCGTAGCGCGCGGGCGTGGCGGAGAAGGTGATCGGGTGCCGGGTCGTGGGCAGCGCGCGGTCGCCCTCGCCCACCTCGACCACCGGGTCGAGGCCGAAGCGCTCCGCCATCGCGAAGCCGCCGTCGATGGTGTTGATCGGGCCGCACGGCACCCCGGCGGCCACCAGCAGGTCGAACCACTCCTCGGCGCCGCGCGCGCCGAGCAGTTCCACCAGGACCGGCCGCAGCTGGTCGCGGTGTGCGGTGCGGTCCGCGTTGTGCGCGAAGCGCGGGTCGTCCGCGAGGTCCGGGCGGCCGAGCACCTCGCACAACGCCCTGAACTGCCCGTCGTTGGCGGCCGTCACGATCAGGTCCCGGTCGGCGGTCGGCAGCGGCTCGTACGGGAAGACGCTGGGGTGCGCGTTGCCCATGCGGTACGGCACCGTGCCGCCGGCCACGTACGCGGACGAGTGGTTGACAAGGCCGGTCAGCGCGGACGACAGGAGGTTGACCTCCACGTGCTGGCCGCGGCCCGTCGCGTCGCGGTGCCGCAGCGCGGCGAGGATGCCGATGACGGCGTGGTTGCCCGCCATCACGTCGAAGACGGAGATGCCCGCGCGGTAGGCGGGGCCCTCCGGGTCGCCGGTGAGGCTCATCAGGCCCGAGACGGCCTGCACCATCAGGTCGTAGCCCGGCACATGGGCGCCGGCGCCCGAGCCGAAGCCGCTGATGGAGGCGTAGACGATCCCGGGGTTGGCGGCGGAGACCGCCGCGTGGTCCAGGCCGAACCGCGCCATGCCGCCCGGCTTCAGGTTCTCGATCAGCACGTCGGCGCGGCGGGCGAGTTCGCGCGCCGCGGCCAGGTCGTCCGGGTCGCGCAGGTCGAGCGCGATCGACCGCTTGCCCCGGTTCACGCCGAGGTAGTACGTGGACACCCCGTCGCGCACCGGCGGCCGCCAGGCGCGGGTCTCGTCGCCCGCCGGGCCCTCGACCTTGACGACGGTGGCGCCGAGGTCGGCGAGGAGCATGGTCGCGTAGGGGCCCGCGAGCACCCGGGAGAAGTCGGCGACCAGCACCCCCGCGAGCGGCGGGCCGTCCGGTCCCTGGCCGTCCGGTCCCTGGCCGTCCGGCGCCTCAGCGTCGGCCCTCTGACCGACCCCCGCGCCCGTCCCGCGCTCTGCCATGCCGGAGCCGCCTCTCGTTTCCGCGTCACAGTACCCCCACCGCGTCCGCACAGCGGTCAGGTGTCCGCATATCTCAGATAGGACACCGGACCCACCGCCCGCGTCAAGGCGCACCCGGCGCGGAGGGGCACAGAGGGGCACGGGGGGCACGGGGGGCACGGGGGCACGGGGGCCCGCGCGGCGGGACGGCCCCGGACCGCCCGGGGCGGCCCGGGTGTCAGGTGGCGCTCGGTGCGAGTGTCACGTGCGGCACCGCGGCGAGCCTGGCGAAGTCGGCACCGATCTCGCCCGCCGTCCTGAGCAGCAGCGGCAGATGGTGCCCGACCAGGCGCTCGACGGAGGTCTCCGCGGCGTGCGCGTTCACGTTGAGCGCGGCGATCACCCGGCCCTCACCGTCCCGCAGCGGCACCGAGACCGACCTGATGCCGGGCGCCAGCTCCTCGTCCGCCAGCGCCCACCCCCGCGCCCGCACCTCCCGCAGCTCGGCCGCGAGCCGCTCGTCAGGCAGGCTCCTGGCCGGCACCACCCCGGCGCGGGACGGCTCGCCGAGCGCCGCCGCCAGCTCGCGCGGGCCCAGCGCGGCGAGGAGCACCTTGCCGAGCGAGGTCGCGGGCGCGGGGAAGCGGGTGCCGATCTGGACGGCGAGCGTCACGATCTTCGGGACCGCGACCCGCGCCACGTAGACGATGTCGCCGCCGTCGAGCCGGGCCGCCGAGCAGGACTCGCCGGTCCGCGCCACCAGCCGCTCCATGTGCGGCCTCGCCACCTCCCACAGACCGGTGGAGCACACGTACGCGACGCCGAGGTCGAGCACCCTGGGCGTCAGCGCGTACCGCAGGGCGCCCGGGTCGCCCGAAGCGCGCACGTACCCCAGTTCCTGAAGGGTCAGCAGGATCCTGCGGGCGGTCGGCCGCGCGAGCCCCGCCACCTCGGCGACCTGGCTGAGCGACATCTCGTGGCGGTCCGCGGAGAAGGCCGTGATGACGTCGAGCCCGCGGGCCAGCGCCTCGATGAAGTCGGGCGTGGTCCCCTTGCGCGGCATGGGCCGGCTCCTCTCGGCGTGCGGGCGGCCCGCGGGTGCGCGGGGTGCGCCGCGGGACCTTGACAACGTACCCGACAGGGAGAATCGTCGACTCGCCCGACCGCAGACCGGACGGTCGTCCGGCACCCGTCACCGAGGGAGCGACGATGCCCCACCAGACCCTGCCGAGCCGCCTGCACCACAACGCCTATGTCACCACCGACCAGGAGGCGACGCGGGCCTTCTACGAGGACCTCGTCGGCCTGCCGCTCATCGCGACGTGGAAGGAGTCCGACGAGCTGTTCGGCAAGGTCCGCACGTACTGCCACACGTTCTACGGGCTCGGTGACGGCAGCGCCCTCGCGTTCTTCCAGTTCGCCGAGGAGTCCGACCAGCGGGAGTTCGGGCCGAAGATGCCGCACTCGCCGTTCCAGCACATCGCCGTCAAGGTCACGGCCGAGGTCCAGGACGCCATCGCGCAACGGCTGAAGGACGCCGGATGGCTGCCCGAGGAGACGTACGTGCTGGAGCACGGCTACTGCCGCTCGCTCTACACCCAGGACCCCAACGGCCTGCTCCTCGAGTTCACCCTCGACGCCCCCGGCATCGAGGAGACGGACACCGCGCGCAGGCGCACCGCCCACGAGGACCTGCGGTCCTGGCTCGCGGGCGACCACACCAGCAACAACACCTACCGCTGAGCGCGCCGCCTCCGCAGGCCGGGCCGCCGCGCCCGGAAACACCGACCGGCCGGACCGCTGGGCGCGGTCCGGCCGGTTCGCCGCTCGGGCGGCGTGAGGTGTACGGGGTCAGCCCTGCGTACGGTTGCGGCGGCGGGTGAAGACCACGGCACCGGCGCCGATCACGACGAGCGCGGCGCCCGCGGCGACGAACGTCGTGGTCTGCGAGCTGTCGCTACCGGTCTCCGCCAGGGTCGGCGTGCTCGACACCGGCTGGGCGACCGGCGAACCGGACGGCTGGACCGGGGTGCCGCCCGCCGGCGCGCTGCTGCTCGGCGCGGGCGACGAGGGGGCGCTCGGGGAAGCGGAGTCCGAGGGCGGGGTGGACGGGCTCGACGAGTCGCTCGGCGACGGGGAGGTGCTGTCCGGAGGCGTCGTGGGCGGGGTGGTCGGAGGCGTCGTGGGCGGGGTGGTGGGCGGGGTGGAGCCGCCACCCTCCTCGCACTTGTCGTACTTACCGTTCCACGCCGTGATCAGGTTCTCCGGCGTGGACACGTTCGGGTAGTGCGGCAGGGCGCCGCTCTTGCCGTCGTAGACCTTGTTGTTGCCGTACAGGTCGATCTGGCCGAAGCAGGTCGACGCGTCGACGCCCTTGACCTGGAGCGTGACCGTGTCGCTCTTGCTCGACAGGGTGCCCTGGTCGACGCCGAGGAACGACTGGTTCCCCGAGGTCTCCCAGGACGGGCCCTCGGTCTTGTAGGCGGCGAGCGAGATCGGGTACTCGCAGCCCTTGGTGACGCGGCCGTCGAGCTTCACCACGATGCTCTCGGGCGCGCTGCCGAGCATGCCGTTCTGCTGCCAGGTCTTGCCACCGTCGGTGGAGAACTTCAGCTGCACGGAGCTGCAGTGGCCGCCGCCGTGGTCGCCGCCGCGGTCGTGGGCCGACGCGGTGCCCACACCGGCAAGCGTCAGCGCCGCGGCCATGGAACCCACTCCGGCGGCACCTATCAGACGTCTCGCGAATGAACTCTGCACTTCGGTACTCCTGAATACGTGGCGGTGACGGGTTCCGAGCAGTGCTCACGTGCCCAGCACGCCGTGCCGCGGGCCTTTGCGACGCGCGCGTCGACGAGGAGCTGCCGCCGCCGAGGTAGTTGGTGTCCGTGCCTGATGGCCGGGGCACTGAGTATGCCGCACCGACACGCACGTGACACAAGTGGCCTGGGCAAAACACACCATCACTAGAGGGTGTTGCAGCAAAGCTGTGACACAAGGAGGAGTGCAAGAGGAGCAAAAGCCGCACAAGCGGTATCGCGCCATCTCCACCTGCACAAACGGAATTTCACACTCCGGCCGTGGATCCCCCGTACGCGACCCCACGGGGACACCCATCGGGCCGCGCCACGCTCCTCGTTCGCCCCCGGAGTCGACATCCGACGCGGAACCGGCGTCGCCGGAACCGGCCCGGCGGGATCCGGCCGCCACCAATCCGCCACAGCTCCACCACACCGGTCCCGCGGCGCCCCGGCACCCGGACCGCGGGCGCCCGGCGCCATCCGCCGGACCCGCGCACGCCGCGCCACGACAGCGCCAACTCCCGGCATGCGCAAAGTACTTGATCCTTTGACAGAACCGTTGACGGCCGGACCGCAGCCGGAATATAAACAGTCGCCCCGCTGAGAGCGCTCTCAGAGACGTCCGGCACGAGCGCGCGCGGCAGGGCGCGGCTCCGACGCCCCCGCTCCCGTGAGGAGACACCATGTCGAGCAGCACCACGCTGGTGCACAGACCCCCCGTCCGCCTCCGCCCCAGACCCCTGGTGGCCCTTCCCGTCCTGGTCGCGCTCCTCGCGGCCTGCCTCTTCGCCCTCACCCAGGCCCCGCCCGCGCACGCCGCGGGCACCCTGCTCTCGCAGGGCAGGGCCGCCACCGCCTCGTCCACCGAGGCGCCCGGCACCCCCGCCTCCGCCGCGGTCGACGGCGACACCGGCACCCGCTGGTCGAGCGGCTTCTTTGACCCGCAGTGGCTCCAGGTCGACCTGGGCTCCACCGCGCAGCTCAGCCAGGTCGTGCTCAACTGGGAGGCCGCGTACGCGACCGCCTTCCAGATCCAGACGTCCGACAACGGCACCACCTGGACGACGGTCTACTCCACCACCAACGCCACCGGCGGCGTGCAGACCCTCGACGTCACGGGCTCGGGCCGCTACGTCCGGATGTACGGCACCAAGCGGGCCACCCTGTACGGCTACTCGCTCTACGAGTTCCAGGTGTACGGCACCGGCGGCTCGGGCGGCACCACCCCGCCGGGCGGCGGCACCAACCCGCCGGGCGACGCGTTCTGGGGCGACACCAGCACCATCCCGCCCGCCCAGAACATGATCATGGTGAAGGTGCTCAACCGCACCAACGGCGCCTACCCGGACAGCCAGGTCTACTGGAGCTTCAACGGGCAGACCCACTCCATCGCGGAACAGCCCTACCTCGACATGCCGGCCAACTCCTCGGGCCGCATGTACTTCTACGTCGGCTCACCCACCAGCCAGTACCAGGACTTCATCGAATTCACCGTCGGCGGCGGCGTCTTCAACGGCAACACCACCCGCGTCGACGCGTGGGCCCTGCCGCTGGCGATGCGGCTGCACGCGACCGACGGTTACGACGTCCAGGTCGGCGACAGCCAGGCGCTGTTCAACGAGCCGCGCGACCAGGTCTTCCAGGACTTCGTGGCCGCCGTGCCGCAGCAGTTCCAGGTGCTGGCCCGCACCCAGGCCCCGTACCGGATCATCGCTCCCGGCAGCGACCCGAGCTTCCAGCCGGGCGGCGTGAACGCGAACTACTTCACCGCGTACGCGCAGTCCGTCGGCGTCAACGAGACCACCCAGTACATCTTCGGCTGCGCCGGCTCCATGGGCGGCGACCCCGACATGTGCGCGGCCCTCAACCGGCACGTGGCGCAGCTGCCCGCGTCCCAGCAGTCGGACCCGAGCCAGTACTACAAGGCGGGCCCGGCCAACTACTACGCGAAGTTCTGGCACGACCACGCCATCAACAACCTCGCGTACGGCTTCCCGTACGACGACGTCGCCGGCCAGTCCTCGTACATCTCGCACGGCAACGCGCAGTGGCTGGAGGTCGCGGTCGGCTTCTGAGCCCGCCGCCTCCCCGTCCCTGAGCGGCTGCCCGCGTCCCGGCCGGGGCGCGGGCAGCCGCGGCCGTGCGGGACAATCGGCCCATGAACGGCTCCCGCCCCACCGGCCCCCGCGGCCCCGTAAGGACCCCCGACCGGACCCCCGCGCCCGCCCGCTCCCCCAAGGACACCTTCATCACCGTCTACGGGCGGATGCCGGTGCTCGAAGTGCTCCAGGACCGGGAACTGCGGGTGGACAAGCTGGTCGTGGCGGACAACGCGCGCGGCGACAACCTCGACCGGATCCTGCGCCTCGCCGCACGGCGCGAGGTGCCCGTGAGGTCCGCGACCGCGCACCGGGTGAAGGTGCTCGCGGGCAACGGCAAGCACGACCAGGGGATCATCGCGGACGTGGTGGCACCGAGGATGGCGCCGCTCGCCGAGTTCCTCGACCGCCCGGCCGGGGAGCGCGCCGCGCAGGGGCGGGGCGTCCTGGTGCTCGACGGCGTCAACAACCCGTCCAACGTCGGCATGATCCTGCGCACGGCGACCGCCGCGGGCGTCGCGGGCGTGGTGCTGCCCCGGGTCGGCTCGCCCGGCGTGGACCCGCTGGTGATCAAGGCGTCGGCGGGGGTCGCCTTCCACGCGCCGATCCTGCGCTGCCGCACCGCCGCCGAGGCCCTGGAGGCGCTCTCCGGCGCCGGGTACCGGGTCTACGGCCTCTCCGGCGCGGCCCGCGGCTCCCTCTACACCGAACGCCTCCCGGACGACGTCGCGTTCGTCCTCGGCAACGAGACCGAGGGCATCTCGCCCGAGGCGGACCGCTGGGTCGACAGGTCCCTGCGCATCCCGATGGCGGGCGGCGTCGAGTCGCTCAACGTGTCCAGTGCGGCGGCGGTGCTCTGCTTCGACCTGGTGCGCAGGGCGGAGGAGCGCGGGGCTGCGGGCGGCGGCAGGCGCCGCTGAGGCCGGCGTTCCCCGGCCGGGCACCGCTCGTTCGGGCCAGTTGTCCGCGACAGCACCCCGCCGCCGCGGCCTTGTTGGTGTAATGGCCGGGGAGCAGCCGTAGAGGGCGGAGAGGCGGCCATGGGCTGGAGCACGGACGAGTTCGGCAGGTCTCACGAGGGCAGGCCGGGCGCGGTACTCGCCGACGGCACGGAGCCGAAGCCGGTCTACGTGGACCTCGGCAGCAGCAGCAACATGCACGAGATCAGCGACTGGTGGGTCTACGACGGCCGGCTGAAGCGGCCGCGTGCGAGCGAGGTGCGCGGCGCCTGCTCGTGCGGCTGGCGCGGCGCCGGGCGGTACGCGATCGACTGGGACGCGCTGGAGGCCGAGGGCGCGGACGAGCGGGACCCGTACGACATCGACCTGCCGGGCCCTTACGCGGACTGGGAGCGCCACCTGGACGAGGTGAGGTCGCGCTCCGTGCCGCTGCCCGCGGGGCTCCAGGACCTCCTCGACCAGGTCGAGACCCGGCTCGACGGCCTGGTCGACCAGGCGCCGCTGGCCGCGCTGAAGGCGGTGGCGACCCTTGAGCGCACGGTCAAGCGGGTGGCGGGCGACGCCGCGTACGCGGTGGAGATGGACGAGCTGTCCTGGGAGACCGTGGGCAAGGCCCTGGGCGTCCCCGAGCGCGAGGCCCGCTCCCGCCTGCTGGGCTACGCCCTGCGCCGCGACCACTGACCACGCCCCACCGCACCGGCCGCACCGGCCGCACCGGCCAAGGGTGACACCTCGAACGATATCGCTTTTGAGGCAATCACAATATCGTTTCGTGTGCAGTGACATCCCGCGGAAGGAGCCGCCCATGGCCAGGACGGTCATCGACCTCGACGAGGACATGGTCGCCGAGGCCATGCGCATCTTCGGCACCAAGACCAAGGCGAAGGCCGTGCGCCTCGCCATGGAGGACGCCGTCAAGAGGCACCTGCGGCAGGAGTTCTTCGACGCGATGGACGCCGGCGAACTCGACTTCGACGAGATCGTCGAGAGCACCGGCCCCCGTAACGCCGACGGCTCGCTCAAGCGTGGCGGAGGCCGCGCCGCCTGATGCAGGACCGCTACCTGATCGACAAGTCCGCACTCGCCCGCTGGACGAAGCCCGCCGTCAAGGAGGTGCTGCGGCCCCTGCACGAGCGCTGTCTGCTCGCGGTGTGCGGGCCCACCGAGTACGAGATGATCCACTCGGCGCGCGACAGGGCCGAGGCCGTCCGCATCAGCACCTGGCTCCACGCCTTCGACTACCTCCCCACCGGCGACGACGTCTTCGCACGCGCCCTCGAAACACAGCGCCACGCGCCCAACGCGGGCTTCCACCGGGCCCTGTCCCTACAGGACCTGCTGATCGCCGCCACGGCGGAACTGAACCGGCGCACCGTCCTGCACCACGACGGCGACTTCGACATGATCGCCTCCCTCACAGGACAGTCCGCCGAGTGGGTCGTGCCGCCCAAAAGCGCCGACCGCTGATCGCCGCCCGCCGTGCGGTCAGGCGTCGGGTGGGGTGGTCGGGTCCGGTGGGCGCTGGGCGGTGAGGTGTTCTCTGAGCAGGGAGACCCCTTCGGGGACGCAGCGCTCGCAGATGAGCAGGTGGTTGGCGCGGTTGCGGGACTGGGCCGCGCGCAGGGCGTCGGCTGCGGTCCGCAGCTCGTGGTCGTCGGGGGCGGCCGCCTTGAGCGCGCGGCGCAGCTGCCGGAGCAGCCGGGTCGTCTCGCGGTGCTCGCGGTTGAACGTGCCGGAGAACCCCGGGCTGACGAACGGCGGTTCCATGGTCGGCCGCACCTCGCGCCGGTAGGCCCCGAGCGGGTCGTCCCCGAAGTCCGCCGCGTACGACATGGCGGCGGTGGCCGCGTCGTAGAGCAGCCTGAGCCGGTCGAGCAGCCCGGTGACGCGGAGCCACTCGGCGGCGTCCGCGGCCCTGAGCGCCTCGTCGAGCAGGGAGTTCATCAGGGCCAGGAGCAGGTGGAAGATCTGGTGGCCGAGCCGCCAGCGCCCGAGCGGGGGCATCCCGCCGGAGGAGGGCGGGAGATACGGCTCCTCGTCGGCGGGTTCCGCGGGCGGCGGGGCCGCGGCGAGCGCGGTGTGGCCGAGCAGGACGAAGCCGGCGAGCAGGTCGGCGCGTTCGCGGTCGCCTAGCCCGGTCGCCGGCAGGTCGGCGAGGAACGCCGCCTGGGTGCGCAGCAGGGCGCGCGTCCACAGGTCGGGTTCCGGGCGGGCGCGGCCGATCCTGAAGTACGCCTCGTACTCCACCTCGGCAGGCGTGCCGGGGAAGCGCAGGTCGTCGGGGAGGGCGAGGACGGCCATCGGGTCGCGGTCCTCCGGCGGTGGAACGGCGGTGCCTGTGCCGCCCTCGTACTCAGCCACGGCGGGCCTCCCCCACGGCAGCGCCCGCCCTCGCCGCGCCGAGGGCGCCGGCCGCGAGCGCCTCCACCCGGGCGTGCAGCCGGTCCAGATACGGCTCCGCCTCGGGCTTCATGAGCACGCTGCGCAGGATGCGGGTGTCCTCCGCGTCGGCGACGGCGTCCGGCCTGCGGGCCGTGAAGGCGCCCGCGCTCACCCGCGACGTGCTCAGGAACACCGCGTCGTCCCCGCCGCGCATGCCCTCCCGCATGATCTCCTCGCTCGCCGCCGCGACCCTGCTGAGCACCGGCGGCGCGCCGTGCGGGTAGTACGTCACGATGTCCAGGTCGGGCGGCTGGTAGAGGTCGAGCCGTGGCGACGCCCCGATCAGCCCGGCCCAGCGCAGCGCGGCCCGGCGGCCGGGGGCCAGTACCCGGCCGAGCCCCGCGCGGGTCAGCGGGAAGAGGCGCAGCGTGAGCCAGAGCGCGGCGGCGGCCGCCCCGGAGCGCGAGCACTCCAGGCTGATCTCGCCCAGGTGGGGCCTGGCAGAGGTGAAGTACGTGTAGGGCGAGTCGTGCCCGTAGAAGCGCCGTACCTCCGGGTCGCGGAAGAGGACGGCGCCGCACCCGTACGGCTGGAGGCCGTGCTTGTGCGGATCGACGACGACCGAGTCGCAGGACGGCAGGGCGCGCCAGGGCGCCGGGTCGACGAGGGCGGGGCCGGGCGCCGGGGCGTTCCGCGGCTCAGGGCCGGGCTCCAGCCCCGGTACCGTCCCGGGCTCCGGCTCCGGCTCCGGCTCGGCGAGCAGGGTGAAGAAGCCGCCGTACGCCGCGTCCGCGTGCACCCGTACGCCCGCAGGGCGCGTGCGCTCAAGGATGCGGTGGAGCGGGTCGACGGCCCCGAGCCCGGTCGTGCCCATCGTGGCGACGACCGTGCCCACCGCGCCGGTGGACAGCAGCCGTTCGAGCGCGTCGAGGTCCATCCTGCCGCGCGCGTCCACCGGGACGGTGTACGCGTCGACGCCCAGCAGGTGGCACATCCGCGCATGCGTGTAGTGGCTCTCGGCGCTGAACGCGACGCCCCTGCCCGGATGGGACTCGCGCGCGACGAACAGCGCCTCCAGGTTGCCGAGCGTGCCACTGCTCGTGAGGTGGCCGAGGTGCTCCCGGTACCCGAACATCGCGGCGAGCGCCTCCACGACCTCCTCCTCCAGCGCGGAGCTGGTCGGGCCGCCGTCCAGCGCGTGGTTGTTGGGGTTGACGAGCATCGCGGCGAGGTAGCCGGTCACGGCCACGGGGTGCGGGGGCTTCAGCATCTGCCCGGCGTAGCGCGGGTGGAAGAACGGGTAGCTCCCGTCGAGGCGTTCGGCCAGCGCGTCGAAGGCGGCGGACAGGTCGGCGTCCGCCACGTCGAGCGCGGGGTGGCCGGGCCGCGGCCCGTGGCCGTCCTGCCACTTCTCGTGCTGCTCGACGGCTCTGCCGAGCCAGTGTGCGAGGTCCATGGTGCGGTCTGTGCTCCTTGGTCGGTGGGAGGCGCGGGGCCTCTGCGGTAAGGGGTGGTGCGCCGCCGTGTGCGGCCGGTGCGCGGGCGGGGTGGCACGCGGCGGGTGCGCGGGCCGGTGGCCGGGCGTCAGAGCGCGGCGCCCGCGGTGGCGACGAGCGCGAGAGTGCGGTCGATGTCGGCCTCCGTGCTCGCCGGGTTGATCGTGCAGAGCCGCAGGCAGCGCGCCCCCGCCACCTCGGTGGTGAGCACCATGGCGTCCCCGGTGGCGCACACCGCCGCGCTCACCCGCTCCTGGAGACCGCCGTCCGGCGCGGCCCCGCCGCCCTCCCGCTTGGAACCGCCGCCCTGCGGGGCGCGGCCGCCGCCGCGGTACCGGAAGGTCACGATGCCCAGCGCCGGCGGGGTGACCAGCTCCAGGTCCGGGTGGGCGGCGATGCGCGCGCCCGCGTACTCGGCGAGGTCGAGGCCGTGGTCGACCGCGCGCCTGAACGCCGCCGCGCCGAACGCGGACAGCGACAGCCACAGCTTCAACGCCCTGAGGCCGCGCGACTGCTGGGGCCCGTAGTCGTCGAGGTTGACCTCCTCGCCCGTGGCGCGGGCGGGCGCCAGATATCCGGTGTCGAGGCGGTGGCGGTCCATGCGGAAGCTCGCGCGGAGCACCGCGGGGTCGCGCACCAGCACACACCCCGCCTCGTACGGCTGGAACAGCCACTTGTGCGGATCCACCGTCAGCGAGTCCACCCACGCGAGCCCCGCACACCGCTCGCGACCGCGCGAGGTGAGCGCGGCAGCCGCGCCGTACGCGCCGTCGGCGTGCAGCCAGAGGCCGAACTCCCGGCAGACGGCGCTCAGTTCCGGGAGCGGGTCGACCGCGCCGGTGCTGGTGGTGCCCACCGTCGCGACGACGGCGAACGGGCGCAGCCCCGCCGCCAGGTCGGCCACCACGCGCTCACGCACCGCCCGCGCGTCGAGCCGCAGACCGGGCCCCGGCGGCAGCGCGCACAACTGGTCGCGTCCGAAACCGAGTACGTGCACGGCCCGCGCGACCGACGGGTGGGCCTGGGTCGAGCAGTAGAGCCGCGCGCGGGAGAGGTCGCCGCCGAGCCGGTCGTCCCGCGCGGCGGTGAGGGCCGTGAGATTGGCGACCGAGCCGCCGCTGACGAACACCCCGCCGAACGAGTCGGGCAGCCCCAGCAGTCCGGTGAGCCAGCCGAGGGCCGTCAGCTCGATCTGCGTGGGGCCTGAACCCACCAGCCAGGCGCCGGGCACACTGAGGAAGGCCGAGGCCAGCGCGTCGGCGAGCACGGCGGGGTAGTTGCCGGTCGTCGGCACGAACGCGAAGCACCGCGGGTGGTCGAACCGCACCCCCTGCGGCAGCACGTCCCGCGCCACCCGCTCCACGAGGTCCGCGAGGTCCGCGCCCTCCTCGGGCACCTCCCGCCCGACCAGCTCCCGCGCCTCTGCCACCCCGAGCACGGCGTGCGGCGGCGCCTGCGCGACCCCGAGCAGCCGCTCCACCACCAGGTCCACGACCTGCCGGCCAACCCGCCGCATCTCCCCGGCGGACAGCGCCAACTCGCCTTGCCTGTATGGCCTTTCATCGTCAAGCGACGCACGGCCCGGGGGCACTCTCCCGGCCGCCGCGACCCGCTCGGCCTCCCCGCCGCTCACGCGGCGCCCTCCCAGGCGCTGGCCGCGCCCGCGCGCCAGGCCAGGGTCGCCGGGTCGAGGGCGGGGCGGGCCGCGGTGAGCGCGCAGCGGTGCGCGGGGAACTGCATGAGCACCAGCTCGTCCCCCGCGGCCACCCGCCCAGGCGCCGCGTGCGGCCACCACAGCGCCTCGTCGGCGCCGAGCCGCGGCAGCGGTACGGGCCCCGCCGGGTCCGGCCCGTGCGCGACGCCGTCAGCGCCGAGCCGGTAGCGGCCCGCCGCGGGGACGGCCCGGGCGTGCCCCGCGCGCTCGGCGTGCACCACCAGCTGGCTCAGCGGCGGCACCCGCGTCGTACTGGCCCGGCCTCGCGGCAGCTCGGGCAGCAGGCAGGCGAGGACGTGCAGTCCGAGCGCGGGCAGCAGCCCGGCCGCGTGCTCCGCGGCCTGGCCGAGCGAGGAGACCGTCTGGAAGCGGGGGTTGATCTCGACGCCCAGCATCTCGCCGCCCGCTTCCGGGGATTCCAGGAGGTCGAGGCCGAAGACGCCCCGATAGCCCTGGGCGCGCAGCACCTCGCCCACGGAGTGGGCCGCGGCGCGTGCCCGCAGGTAGGCGCCAGGCAGCAGGTCGGCGGGGTCGAGCAGCTGGTTCCCGCAGTGCGTGCCCCACCCGGCACCCAGCCCCGGCAGGCCCACCAGCTGCTGGGACACCGCGCCCACGACCGTGCGGTCGCCGCCCACGCAGGCGCTGACCGTGAGGGACCTGCCGGACACCAGCCGGCTCAGCCGCAGGGCGCGCCCCGGCCAGGCCCGCAGCGCCGCGTCCAGGGCGCGCGCGTCGTCGACCCGTACGGTCCCCTGCCCGAGCAGGTTGTTCTCCCGGCGTTGGAGCACCGCGGCGGGCCAGTCGGCGCGCCAGTACGCCGCCGCGTCCGCGCGGTCACGCGCGGGCACGACGACATGCTCGGGCACCGCGACGCCCGCGGCCCGCAGCAGCCCGAGCGCCTCGATCTTGTCGGCGGCGCGTGCGGTGACGGCGGGGTCGGGCGCCAGCAGCCGGTGCCCGTGGGCCCGCGCCCAGCGCACCGCGTGGTCCCCGTGCTCGGGCGCGAAGGCCACGGCGAAGGCGCGCCCCGCGGGCCGCGCGCGGTCACCGCGCCGGGGCTGGGGCGCGGCCGTCCGCAGCAGCGGCGACACCGCCACGTGCCGCAGCCACGGCGCCGGGTGGCCGAACGAGGCCGACAGGAAGGCCGACCGGTCGAGCCACGCCACCCGGTCCACCAACTCCCCCAGCAGGGCGAGCCCCTCGTCCGCGTCGACCCCGTCGAGCCGTACCTCGTCCGGGAGGCCGTCCCGCGCCCCCGCCGGGCCTGCCGCCACGTCCGCCCCGTACGACGAAGCCATCGCGCCTCCCCCTTTGCCGGCGCCCCGTCGGCCCCGCACCGGAAGAAGTCAGCCACGCCGGCCGCCCGCCGCACACACCGCTCCGCGAATCCGGCCGCGCAAACACCCGCATCGGCTGAACGCCCCCGCACGCACGCGCCGTCCGGGGACATCCGTTCGCGTCACGGCGCCGGCGGTACGCGCGCGCGGCGGACGACCCGCATCACCTCCCGGCGCCCCCGGGCCCCTGCGCCCCACCTCCCGGCGCCCTCACGCCCCGGCGCCCTCCTCCTGGGCGGCCGCCGCCGCGGTCGGCACGACCAGCATCCTGGTCACCGTCCCGTCGTCGCCCTTGACATCCCGCACATGGCGGAAGCCCAGCCGCTCGCACATCGCGAGGCTGGCCCTGTTCTCCGCGCCGACCATGCCGTACGCCTCGGTCAGACCCAGGTTCTCCGCGGCGTGGCGCAGCAGGGTGCGGACCACCTCGCGGCCGAGGCCGCGGCCCCAGTGGGCCGGGACGAGCGCGGTGACCAGCTCGTGGCCTGCGACGTTGCCGGTCTTCTTGACCTCGGCGTGGCCGACGTACGCGCCCGCGTGCCACAGGCCCCAGACGTCGAAGAGGCGCCGCGGGTACACCTCGGTCAGGATCGTGCGGAACAGGACCCGGACCTCGGGCTCCGGCACCAGGTCCTGGCCCATCCAGCGGCAGACCTCCTCGTCGCGCAGCAGCGCCACGAAGTGGTCCTCGTCCTCGGGCCTGTACGGGAGGAACCGCAGGCGCTCGGAGTGCAGTTCGGGGGTCATGACGTGCTCCTCGGGGTGAACGCGACACTGGAGACGGGGGCGGGGCGGCGGGCCTGGCCCGCCGCCCCGGGGGCGAGGGCGCTCAGGAACCGGTGTTCTCCATGCGCTCGCGCAGGCTGCGGGGACGCATGTCGGTCCACACCTCGTCGACGTAGGCGCTGCACTCGGCCTCGGTGCCCTCCTTGCCGACGGGCTCCCAGCCCGCGGGGACCTCGATGTCGACGGGCCACAGCGAGTACTGCTCCTCGTCGTTGCGCAGCACCTGGTAGCGGGTGTTCTCGTCCATGACGTACTCCTTCGTGATGGGTGGGGTCGCGCGGGTGCCGGGGCCGAGGCGGCGGGTCGGGGCGCGCGGCCCCCTGGCGGTGCGGCGCCTGGCCGCCGCGCGCGGGGCGGTCACCGCCCGCCCCTCGCGTGCCGGGCGATGTACCGCAGGGCCTGGGCGAACTCCTCGGCCACCCGCCGCACTTCCGCCGTGTCGTGCAGGGCGGGGCGGTGGTGCCAGGTGAAGGCGAGCCGGCCCCCCTGGACGGCGCCGACGACCTCCAGGGGGTGCGAGCCGCCGTCCCTGGGGTCGTGGTCGAGGCCGAGGGAGCCGTGCTGGGCGCGGATCAGCCCGCCCCCGGACGGCCCAGGCCCGGCGTCCCACTGGCCGAGGTAGTTGAACACGACCTGCCCGTGGGCGCCCGCGCCGAGGCTCTCGCGGACGTCGGGCCCGCCGAAGGTCCGCAGGGCCCCGAAGCCGACGCCGCCCCCCGGCACGGCGCGCAGCTGGCGGCGGACCGCCTTCACCAGGGCCCGCCAGTCGCGGTCCGCGTCGAGCCGACCGGGGTCGCCGACCCGGAGGGCCACGGGGTGGACGCTGGTGAACCAGCCGACCGTGCGCGACAGGTCGACGCCGTCCAGCAGGTCCTCGCGGCCGTGGCCCTCCAGGTCGAGCCGTACCCTCTCCTGGCCGCTCCAGCGGGCCAGGGCGAGGGCGAGGGCGGCGAGCAGCACGTCGTTGATGCGGGTGCGGTACGCCGTGGGCGCCGCGCGCAGCAGGGCGCGGGTGTCCTGCTCGTCCAGTTCGACGCCGACCGCCGCGGCCGGGGCCGCGCCGCCGTCCTCGGGCGCGCCGTCCTGCGGGGCGGGCGCGGTCCTCACCGCCTCCTGCCAGTGGGGCAGTTCGTGGTCGAGGCCGCCGCCCGCGACGTGCGCGGACAGGGCGCGGGCCCAGTCGCGGAAGCTGGTGGAGCGCTCCCCCAGGTCGACGGCCGCTCCCTGGCGGGCTTGCCGGTAGGCGGTCTCCAGGTCGTCGGTGAGAATGCGCCAGGAGACCGCGTCCACGACCAGGTGGTGCGCGACGAGCAGCAGGAACGGCGGGCGTCCCGGACCGCCGGTGAACAGGGCGGCCCGCAGCTGCGGGCCGCGGGCCAGGTCGAAGCCCGCGTGCAGTTCGTCGGCGGCCTTCTCCATGGCCGCGTCCGCGTCGTCCGCGGTAAGACCCGACAGATCGTGCCTGACCAGAAGAGGCCCTGGGCCCGCGCGGTAGCCGTCGCCGGCGGGCGGCGGGTTGAACTGCCGCCAGCCGCCGGCGTCTTCGGTGAAGCACATGCGCAGTGCGTCGTGGTGGTCGAGCAGGGCGCGCAGGGCGGTGGCGAGGGCCTCGGGGTCGGCGCCGGCTTCGAGTTCGAGCAGCGCCGACTGGTTGAAGTGGTGGTGGGCGGCGCGCGGGGTGGTCAGGAACCACTCCTGGATGGGAGTGAGCGGCACCTCGCCCGAGACCGGGGCGTCGGTGTGCCGGCGCGGCGCGGTGCGCACGACGCCGGCGAGCGCGCCGAGCGTCTGATGGGTGAAGAGGTCGCGGGTGGCCAGGTGGAGGCCCGCGCGCCGCAGCCGGGAGACGACCTGCATGCTGAGGATGGAGTCGCCGCCCAGGGCGAAGAAGTTGTCTTCTGTGCCGACGCCGGTCACGCCGAGGACGTCGGACCAGATCCTGGCGATCTGGCGCTCCGTGTCGGTGCGGGGCGCGGTGTACGGCCTGCCGTCGTCGTCGGCGGGTACGGGCGCCGGCAGGGCGCGCCGGTCGAGCTTGCCGTTCGGGGTGAGCGGCAGCCGGGCGAGCGGCACGAACAGCGCGGGCACCAGGTGGGCGGGGAGCAGCCCCGCGAGGTGCGCGCGCAGCTCCGCCACGGGCAGCCGTCCCGGCGCTCCCTCCACCGGGCCCGCCGCCGCGTCAGAGGGCGCGTCCGCCCGTCCCGACGCGTCCACCGGGCCCGCCGCCGCGTCCGGGGGCGCGTCCGCCGGGACGACGTACGCGACGAGCCGGGCGGTGGCCCGCTCTCCGCGCGGTCCTTCTGCGCGTACGACGACGGCGGCGTCCCGCACCAGGGGGCTGCGCCGCAGGGCGCTCTCCGTCTCCCCCGGCTCGATGCGGAAGCCCCGCAGCTTGACCTGGTCGTCGGTGCGGCCCGCGTAGACGAGTTGGCCCCCGGTGGTCCAGCGCGCCCGGTCCCCGGTGCGGTACATGCGCTCCCCCGGCGCGCCGAACGGGTCGGCGGGGAAGTGCCGCGCGGTCAGCCCGGGGCGGCCGAGGTAGCCGCGGGCGAGGCCGGGGCCCGCCACGTACAGCTCGCCGATGACGCCGGACGGCACGGGGCGCAGGGCCGCGTCGAGCACGTACAGCCGGGTGGCGCCCGAGGGGCCGCCGATGGGCGGTGCTCCCGCGGCGGGGGCGAGGGGGCCGCTCCAGCTCGCGACGACGGTGGCCTCGGTGGGGCCGTAGGAGTTGATCATCCGGCGGCCGGGCGCCCACTCCTCGACCAGGTCGGCGGGGCAGGCCTCGGCGCCGACGATCAGGGTGCGCAGCGCGGGCAGGCGGGCCGCCGTCCCCGCGGGGAGGGTGGCGAGCGCGGCCGGCGGGATGAGCGTGTGGCTGACGCGCCGCCCGGCGAGCACCTCCGCGAGCCGCTCCCCGACGAGCGGGCCCTCCTCGCCCGTGACCAGGGTGGCGCCTGCGAGCAGGGAGGTGCACAGCTCCAGCACGGAGGCGTCGAAGCTGGGTGAGGCGAACTGGAGCACCCGGTCGCCGGGGCCCGCCGCGTAGTGCTCGCGGGCCGCGGCGGCGAAGGAGGCGAGGCCCCGGTGGGTGACCACCACGCCCTTGGGGGTGCCGGTGGAGCCCGAGGTGTAGATGACGTAGGCCGGGTGGGCGGGGACCAGGGGGGCGGTGCGGTCGGCGTCGGTGAGGGGGGTGCCTGGCCCTTCGGCCGCCCACACCTGTGCCGGGTCGTCGACGGTGTGGCGGGCCCCCGCGTCGCGGATCATGAACTCCCGCCGCTGCCGCGGGTATGCGGGGTCGACCGGCAGGAAGGCGCCGCCCGCCTTGGCGACGGCGAGCTGGGCCACCACGGTGGCGGCCGAGCGGGGCAGGGCGACAGCGACCGTGCGCTCGGGCCCCACGCCGTCCCGGACGAGGCGGCGCGCGAAGTTGCTGGCCGCCCGGTCGAGTTCGGCGTAGGTGACCTCCCGGTCGCCGTCCGCGAGCGCGACCGCGTCCGGGGTGCGGGCCGCCTGCCGCTCGAACAGCTCGGGCAGGGTGGCCTCCGGCGGGGCCGGGGCGTCGCCGAGGCCCGGACGGAGCAGGGCGCGCGAGTCGCCGCCCGGGACCAGCGGCAGGGCGCCCACCGGGCGGGACGGGTCGTCGGCGACGGCGGCGAGCAGGGTGCCGAGCCGGGTGGCGAGGCGCTCGGCGGTGGCCGCGTCGAACAGGTCGGTGTTGTAGGTGAGCAGGCCGCCCAGGGTGCCGTCGTGCGCCTCGGCGAATTCGACGGTGAGGTCGAACGCGGCCTGCCGGGTGTCGCTGTCGACGTCCTCGACGCGCAGGCCCGGCAGGTCGAGCCCCGCTTCCGGGGCGTTCTGCAGGACGACCATGACCTGGAAGAGGGGGCTGCGGGCGGCGTCCCGCACCGGCCGCACCTCGTCCACGACCCGTTCGAAGGGCACGTCCTGGTGGGCCAAGGCGCCTTGGACCGTGTGCCGGACGGCGGCGAGGAAGTCGGTGAACGGCCTGCCGTCCTCGACGCGGGAACGCAGCACGAGCGTGTTGACGAAGAACCCGACGAGCCGCTGGACCTCGGCCCGTTCGCGCCCCGAGGTGACCGTGCCGACGGCGATGTCCCGCTCGCCGGTGAGCCGGGCCAGGTAGGCCTGTACGGCGGCGACCAGCGTGGTGAACAGTGTCGTGCCGTGCTCCCTGGCGAGCCGGGTCAGCCGGGCGGCGGTGCCTGCGGGCACGACCAGGCCGGTGGTGGCGCCGTTGCTGGTGCGCACGGCGGGCCGCGGCCGGTCAGTGGGCAGGTCGAGGGGCGGGGTGTCGGCCAGCTGCCGCTTCCAGTAGGCGAGTTGGGCCTCCGCAGGGGCCGTGTCCAGGGTGCGCTGCCAGTGCGCATAGTCGGCGTACTGCACGGGCAGGGGCGGCAGTTCGCCGCCGTCCGCCCCGAGTTCGGCCCGGTAGAGGTGGGCCAGGTCGCCGAGCAGGACCGAGGTGGACCAGCCGTCGGTGACGATGTGGTGCAGGGCGAGGGTGAGCACGTGGTCGTCGGTGGCGAGCCGGACCAGGCGGGCGCGCAGCAGCGGACCCGTGCGCAGGTCGAAGGGGCGCTCGCGCTCCTCGGCCAGCAGGGCGCGCAGGGCGGGGCCGCGGTCGGCCTCCGGGAGCGCCGACAGGTCGTGCGGCGGCAGCGGTACGGGGCGCGGCGGGTGGACGAGCTGCACGCCGTGGCCGTCGACGCTGTCGAAGGTGGTGCGCAGCGACTCGTGCCGCGCGGCGAGCGCGGTGAGGGCCGTGGTGAGCGCGCCGGAGTCGAGGGGGCCGTGCAGGCGCAGCGCGAGCGCGGTGACGTACTCGGCGCTGCCCGGTGCGAACTCCTCAAGGAACCAGAGGCGTTGCTGGGCGAAGGACATCGGCGCGGCCCCGTCGCGCGCCACCGGGACGATGGGCGGGCGCGCGGCCTCCCGCTGCTCCGCGAGGAGCGCGGCGAGCCCCGCGGGGGTGGGGCGGGTGAGGACGTCCCGGGGGGTGAAGTCGGCGCCGAGGGCGGCGGAGAGGCGCGCGGCGAGCCGGATGCTGAGGATGGAGTCGCCGCCGAGCGTGAAGAAGTCGTCATCGGCGCCCGGCGGTTCGATGCCGAGCACCTCCGCGAAGACCTCGGTGGCCCGGCGCTCGGCCGCGGTGCGCGGCGCGGTGCGCCCGCTGTCGCGCGGTGCCGCGGGCGCCGGGAGCGCGGCGCGGTCGACCTTGCCGTTGGCGCTGAGCGGCAGGGCGCCGAGGGGGACGACGTCGGTGGGCACCAGGTAGTCCGGCAGGGACGCCCCGGCGAACTCCCGCAGCGCCGAGGGGTCCTGGCCCGCGGGGCCGACGACGTAGGCGACAAGCCGCCTGGTGCCCGGGTGGTCCTCGCGGGCCAGCACCGCCGCGTCCGCGACCCCGGGGTGCGTGGCGAGCACGGCCTCGATCTCGCCCGGCTCCACCCGGAAACCGCGGATCTTGACCTGGTCGTCCGCGCGGCCGAGGAACTCCACGGTCCCGTCAGGCAGTCGGCGTGCCAGGTCCCCGGTGCGGTACATGCGGGCGCCGGGCGGACCCGCGGGGTGCGCGAGAAAGCGGGCCGCGGTGTCGCCGGGGCGGCCGAGGTAGCCGCGGGCCACGCCCTCGCCGGAGAGGTACAGCTCGCCCGTGCCGCCCGGCGGCACGGGTCGCAGCCTGCCGTCCAGCACGTGCGCGCGCATGTCGTCGAGGGGCCGGCCGATGGGCACGGGGTCCGGGACGGCCGCAGGGTCGGTGAACGCGCGGGACGTGGCGAAGGTGGTGGTCTCGGTGGGCCCGTAGCCGTCGACGACGGCGAGCCCGGGGCAGGCGGCAAGGACCCGGCGCACGGCCGCGGCGGGGACCACGTCGCCGCCCGTCCACAGCTGCCGCAGTCCGGCGAAGCACTCCGGCGCGTCCTGGGCGAGCAGCCTGAACACCCCGGCCGTCAGCCACAGCGCGGTCAGCCCCTCCCCCACGAGCCGTCGCACCAGGGCCGCGTCGACACCGCCTTGCGGCGCGACGACGACGCGGCCGCCGGACAGCAGCGGCGCCCACACCTCGAAGGTGGCCGCGTCGAACGCCACCGGGGAGTGCAGCAGCACCCGGTCGCACACGCCGCCCGCGAAGCGGCTGTCGGTGGCGAGCGCGGCCACGTCGCGGTGGCGCACGGCCACCGGCTTCGGGCGTCCTGTGGAGCCCGAGGTGAACATCACGTACGCGAGCAGGTCCGGGTCGGCCGGCGGCAGCGGGGGCCGCGGCCCGCCGCTGCCGGCGCGGGAGGCCTCGGCCTCGGCGGCGGTGAGCACGACGCCGGCGCCCGCGGCCGCGAGCAGCACCCGGCGCCGCTCCTCGGGAGCCCGGACGTCGACGGGCACATAGGCACCGCCCGCCGCGACCACCGCGAGCTGCGCGGCGACGAGCGCGGCGGAGCGCTCCATCAGCAGGGCGACCCGGTCTTCGGGGGCGAGGCCGCCCGCCACCAGCCGGGCCGCGAGCCGGCCCGCCCACTCGGCGAGCTGACGGTAGGTCAGTACCGTGGCGCCGTCGTGCACGGCGACCGCGTCCGGGGTACGGCGGGCCTGCTCGGCGAAGAGGTCCACGGGACTGCGCGGCTCCGCCGCGCGGGCCGGGACGTCCCAGGACGCGAGCAGCCGCCGGTCTTCGGGGGCGAGCGCGTCCAGATCGTCCAGGTCGCCGTCGAGGCCGTCCGCGAACGCGGTCAGTACCCCGGAGAAGCGCGCCACGGCGCGCTCGACGGTCGCCGGGTCGAACAGCGCGGGGTCGTAGGCCAGGTCGAAGCCGAGGCGCTCCGCGAGGTGGGCGCGCAGGCACCAGGGGAACGTGGCCGCGTCGTCGGCCCGCACCCCGGCCACCCGCACGCCGGTACGGGCCGCCGCCGACTCGTCGACGGGGTAGTTCTCGAACACCACCATGCTGTCGAACAGGGCTTCGCCCTGCGGCACTTCGGTGAGCGCCTGGATCCGGGGCAGGGCGAGGTGGTCGAAGCCGCGGGCCTCGTTCTGCGCCTCCTGCACACCGCGCAGCCAGGGCAGCACGCCGCCGTCCGGCAGCGGGACCCGGGTGGGCACGGTGTTGATGAACATCCCGATCATGCCTTCCACGCCCGGCAGTTCGGCCGGGCGCCCGGACACGGTGGTGCCGAAGACCACGTCGTCCCGGCCGCCGCAGCGGCCGAGCAGCAGCGCCCAGGCCGCCTGCACAAGGGTGTTGACGGTCAGTCCCGCGCCGGCCGCGGCCCGCCGCAGCCGCCCCGACACCGCCTCGTCCAGCTCGTGGCGTACGAGGGCGGTGGCGCGGGCGCGGTGCGCACGGCCCGGCGCCCTGTCGTACGGCAGCGGGGTGCGGGCGGCGAACCCGGCAAGCGCGCCCGCCCAGTGGCGCTCGGCGGCCGACTCGTCCTGCTCGCCGAGCCAGCGCACGAAGTCCGCGAACGGCCGCCGGGCCGACGGCGTGGCCTGCGGGCCCCCGGTGAGCGCCGCGTAGCGCTCGCACACCTCGGTGAGGAGCTGTCCTGTGCTCCAGCCGTCGAGCGCGATGTGGTGGGTGGACCACAGCAGCAGCACCTCGTCGCCGGGGAGCGCGGCCAGGGCGAGCCGGGTCAGCGGCGCGGTGGTGAGGTCGAGAGGCTCGGCCCTGTCCTCGGCGAGGAGCCGCTCGGTGTGCTCCGCCTGCCGCGTGGGCGTGAGTGTGCGCCAGTCCAGGTGGCGTACGGGCAGGTCGGCGCGGCGGTGCACCACCTGGACCGGGTGCGGCAGGTCGCGCCAGTGCACGCTGGTGCGCAGCGCGGGGGTCCGGTCGGCGACCTGCTGCCACGCGGTGGCGAACGCCTCAGGGTCCGCAACCCCGGCCAGCCGTACCGCGATCCGGTCGAAGTAGGCGCCCTCGGCGTCCACCAGGGAGTGAAAGAGCATCCCGGACTGGAGCGGGGTGAGCGGCAGGACGTCCTCGACGTGCCGCCCGTCACCGACGAGCCGGTCGAGGCTCTCCTGCCCGAGGCCCGCGAGGGGGAAGTCCGAAGGCGTGCGGCCGCCCGCGCCGGGCTCCGCGCAGTGGGCCGCGATCTCCCTAAGCGCCGCCGCCATGTCCTCGGCGAGGGCCCGGACGGTGGCCTCGTCGTGGACGCGGGCCGGGTAGGTCCAGCCGAGTTCGAGCCGCCCGTGCTGCACGACCCCCGTGATGTCCAGGGTGTAGGGGCGCGGCGTTTCGGGGTCGGTGTCGCGGCCGGTCGGGGCGAGCGCGCCGCGCAGCAGGCCCTCACCGCTGCCGCCGCCCGCGTCCCACTGGCCGTGGTAGTTGAAGCCGACCCGGGGGGCGGGCGAGCCGACGAGCGGGCTCCCGGGCAGCAGGTGGCGCAGGGCACCGTGGCTCAGGCCGCGGTGCGGTACGGCCCGCAGCTGCTCCTTGACCGAGCGGAGCGTGGCGCGCCAGGGCGCGCCGGGGTCGACGCGCAGCGCGAGCGGGTACTCGGCGGTGAACCAGCCCACCGTGCGGGACAGGTCCACGTCGGTGAAGAGGTCCTCGCGCCCGTGCCCCTCGACGCCGATCAGCACGGTGTCCCGGCCGCACCACCGGGCGAGGGTGCGGCCGAGGGCGCTGAGCAGGACGTCGGCCACCTGGGTGCGGTAGACCTCGGGGACCCGGCGCAGCAGGGCGCCGGTCGTCTCCGCGTCCAGGGTGGTGGTGACGGTCGCGGAGGTGCCGTACGTGTCGGGACCCGGCCGGCCCGCGGGCAGTTCTGCCGGGGCCTCGGCGGTGCGCAGCCAGTGGGCGAGGTCGGCGTCGAAGGCGCCGGCGCGGGTGTGTTCCGCGAGGCGGGCCGCCCAGCGGCCGGGGGCGGTGCCGGCGGGCGGCAGGCCGGCGGGCAGGCCGGCCGCGGCCGCCCCGTGGGCGGCGGCCAGGTCGGCGGGCAGGATGCGCCAGGAGACCCCGTCGATCACCAAGTGGTGTGCGGTGATGATGAGTTGGGCTGGGCGCACTGGGCCCCTTTCGAGGAGCAGGAAGCGGACGACCCGGCCGGTTTCCGGGTCGAGTCCGGCCTGGGCGCGGTCGGTGAGCCGGTGGGCCTCCGCCTCGGCACCCGCGTCGTCGAGCCCGGTGAGGTCGTGCCGGCTGAGGACGGTGCCGGGCGCCGCGGGCAGCACCTCCTGGTGCCAGCCCGCGCCGGTGCGCGTGAAGCGGGTGCGCAGCGCCGGGTGCCGTGCCACGACGGCGTCGGCGGCCCGGCCGAGTGCCTCGGCGCCGGTGCCGGGGGGCAGCGCGAAGCGCTGGGTCATGGTGAAGCGCGGCAGGCCGCCGGGGCGGCGGCCCTCCAGGTACCAGTGCTGGATCGGGGTGAGCGGCGCGGGGCCGACGGGATCCTCGCGCGTACCGGGGTGCCCCGGGGCCGTTTCGGCGGCGCGCAGGGCGAGTTCGGCGACGGTCTGGTGCCGGAAGACGTCCTTCGCGCTCAGCGCGATCCCGGCCTGGCGGGCGCGCGAGACGATCTGGATGCTGAGGATGGAGTCGCCGCCCAGCGCGAAGAAGTTGTCGCGGGCGCCGACGCGTTCGACGCCGAGCACGTCGGCCCAGATGGCGGCGATGCGCTCCTCGGTGCCCGCGGCGGGGGCGACGTACGCCGCGCCGCCCTCCGGGCGCGCCGGCGGGTCGGGCAGGGCGCGCCTGTCGGTCTTGCCGCCCGCGGTGCGCGGTATGCGCTCCAGCGGGACGAACACGGTCGGCACCAGGTGGTCGGGCAGGGTATGCCGCAGCCGCAGCCGCAGGCCGTCCGCCGACAGCTCCCGGCCGGGCGCGGCCACCACGTGGGCGACCAGCGCCGGGCGGCCGGCGTGCTCGCGTGCGCCCACCGCGGCGTCTGCGACCTCCGGCAGGGCGAGCAGGGCGGCCTCCACCTCGCCCGGCTCGATGCGGAAGCCGCGGATCTTGACCTGGTCGTCGGCCCTGCCGAGGAAGGCGAGCAGCCCCGCGTCGTCCCAGCGGGCCAGGTCGCCCGTGCGGTACATCCGCTCCCCCGGCGGCCCGAACGGGTCGGGCAGGAAGCGGGCGGCGGTCAGGCCCGGCAGGTTCAGGTAGCCGCGGGCCACCTGCGCGCCCGCGAGGTACAGCTCGCCCGGTGTGCCGGGCGGCACAGGACGCAGTGCGCCGTCGAGCACGTACGCGCGCAGTCCACCGCCGGGGCGGCCGATGACCGGGCGCCCCGGGCTTTCGGCGCACGGGCCGTAGACCGCGTCGACGGTGCACTCGGTGGGGCCGTACATGTTGTACACGGCGGTGCCGTGTGCGCGGTGGGCCGCGACCAGTTCGCGCCAGGCGGGCGCGGAGAGCGGCTCGCCGCCGACGAGCAAAAGCCGCGGATGGTGGCGGCCGGGTGCGAGGAGTCCTGCGGCGAGGAGTTCGCGCAGGAAGGTGGGGGTGACGTTGACCAGGTCGAGGCGTTCCCTGTCGACCTGGGCGCAGAACGCCTCGGGGTCGAGGCGGGTGTCGTCGTCGATCAGGTGGACCTGCTGCCCGAGGGCGAGGAGCAGCGGCCCCTCCCAGGAGGTGTCGAAGGAGAAGGACGCGCTGAGCGCGGCCCGCAGCCGGGCGCCCCCTTCGGTGTGGGGTTCGACGAGGGAGGCGCGGTGGTCGAGGCAGAGGTTGACCAGCTGCCGGTGTTCCACGGCGACGCCCTTGGGGCGTCCGGTGGAGCCCGAGGTGTAGACGGCGTACGCGGTGTCGGCGGGCCGCAGCGGCCGGGTGCGCTCCGCGTCGGTGGGGTCGGTCGCGGGGAGTCCTTCGGGTACGGCGGCGAGCGCGGCCTCGTCGAGGACCAGCGCGGGGCGCGCGTCGTCCATGAGGAGGCGGACGCGTTCCGCGGGCAGCTCCGGGTCGAGGTGGAGCAGGGCGGCGCCCGCCTTGGACACGGCGAGGAGGGCGACCAGGAGGCGGGAGGTGCGCGGCAGGCGGACGGCGACCACGGAGTCGGGGCCCGCTCCCCGGCCGATGAGGTGGTGGGCGAGTCGGTTGGCGCGCGCGTTGAGGGTGGCGAAGTCGAGGGTGGCATCGGGCGCGACCAGCGCGGTGCGGTGCGGCGTACGGGCGGCCTGCGCCTCGAAGAGCGCGGGGAAGGTCGTGCGGGGCGGGGGCAGTTGACGGCCCCGGCCGATCCTGAGCAGGCGCTGCGCCTCGGCGCCCGTCATCAGCGGCAGGGCGCCGACGGCGCGGTCCGGGTCCTCGGCCGCCGCCTCCAGCAGGATCCGCAGCCGGTCGGCGAGGCTCTCGGCGGTGGCCCGGTCGAACAGGCCCGTGTCGTACTCCAGATGGCCGGTGAGGGCACCGTCCCGCTCCACGAAGTCGAAGGCCAGGTCGTAGGAGGCGTGCCGGACCGGCGGGGTCACCGGCTCGACGGCGAGTCCTGGCAGCGCGGGCGCCTCGGCGCCGAGGTTGTGCAGGGCGACCATGACCTGGAACAGCGGGGTGCGGCTGGTGTCGCGCTCGGGCGCGAGGGCGTCCACGACCCGCTCGAAGGGGACGTCCTGGTGGGCGGTGGCGTCCAGGACGGCGGTGCGGGTCTCGGCGAGCAGGGCACGGAACGGCAGGTCGGGCCGCACCCGGGCGCGCAGGACGAGGGTGTTGACGAACATGCCGACGACGTCGTGGAGTTCGGGCCGGTCGCGGCCCGCGGTGACGGTGCCGACCGCGATGTCGTCCTGGCCGCTCCAGCGGGCCAGCAGGACCTGGCAGGCCGCCAGCAGTGTCATGAAGAGGGTCGCGTCCGCCGCCCTGCCGCACGCCCGCAGCCGGTCGGTGAGCGCGGCGGGCAGGGTGAAGGTGACCAGGGCGCCGTCGCGGCCGCGTACGGCGGGGCGCGGCCGGTCGGTCGGCGGTTCGAACGGTGTCACGCCGTCCAGTACGCGGCGCCAGTAGGCGAGTTGGCCGTCGGCGTCGGCGGTGCGGGCGCGCTGCCAGGCCGCCCAGTCGCCGTACCGCACGGGCAGGGCGGGCAGTTCGGGGCGGCGCCCTTCGCGGGCCGCCGTGTACAGCTCGCCGAGGTCGCGGCCGAGCACGCCCATGGACCAGCCGTCGGTGACGATGTGGTGCACGGCGAGGACGAGGACGTGCTCCTCGGGGTCCCGGCCGGTGAGGCGGGCGAGGCGGGCGCGCAGCAGCGGTCCCGCACCGAGGTCGAAGGGCCTTTCGGCCTCGCTCTCCACGAGGGCGTCGAGGGCCTCGGCGTCCGCGCACTCCTCCGTGCGCAGCGCGACCTGGGCGGGCGGGTGGACGATCTGCCGTGCCCCGCCGTCCTGTTCCGCGAAGGTGGTGCGCAGGGACTCGTGCCGGGCGACGAGTCCTTCGAGGGCCGTGCGCAGGGCTGCCCGGTCGAGCGGCCCCGTCAGGCGCAGCACCGAGAGGGTGGTGTACTCGGTGCTGCCCGGCTCGAAGCGGTCGAGGAACCACAGCCGCTGCTGGGCGGGCGAGAGCGGCGCGGGGGCGCCGGGGGCGGAGGCCGGGACGGCGTCGGCCGGGCCGGCCGGGGCGCCCGAGGCCTCGCCGAGCGCGTCCGCGAGGCGGGACAGGGTCGGGTGGGTGAACAGCAGCCGGGGTGAGATCTCCGCGCCGAAGGAGGCGCGCAGCCGGGAGACGACGCGGACGGCCAGGATGGAGTCGCCGCCGAGGGCGAAGAAGTCGTCGTCGGCGGCGATCTCGCCGGTGCCGAGCACGTCGGCCCAGGCGGCGGCGACGAGCCGCTCCGCGGCGGTGCGGGGCGCGGTGCGGCCGGCCGCGGTCGCGAAGCCCTCGGGGCCCGGCGCGGGCAGGGCGCGCCGGTCGAGCTTGCCGTTGGGGGTGAGCGGCAGGGCCGCCATCGGCACATACGCGGCGGGCACCATGTGCGGGGGCAGGAGTTCCCGCAGGTGGGCGCGGAGCGCGGCGGCGGGCGGCGGCAGGGTCGCGGCGCCTGCGCCGACGATGTGCGCCACGAGGCGCCGGGTGCCCGCGGCGTCCTCGTACACACCGACCGCCGCGGCGCCGACGCCCGGGTGGCCGTGCAGGGCGGCCTCGATCTCCCCGGGCTCGATGCGGTAGCCGCGGACCTTCACCTGCTGGTCCGCGCGGCCCAGGTACTCCAGGGTGCCGTCCGCGCGCCTGCGGGCGCGGTCCCCGGTGCGGTACATGCGGGTGCCTGGGCGGCCGAAGGGGTCGGCGGGGAAGCGGGCCGCGGTCAGGCCCGGCCGGTGCAGATAGCCGCGGGCCAGGCCCTCCCCCGCGACGTACAACTCGCCGACGGCGCCCGGCGGTACGACGTTCAGCGCGTCGTCGAGCAGATAGGTGCGCAGGTCGGGGATGCCGGTGCCGACGGGGCTCGCGGCGCCTGCGCCGAGCGCCGCGCGGTCGAGGGGAGCGTAGGTGACGTGCACGGTGGTCTCGGTGATGCCGTACATGTTCACCAGGCGCGGCGCGGTGTCGGGGTGCCGGTCGTACCAGCCGGCGAGCCGGGACACGTCGAGCGCCTCACCGCCGAGGACGACGGTGCGCAGGGCGAGCCGGCCACCGGTCGCGGGGTGTTCTGCGTCGGCGCGGATCAGCGGGTAGAAGGCGGACGGGGTCTGGCTGAGCACGGTGACCCGCTCCTCGGCGAGCAGCCGCAGGAAGTCCTCGGGCGAGCGCGCGGTGTCCTCAGGGACGACGACGAGCCGGCCGCCGTGCAGCAGCGGGCCCCACAGCTCCCAGACGGAGAAGTCGAAGGCGTACGAGTGGAACATCGTCCACACGTCGGTGTGGTCGAAGCCGAACCAGGGCCGGGTGCGGCCGAAGAGGCGGACCACGTTGGCGTGCGGGACGACGACGCCCTTGGGCAGGCCGGTGGAGCCCGAGGTGTGGATGGCGTAGGCGGGGCTCTGCGGCAGCGGGCGGTGCGCCGGATCCGCGGGTCCTGCCGCGGGGCGGCGGGCGAGGTCGGCGCGGACCGCCGGGTCGTCGAGGCGCAGCACGGGCACACCGCCGCCGGGGGCGGGCGCGGCGGTGACGAGGGCCACGGGGGCGGCGTCGGCGAGCAGCCGTCCGACGCGTTCCGCGGGCAGCGCGGGGTCCATGGGCAGGTAGGCGGCGCCGGTCTTGAGGACGGCGAGCACGGCGACGACGAGGTCGGTGGAGCGCGGCAGGGCGAGGGCGACGTACCGCTCGGGCCGCGCGCCGAGTTCGGCGAGACGGTGGGCGAGCCGGCCTGCGCGCGCGTCGAGTTCCGCGTAGTCGAGGCGGTCGCCGCCGCAGCTGACGGCCTGCGCGCGCGGGGTGCGCGCGGCCTGCGCCTCGAACAGGTCCACCAGGGTCTCGGCGGGCGCGCCCTCCTCCGTGCCGTTCCACTCGGTGAGGATGCGCCGCCGCTCGTCCGCGGTGGTCAGCGCGAGGGACGCGAGCGGCCGACCGGGGTCGTCGGCGAGTTCCGTGAGCAGCAGGCACAGCCGCCCCGCCAGGTCGGCGGCGGTGGCCGCGTCGAACAGCGCGGGGTCGTAGGCGAGGTCGAAGCCGAACCGCTCGCCCTGGTAGGCGCGCAGCACCAGTGCGTAGTTGGTGGCGTCGCGACTGGACACCCCGGCGAGCCGCACCCCGGTCCTCGCCGAACGGGCCTCGTCGAAGGGGTAGTTCTCGAAGGCGACCATGCTGTCGAAGAGGGCGCCGCCGGACGGCACGTCGCTCAGGCCGGTCAGTTCAGCGAGAGAGACGGCGGCGAAGCGGCGCGCCTCGGCCTGCGCCTCCTGGAGCTCGCGCAGCCAGTCGGCGGCGGTACGGCCCCCGGTGACGCGGACCCGGGTCGGCAGGGTGTTGATGAACATGCCGACCATGTCCTCGGCGCCCGGCAGGTCGTCGGGGCGCCCGGAGACCGTGGTCCCGAACAGCACGTCGGGCTCGGCCGCGTACCGGGAGAGCAGCAGCGCCCAGGCGCCCTGGACGACGGTGCCGAGGGTGAGCCCCTCGGCGCGTGCGGTACGGGCGAGGCGCGCGGAGACCTCGTCGGAGAGCGCCGCGGGGTGCACGGCGGTGGAGCGGGTCTCGTGGCCGGCGGGCCGCACGCGGTCGGTGGGCAGCGGGGTGGGGGTGGCGAAGCCGTCGAGGACGTCGCGCCAGTGGGCGCGCGCGGCCTCGCCGTCCTGCTCGGCGAGCCAGCGCACGTAGTCGCCGAAGGGCGGCCGGGCGGGCGGCGTGTGGTCGGTGCCGCCGGCGAGGGCCGCGTACTCGGCGAACACGTCGGTGAGGACCTGGGCCATGCTCCAGCCGTCGAGTATCAGGTGATGGGAGGTCCACAGGAGGTGCAGGCGCGCGTCGGGCAGCCGGACGAGGGTGAGCCGCATCAGGGGCGCCGTGCCCAGGTCGAGGCCGCGCGCGAGGTCGTCGGCGCGCAGCCGCTCCAGGCGTGCGGCGCGCTCCTCGGCGTCCACCGCGCGCCAGTCGAGAATCTCGACGGGCACCTGGACGCGGCGGTGCACGACCTGGAGCGGGGCGGGCACGCCCTCCCAGACGACGGAGGTGCGCAGCGCGGGGGTGCGGTCGGCGACCCGCTGCCAGGCGGCGGCGAACGCCCGGGGGTCCGCGACCCCTTCGAGGAGCAGGGCGGCCTGGTCGAGGTAGACGTCGTCGGCGCCGCCCACCAGCCGGTGGAAGAGCATGCCCTCCTGGAGCGGGGTGAGCGGCAGCAGGTCGGCCACGGCGCGGCCGTCGCCCGCGAGGCGGTCCACCGCCGCCTGGTCGAGCCCGGCGAGCGGGAAGTCGGAGGGGGTGCGCCCGCCCGCGCCCGGCTGCGCGCAGTGCTCGGCCACCTCGGTGAGCGCCCGCAGCATGCCGTCGGCGAGGGCCCGCACGGTGGGCTCCCTGTGCACCTGGTCGCTGTAGTGCCAGGTGATCTCCAGCGCGCCGCCGACGACCACGGCGGACACGTCGAGCAGGTGGTCGAGGGGCTCCGCGGGGTCGATGTCGCCCGGCGGCACGTCGCCCGCGGGGGCGAAGTCCCCTCCCGCCGCGGCCTCCCACTGCCCGTGATAGGTGAAGGACACCTGCGGCAGGGGGAGTTCACGCAGGGCTCGCGCCTCGGGCGCGGACGAGCCGAGGCGGGCGAGCGCCTCGTACCCGAGGCCGCGCCGCGGCACGGCGCGCAGCGCCTCCTTGACGGACTTCAGGGTGGCGGCCCAGTCGGGCGCGCCCTGCGGGCCGCCGGGGGTGAGGGTGACCGGGTACTGGCTGGTGAACCAGCCGACGGTGCGGGAGAGGTCGGCGCCCTCGACGAGGTGGTCCTCGCGGCCGTGCCCTTCGAGCGCGACGGTGACCCGCGGGGTGCCGGCCCAGTCGGCGAGCACCCGGCCGAGCGCGCTCAGCAGCACGTCGTTGACCTGGGTGCGGTAGACGCCCGGCACCCGGCGCAGCAGCGCGTCGGTGGTGGCCGGGTCCAGCCGGCCGCGCACCGTGCGCACGGAGCCGGCGAGCGGGGTGCCCGCCAGGTCGACGGGGAGCGGGGCCCGGGGCCGCGCCGCCTCCGCGCTCCAGTGCGGCAGGTCGGCGTCGAGCCCGCCCGAGCGTACGAGCCCGGCGAGTCCGCGCGCCCACGCGGTCAGCGGGGTCTGCTCGGGCCCGGGGCGCGGGTCCTCGCCTGCCGCGGCCCGCCGGTAGGCCTGTTCGAGGTCGGCGAGGAGGACGCGCCAGGAGACGCTGTCCACAGCGAGGTGATGGGCCGTCAGGAACAGTCGCGGGCGGCCCCCTTCGGCCGCGGGCAGCAGCGCGGCGCGCAGCAGGGCCCCGGTCTCGGGGTCGAGTCCCGCGCGTGCCGCCTCGGCGGCCTCCGCCACGTCCGCGCCGTCGTGGCGGGTGAGGAGCCCGGTCGCGGGGCACGCGCCCGGGTGCTGCCGCCACGTGTCGCCTTCGCGGATGAACCGGGCGCGCAGCGCGGGGTGTTGGGTGACGACCGCGTCGAGTGCGCGGGTCAGGGACCGCTCGTCCAGGTCGCGGGGGAGGCTCAGCAGCATCGACATGGCGAAGCGGCGCAGCGGGCCGTGCGTGGCGAGGAACCACTCCTGGACGGGGGTGAGCGGTCCTGGGCCCGTGTCCTGGGGGCGGCGGGGCGCGGGGACGGGCGCGGCGCGGCGGGAGGCGGCGGCGGCGAGCCCCGCGACGGTCTGGTGGCGGAAGACGTCCTGCGAGGACAGGTGGAGGCCGGCGGCGCGGGCCCGGGAGACGGCCTGGATGCTGAGGATCGAGTCGCCGCCCAGCTCGAAGAAGTTGTCGGTGGCGCCCACCGCGCGCACGCCGAGCACGTCGGCCCAGATCGCGGCGAGTGTCCGCTCCTGCGGGGTGCGCGGCGCGGTGAACTCCCTTGCCCTGCCGGCTGCTTCGGGGTCGGGTGCGGGCAGTGCGCGGCGGTCGAGCTTGCCGCTGACGGTGAGCGGGAGCGCGTCGAGCGGCGTGAAGGAGGACGGCACCATGTGGTCGGGCAGGACCTGGAGCAGCGCGGCGCGCAAGGCGGCGGGGCCGGGCACCTCGGCGCCCGGCTCGGGCACGGCGTAGGCGGCGAGCCTGAGGTGGCCCCGGTGGTCGGGGGCCGCGACGACCGCGGCGGCAGCGACCTCCGGCAGCGCGAGCAGGGCGGCCTCCACCTCGCCCGGCTCGATGCGGTGGCCGCGGACCTTGACCTGGTCGTCGGCGCGGCCGAGGTGGTCGAGGCGCCCGTCGGCGGTCCAGCGCGCCAGGTCGCCGGTGCGGTACATGCGGGCACCGGGCGGGCCGTACGGGTCGGGCAGGAAGCGGGCGGCCGTCAGGCCTGCGCGCCGGACGTAGCCGCGGGCCAGCTGCTCGCCCGCCAGGTACAGTTCGCCGCCGACACCGGGCGGCACCGGCTGGAGCCTGCCGTCGAGCACGTAGGCGCGGACGTGGGGCAGGGGGCGGCCGACCAGCGGCCGGTCCGCCCCGTCGATCCGGCAGGACAGCGCGTCGACCGTGCACTCGGTGGGGCCGTAGAAGTTGTACGCGGCCACCTCGGGGTGCGCGGCGAGTTCGCGCCAGAGCGCGGCGCCGATCGGCTCGCCGCCGAGCATGAGGACCCGGGGGCGGTGGCGCGGGTCGGTGAGCAGGCCCGCGGGCAGCAGGCGGTTCAGGTAGGACGGGGTGAGGTCGAGGAAGTCGATCCGGTGGTCGACGACGTACTCGACCAGGGCTGCCGGGTCCATCCTTGTCGTCTCGTCCACCAGGTGCAGGGGGTGGCCCTCGGCCAGCAGCAGTACGCCTTCGAGGGACGTGTCGAAGGAGAAGGAAGCGGTGAGCGCCACCCGCAGCGGCCCGCCGCCCGCCTCGGCGACGAACCCGGCGCGGTGCGCGGCGAGCAGGTGCGCGAGGGCGCGGTGCTCCACGGCGACGCCCTTGGGGCGTCCGGTGGAGCCCGAAGTGTGGATGACGTACGCGGTGTTGTCCGGCCGCAGCGGACGGGTCCGCTCGGCGTCGGTGGGGTCGCTCTCCGGGAGCCCTTCGGGTACGGCGGCGAGCGCGGCCTCGTCGAGGACCAGCGCGGGGCGCGCGTCGTCCAGCAGGAAGCGGACGCGCTCCGCCGGCAGGGCCGTATCGAGCGGCAGGTAGCCCGCGCCCGCCTTCCACACGGCGAGGATCGCCGTGATCATGTCGGCGGTGCGCGGCAGCCGCAGCGCGACCAGCCGCTCCGGTCCCGCGCCGAGGCCGATGAGGTGGTGGGCGAGCCGGTTGGCGCGGGCGTTGAGGGTGGCGTAGTCGAGCCGTTCGCCGCCCGCGACCAGGGCGAGCGCGCCGGGGGTGCGGGCCGCGCGCCGCTCGAAGAGGCGCGGGTGGGGCGTGGTGGTGGTGTCGACGGGGCGGGCAGCGGCGTTCCAGTCGCGGGTGACCTGCCGTACCTCGCGCTCGGACAGCAGCGGCAGGGTGGCGAGCGGCCTGCCGGGGGCGGCGGCAGCCGCGGCGAGCAGCCGCAGCAACTGGTCCGCCACGCGCCGGACGGTGTCGGGTGCGAACAGGTCGGTGCGGTATTCGAGCAGCCCCGTCAGGGCGTCGCCGTCCGGTACGAACTCGACGCTGAGGTCGAAGGTCGCGGACCTCCGGGGCACGGCGACCGGGGTGAGGGTGAGGCCACGCGGCGCCGCGGCGGCGGCCGGCGGGTCGGGGTGCAGCAGGACCATCACGTCGAACAGCGGGTTGCGGCCCGCCTCGCGGGGCGCTCCGACCGCCTCGACGACCCGCTCGAAGGGGGTGTCGCCGTGCGCGAACGCGTCGCCCACGGTGTCGGCGGTCCTGGCCAGCAGGTCGTGGAAACAGTCGCCCGCGAGGACCGGGGTGCGCAGCACCACGGTGTTGACGAAGAAGCCGACCGCGCGCTCCAGGTCGGTACGGGAGCGGCCGGGTGTCAGCGAGCCCACAACGCTCTCGTCCTGGCCCGACCAGCGGGCGAGCAGCGCCTGGACGGCGGCGACCAGGGCGGTGTGCAGCGTGGTGTGGTGCCGCCCGGCGAGTGCGCGGAGCGCGCCGGTGAGTTCGGCGGGGACGGTGAAGGTGTGGACGGCGCCCGCGCCCGCCTCGGCGCCCCGCCGGGGCCCGTCCAGCGGGAGCTCCGCGGGCGCGGCGCCCGCCAGCTTCTCTTTCCAGTACGCGAGATGGTGTTCCAGCCGGTCCCCTGCCAGCTGTTCGCGCTGCCAGAGCGCGAAGTCCGGGTACTGCGTCGCGACCGGGGGCAGCTCCGGTGTGCCGCCGCGCGCCAGGGCCTCGTAGGCGGTGCACAGCTCGTCGAGGACGATGCCCATGGACCAGCCGTCCGTGACGATGTGATGGGCCGTCAGCAGCAGGATGTGCGCGGTGGGCGACTCGCGCAGCAGCAGGGCCCGCAGCAGGGGCCCCGCGCCCAGGTCGAAGGGGGCGGAGTACGCGGCGAGCAGCGCCTCGTCCCTGCCGTCCGCGGTGACGTCCCTGACGGGCAGCGGCACGGGCCCCGCCGGGTGCACGGTCTGCTCGGGCCGCCCCTCGGTCTCCTCGAAGGTGGTGCGCAGCGCCTCGTGCCTGGCGACGACCGCGGCGAGGGCGCGCTCCAGCGCGGTGCGGTCGAGGGTGCCGGAGAGGCGCACCGCGACCGCGCTGTTGTAGCGGGCGTCACCGGGGTGCAGCCGGTCGAGGAACCACAGCCGCTGCTGGGCGAAGGACAGGGGCAGCGGGCGGGTGCGGTCCGCGCGGGGGACGGCGGCGGGCGCGCCGCCGGGGGCTCGTCCCGCGAGCCGCCGGCGCAGGGCCTCGCGCAGTTCCTCGGGCAGCGCTTGCGCGCGCTCTGTCCTGGAGGGCTCCGAAGACGTCATGGTCGTCGCTTCCTCACCGTTCGTCGTGGTCGGGGCCGCCGTACGCGGCGTCTTCGAGTTCGCTGAGCACCTGCTCCTCGACCTGTTCCGCCAGGGCGGCGACGGTGCGGGAGACGAGGATGTCGCGCGGGGTGAGGGACACCCCGAACAGGTCGTTGGCGCGGGAGGCGACCAGCAGGGCCCGCATCGAGTCGCCGCCGAGGAGGAAGTAGTCGTCCTCGGCACCGACGGCCGTGTGCAGGACCTCCGCCCAGATCGCCGCGAGCGCCTCCTCCGTGGGGGTGCGGGGCGCCACCCGCACCGCGCGGTCCCGCGCGCCCCCCGGTACGGGGGCGGGCAGGGCGGCCCTGTCGGTCTTGCCGTTCTCGGTCAGGGGGAAGCGGTCGAGGGCGACGAACACCGAGGGCACCATGTGTCCTGGCAGCACCGCGGCGGCGAGGGCGCGCAGCGCGGTGTCGGCGGGCGGCTCGGCGCCGGGCGCGGTGAGCAGGTGGGCGACGAGCAGGGGCGTGCCGGGCTCGTACTCCCGCAGGCTCACCACCGCGTCGAGTACCGCCGGGTGGCGGGTGAGGACGGCCTCGACCTCGCCTGCCTCGATCCGGTGGCCGCGCAGCTTGAGCTGGTGGTCGGTGCGGCCCAGGGAGCGCAGCTCGCCGTGGGCGTCGCGGCGCACCAGGTCGCCGGTGCGGTACATGCGGCTGCCCGGCGGCCCGTAGGGGTCAGCGGTGAAGCGGGCCGCGGTCAGCCCCGCGCGTCCCAGGTAGCCGCGGGCCAACCCCGGTCCGGTGAGCCAGAGTTCGCCGGGCACGCCGTCGGGGACGGGGCGGAGCCTCGCGTCGAGCACGCGGGCGCCCGCGGCGGGCAGCGGCCTGCCGATGGGCGGCGCCGTGCCGTCGGGCACGAGGGGCGCGGACCAGGTGGCGACGACGGTCGCCTCGGTGGGTCCGTAGGAGTTGACCATGCGGTGGTGCGGGGCCCAGCGGGCGACCAGGTCGGCGCCGCACGCGTCCGCCCCGACGATCAGCGTCTTCAGGGCGGGCAGGGTGCCCGGCGTCCCGGGCGGCAGGGTGGCGAGCGCGGCGGGCGGCAGCAGCGTGTGGGTGATGCGCTCGGCGCGCAGCACCCGGGCGAGCCGGTCGCCGAGCAGCGGCCCCTGCTCGGGCACCACGAGGCGCGCGCCGTGCGGCAGGGACGCGCACAGTTCGAGCACGGAGGCGTCGAAGCTCGGTGTGGCGAAGGCCAGCACCCGGTCTCCCCCGGCCACCTGGTAGTGCTCGGCCTCGGCGGCGGCGAAGGCGGCGAGGCCGCGGTGGGTGACGACGACGCCCTTGGGGGTGCCGGTGGAGCCCGAGGTGTAGATGACGTACGCCGGGTCGTCCACGTCGAGCGGGCGCCCGCGGTCGGCGTCGGTGGGCCGGTGGTCCGGGGCGGTGCCCGGCGGCTCGGCGAGCAGCGCGGCGACCTCCTTGGCGTCCAGGGTGAGCGCGGGGGCCGCGTCGCGGAGCATCAGCGCGATCCGCTCGTCCGGGTACGCCGGGTCGACGGGCAGGAAGGCAGCGCCCGCCTTGGCGACCGCGAGCTGGGCGAGCACCATGTCGAGGGAGCGCGGCAGTTCGAGCGCCACGATGTCCCCGGGCCGCGCGCCGCGGGCGATCAGCCGGTGGGCGAGGCGGTTGGCGTGCGCCTCGGCCTCGGCGAAGGTCAGCAGCCTCTCCGGGTCGCCGAGCGCGGGCGCGTGCGGTGTGCGGTCCACGGCCGCCTCGACGAGGGCGGGCAGGGTGGCGGGGGGCACGGGGGTCCGCCGCGGCCTGACCGGGCCGCGCAGCAGCCGGGCTCGCTCTCCCGGCGGCAGTGTGTCGAGGTCGTCGAGGCGCGCGGTGCCGTCCGCCTCGGCCAGCGCGGACAGGGTGTGCAGCAGCTGCCCGGCGAGGGACCGGGCGGTGGTCGCGTCGAAGTGGCGCGGGTCGTAGCCGAGTTCGACGGCGAGCCGGTCGCCGGGCGAGACGACCGCGGTGAGCGGGTAGTTGGTGGCCTCGCGGGCGTCCAGGTCGCGCACGGCCAGGCCGTGGGCGCCCGCGGTGGCGTCCCCGACCGGGTAGTTCTCGAAGACCACCAGGCTGTCGAACATCGGTGCGCCGTGCGGCAGTCGGGTGAGTCCGTGCAGTTCGCCGAGGGGCAGGTGGTCGAAGCGGCGGTCCTCCGCGCGGGCCTCCTGGAAGGCGCGCAGCCAGGCCGCGGCGGGCGCGGCGCCCTCGACCCGGGCGCGCGCGGGCAGGGTCGTGATGAACAGGCCGGTGATGGTGTCGGCGCCCGGCAGCTCGGAGGGGCGCCCCGACACGGTCGTGCCGAAGCAGACGTCCTGGGTGCCGCTCCAGCGGGAGAGCAGCAGCGCCCAGGCGCCCTGCACCACGGTGTTGAGGGTGAGCCGGTGCCGGCGGGCGAACTCCTGGAGCCGCGCGGTCTCCTGGGCGCTCAGCCGCTCGGAGAGCCAGGTGCCGGAGCGCGCGGTGGTGCCGGGGGCGGGCCTGCGGTCGTAGGGCAGCGGGGTGGCGGCCGCCAGGTCGGCGAGCGCCGCGCGCCAGTGGTCGCGGGCGCCGCCCGCCTCACGGCCCGCGAGGTGGGCGGCGTAGTCGGCGAAAGGCCTGCGCTCGGGCAGCAGGGGCCGCTCGCCGCGGCCGAGGGCGGCGTGCGCGGCGAGGACGTCCCCGAGCACGTGGAAGACGCTCCAGCCGTCGAGCAGCACGTGGTGGAAGGTCCACACGACGCGCACCGCGTCGGGTCCGAGGCGGACCAGGGCGAGGCGCAGCAGCGGCGGGCGGCCGAGGTCGATGCCCCGGGCGCGTTCCGCCGCGAGGAGCCCTTCGAGCTCCGCGGGACGGCGGTCCTCCGGCAGGGTGCTCCAGTCGTGGTGGGTGACCGGCAGCGTCACGTCCCGGTGGACGGCCTGGAGGGGCACGGGCACGCCGGTCAGGACGAGGGCCGTGCGCAGGACGGGGGTGCGGTCGACGACGTGCTGCCAGGCCGCGGCGAGCGTTCCCGGGTCGCGTACCCCGTCGAGCACGAAGGTGATCTGCTCGACGTACAGGCCCGCTTCCGCCTCGTCCATGCCGTGCACGACCAGGCCGGTCTGGGTGGGCGTGAGCGGGTACAGGTCCTGCACGTCGCGCCCGGTGCCGGCGATCCGGTCGACGGCGGCCTGGTCGAGCGGCGCGAGCGGGAAGTCGGAGGGGGTGCGACCGCCGGCGCCGGGCTCGGCGCAGTGCCGTACGAGGGCGCGCAGTTCGTCCGTGAGGCCGGCGGCGAGCCGTTCGACGGTCTCACGCCGGTGCAGGGCACGGGAGTAGGACCAGGCGAACTCCAGCTTGCCGTCCGCGACCCGGCCCAGCACGTCGAGGAGGCAGGGCCGGGCGGCCGAGCGGTCCATGCCGCCGGCGAGCGCGCCGTGCGGCGCGTGCAGCAGGCCGCCCTGGGCCTGCCGCCAGTCCTGCCTGCCGAGGTAGTTGAAGCTGATCTCGGGCAGGTCGGGCAGGTCGCGACCGGCCGCGGCGTGGAGGTGGCGCAGGGCGCCGTAGCCGATGCCGCCGCCGGGCACGGCCCGGAGGTTCTCCTTGACGGCCTTGAGCACGGTGCCGGCGGGCGCGTCCCGCGGCACATCGAGGGCGACGGGGTGGAGCGAGGTGAACCAGCCGACCGTGCGGGAGAGGTCGACGCCGTCGAAGAGGTCCTCGCGGCCGTGGCCCTCCAGCGCGACCGCGACCCTGTCCTGTCCGCTCCAGCGGGCCAGCACCCGCCCGAGGGCGTACAGCAGGACGTCGTTGGCCCGGGTGCGGTAGACGTCGGGGACGTCCCGCAGGAGCCGCCGGGTCTCCTCGGCGTCGAGGCCGGCGGTGACGGTCTCCTCGTCCGCCGCGGTGTTGGCGCCCCCGGGGCGGTCGACCGGCAGGGGCCCCGCGGCGCGCTGGGCGCGCCAGTGCCCGGCCTCGTCGTCGAAGCCGCCGGCGGCGGTGTGCCCGGCGAGCCGCTCGGCCCAGGCGCGGAAGGACGTGCTCTTGGCGCCGAGTCGGGGGCGTTCGCCCGCGGCCAGGGCCCGGTAGGAGGCGTCGAGGTCCTCCAGCAGGATCCGCCAGGACACCGCGTCCACGACGAGGTGGTGGGCGGCGAGCAGCAGCACCGGGCGCCCGGCGCCGCCGCCCCGGCACAGCGCGGCCCGCAGCAGCGGCCCGTTCGCCAGGTCGAAGCCCCGGCCGAGCGCCGCGGCGAGACCGGGCCCCGGCGGCCCTTCGTGGAGTTCGAGGTGCGGGGCGCCGCCGGGGGCGGTGCCGTACTGCCGCACGCTGCCGTCGTGTTGTGCCTCGTACCGCATCCGCAGCGCGTCGTGGCGTTCCAGTACGGCGGCGAGCGCGGCGCGCAGCAGCGTCTCGTCGGTGTCGTGCGCCAGCTCGTACGCGACGGTCTGGGCGAAGTCGGCCGGGTCGCCGCCGAGGGTGCCGAGGAGCCAGTGCTGTACGGGCGTGAGCGGGGTGTCGCCGGTCACGGCACCCTGCTCGGCGGTGACCGGGGAGGCGGGCAACGCCTCAGCAGCCGCGGCGAGTTCGGCGAGGGTCTGGTGGGTGAACAGGTGGCGCGGGCTGAGTGCGAGCCCGGCCCTGCGGGCCGCCGAGACGATCCTGATGCCGAGCACGGAGTCGCCGCCGAGCGCGAAGTAGTTGTCGTCCGCGCCGATGTCGGGCAGGCCGAGCACCTCGCGCCAGATCGCGGCGAGGGTGTGCTCGGCGGCGGTGGCGGGCGGCCGGCCCGCGCCGCCGCCCGCGGCCCACGCGGGTTCCGGCAGGGCCCGCCGGTCCAGCTTGCCGGTGGCGCCGAGCGGGAGTTCGGCGAGCGGCACCACGAGCGCGGGAACCAAGTGGCCCGGCAGGCTCCTCGCGAGGAAGGAGCGCAACTCCTCCGGGTCGGGCAGGCCGTCACCGCGCGGCACCGCGTAGCCGACGAGGCGGCGGTGCCCCTCGTGCTCGACCACCCGGGCCGCGGCGCCCGCCACCGCGGGGTGGCGGGCGAGCGCCGCCTCCACCTCGCCGGGTTCGATGCGGAAGCCGCGCACCTTGACCTGGTCGTCCGCCCTGCCGAGGTAGACGAGGTCGCCCTCGGGGCTCCAGCGGGCCAGGTCGCCCGTGCGGTACATCCGGTCGCCCGGCCGCCCGAACGGGTCGGGCAGGAAGCGGGACGCGGTCAGGCCGGGGCGGCGCAGGTAGCCGCGGGCGACTCCGGTGCCCGCGAGGAAGAGCTCGCCCGGCGCGCCCGCGGGCACCGGGCGCATGCGCGCGTCGAGGACGTAGGCGCGGGCGCCGCCGGCCGGCCTGCCGATCGGCGGGTCGCGGTCGGGGTCGGCGGGGTCGCAGGTGAAGGCGGTGGCGTACACGGTGGCCTCGGTGGGCCCGTAGATGTTGCGCACCGCGCAGCCCGGCACCGCGTCCCGCACCTGCTGTACGGTCCTCGCGGGCAGCCCCTCCCCCGCGAGGACCACGGTGTCCGCGCGTACGTGGACGGTGTCCTCGGCCAGCAGCCTGCCGAGGGCGGAGGGCACCGCGCTGAGCAGGCCCGCACGCCACGGGCCGGGCCGCTCGGCCAGGGCCAGCAGGTCGCGCACGATCTCGACGCAGCCGCCCGACAGCAGGGGCGCGAGGATCTCGAAGACGGACACGTCGAAGTTGAGGGACGTGGACGCCACCACGTGTTCGAGGCCGCGGCCGGTGAACTCGGCGGCCGCCCAGTCGGTCAGGGCGAGCACCGAGCCGTGGGCGACGACGACCCCCTTGGGGCGGCCGGTAGAGCCCGAGGTGTGGATGACGTAGGCGGGGTGGCCCGGCAGCAGGGGCGCGAGCCGCTCGGTGTCGGCGACCGGCGCGGCGGACGCGGTCGCGAGCCGCCGCGCGCAGCCGGGGTCGTCGAGCACGATCCGGGAGAACGGCCCCTCGGGCAGCCGGCCCGCTGTGGCGGTGTCCGTGACGACGGCGTGCGGCCGTACGTCGTCGAAGAGGAACGCGACGCGCTCCGCCGGGTACCCGGGGTCGACCGGCAGGTAGGCGGCGCCGGAAGCGAGGACCGCGAGCAGGGCCGTGACCAGGTCGGCGGTGCGGGGCAGGGCGAGGGCGACATACCGCTCGGGGCCCGCGCCCGCGGCGATGAGGAGCCGGGCGAGCCGGCCCGCGCGTGCGCCGAGTTCACCGTAGGTGAGCAGGTCGCCGCCGCAGCGCACGGCGGGCGCCTGCGGGGTCAGTGCGGCCTGGCGGGCGAACGCCTCCGGCAGGGTGCCGCGGGGCGCGGGGACGAGGGCACCGCAGAACCGGTCGAGCAGCTCGCGGCCGGCGGCGGGGTCGGTGAGGGGCAGCTCGGCGAGGGTGGCGTCCGGCGCGGCGGCCATCGCCGTCAGCAGGGTGCGCAGGCTCCCGCCGAGGCCCTCGACGGTCGGCGCGTCGAAGGCGGCCGGGTCGTAGTCGAGGCTGACGTCGAGGGCGTCGCCGGGCGCGACGACCACGCTCAGCGGGTAGTTGGTGGGCTCCAGATCGCGCTCCTGCTCCATCGCGAGGCCGTGGCGGGCGAGCGCCTCCTCGTCGAAGGGGTAGTTCTCGAACACGACGATGGAGTCGAAGAGGCCGGTGCCGCCCGGCACGTCGCTCCAGGTCTGGAGCTGGGCCAGGGAGACGGACTCGTGGCGCCTGGCCTCGGACTGGGCCGACTGGAGCTCGCGCAGCCAGTCGAGCAGTGGGCGCCGGCCCTCGATCCTCACCCGGGTGGGCAGGGTGTTGATGAACAGGCCCACCATCGAGGTGACGCCCGGCAGTTCGGCGGGCCGCCCGGAGACGGTGGTGCCGAACACCACGTCGTCCCCGCCGCCGTAGCGCGACAGCAGGAGCGCCCAGGCGCCCTGGAGGACGGTGTTGAGGGTGAGCCCCGCCCGCTGGGCGGTCTCCCGCAGCCGCGCCGAGACGTCCGCGCCGAGCCGCACCCGCACCGTCCCGGAGGAGGACCCGCGGTGGGCGCCAGGGGAGCGGCGGTCGCGGGGCAGCTCCGTCGGGGCGCGGAAGCCGGCGAGCACGGCGCGCCAGTACTGTTCGGCCTTCGCGGTGTCCTGGCGGGCGAGCCAGCCGAGGTAGTCGGCGAACGGCCGCCGGTCCCGCACCCGCGGCGTGCGCCCCGCGGCCAGCGCCGCGTACCGCTCGCAGACCTCGTCGAAGACCTGGGCGGCGCTCCAGCCGTCGAGCAGCAGGTGGTGGAAGGTCCACACCAGGCGGACGCGCCCCGGGGCGAGCCTGATCAGGGTGAGGCGCATCAGCGGCGCCGCCGCGAGGTCGATGCCCGCCCCGCGGTCCGCGTCGATCAGCCGGTCGAGGTCGGCGGCGCACGCCTGCGCGGGCCTGCCGGTCCAGTCGTGGTGGGCGACGGGCACGGTGGCGCTGTGCCGTACGACCTGGAGGGGCTCCGCGCCCTCCTGCCAGGCCGGGTGGGAGCGCAGCACCGGGTTGGCGTCGACGGTGTGCTGCCACGCCTCGGCGAGGGCCCTGGGGTCGTCGACACCGGTGAGCACGAGCTGCACCTGGTTGACGTAGGCGCGCCCTTCCGGGTCGAGCAGGCTGTGGAAAAGCATGCCCGACTGCATCGGGGTGAGCGGCAGGATGTCGGCGACGCCGCGCCCTTCGCCCGCGAGGCGGTCCACCGCGGCCTGGTCGAGGCGGGCGAGCGGGAAGTCGGAGGGGGTGCGACCGCCCGCGCCCGGCTCGGCGCAGTGGGCGATGATGTCATCGAGCGCGCGCAGCATCGCCTCGGCGAGCCGGGTGACGGTGGAGCGCCGGTGGCGGGCGCGGCTGTGGTGCCAGCTGATCTCCAGGCGCCCGTCCTCGACCCTGGCGACCACGTCGAGCAGATGGGCGCGTTCGGTGCCGGGCGCCTCAGCGCCGCCGAGCCCGCCGGGCACCCCGCGGATCAGGGACCCGCCGTCCGCCGTCCAGTCGAACCTGCCGAGGTAGTTGAAGCTGATGCCCGGCATCGGCGCGGCGGCGAGCCGGGGGTCCCGGGCGAGGTGGCGCAGCGCGCCGTGGCCGATGCCCCGGTCGGGCACCGCGCGCAGCTGCTCCTTGACGGACTTCAGGGCGCTGCCCCAGTCGCCCGCGGGAACGCGCAGGGCGAGCGGGTGCAGCGTGGTGAACCAGCCGACGGTGCGGGACAGGTCCACGTCCTCGAACAACTGGTCCTCGCGGCCGTGCCCTTCGAGCCCCACGGCGACGGTGTCGCGCCCCGTCCAGTCGGCGAGCACCCGGCCGAGCGCGGTCAGCAGGACGTCGTCGATCCGGGTGCGGTAGACGGCGGGGACCCTGCGGAGCAGGTCGTCGGTGCGCCGGCGGCCCAGCCGTACGGTGACCTCCCTGACGTCCGCGGTGACGTTGTCGCCCCCGGCGTCCTCGGGCAGCGGCTCCGCGCAGTGTTCCGCGACGCGCGCCCAGTGGGCGAGCTGCCCGGTGAAGCCGCCGTTCTCGGTGTGTTCCGCCAGGCGCTCGGCCCAGGCGCGCACCGAGGTGGTGCGGGCGGGCAGGCGTACCGGCGCTCCCGCCGCGGCCTGCCGGTAGGCGGTCTCCAGGTCCTCAAGCAGAATCCGCCAGGAGACGCCGTCGACGACCAGGTGGTGGGCGATGAGCAGCAGGCGCGTGCCGGCGCCGCCGCCGGTGAACAGGCGGGCGGCGAACAGCGGTCCGGTGTCCAGCCGGAACGCGGCGTGCGCCGCCGCCGTGGCGTCCTCCTCGGCGCGGCGTGCCGCCTCCGCGTCGAGTCCTTCGAGGGGGCACACCCGGAGCAGTGCGGGGGTGGGGGCTCCGGCGTCCCCGACCTCCTGGCGCCAGGTGCCGTCCTGCGCGGCGGTGAACCGGGCGCGCAGGGCGTCGTGGTGGCTCCACAGGGCGGCGAGGGCGCGGCGCAGGGCGCCGGGGTCCGGGTCCTCTGCCGTCTCCACCAGGACCGACTGGTTGAAGAACTCCGGGCGGCGCGGCCCCGGGTCGAGGAACCAGTGCTGGATCGGGGTGAGGGGCGCCTCGCCGCGTACGGGCCCGGTGCCTGCGACGGCCGCCGCGGTGCCCGCCGCCTCGGCGAGCCTGGCCACCGTGGGGTGGCGGAACAGGTCGCGCGGTGTGAGGGCGAGGCCCGCGGCGCGGGCCCGCGAGACGACCTGGATGCTGAGGATCGAGTCGCCGCCGAGCATGAAGAAGTTGTCGTCGGCGCCGACCCGTCCGACTCCGAGGAGGTCGGCCCAGATCGCGGCGAGTGTCCGCTCGGTCGCGGTGCGGGGGGCGCGGTGGGGCCCCTCGCTCCCGGCCGACCAGTCGGGCTCGGGCAGCCGCCGCCTGTCGACCTTGCCGTTGGCGGTCAGCGGCAGCTCCGGCACGGTGACGAACGCGCCGGGCAGCAGGTAGTCGGGCAGGTCGGCGGCGAGGTGGGCGCGCAGTTCCGCCGCGGTGGGCACGGTGGCGCCGTGGGCTGGGACGAGGTGGGCGGCGAGCCGGGTGCGCCCGCCGGCCGGGTACGCCGAGACGACGGCCTCGGCGACGGCCGGGTGCGCGGTCAGCCGTGCCTCGATCTCGGCGGGTTCGACCCGGAAGCCGCGGATCTTGATCTGGTCGTCGGCGCGGCCCACGAAGTGCAGTTCGCCGTCCGCGCTCCAGCGCGCGATGTCGCCCGTGCGGTACATGCGCGCTCCTTGCGGTCCGTAGGGATCGGCGAGATAGCGCGCGGCTGTGGCTCCGGGGCGACCGGCGTAGCCGCGCGCGAGACCCGCACCCGCGATGTACAACTCCCCTGGTATGCCAGGCGGTTGGGGCTGGAGGGTGGCGTCGAGCACATAGACGCGGGTGTTGTCCAGTGGACGGCCGACGGGCAGGACCGCGGGCAGCTCCTCGCCGGCGCGGAAGGGCCGCCGGGTGGCGAAGGTGGTGGTCTCCGTGGGGCCGTAGCCGTCGACGACGGTCAGGCCGGGGCAGGCGTCGAGTACGCGCCGCACGACGGCGCCCGGCACGGCCTCGCCGCCGGTCCACACCTCGCGGGCGCCGCGCAGGCAGGCGGGGTCCTCCTGCGCGAGCAGCCGGAACAGGCCCGCCGTGAGCCAGAGATGGGTGACGCCCCGCGCGTTGATCGCGTGGCGGACCGCGGCGGCGTCCAGGTCGGACGGCGGTGCGAGTACGGCGGTGCCGCCGCGCAGCAGGGGCACCCATACCTCGTAGGTGGCGGCGTCGAAGGCGTGCGGCGAGTGCACAAGCACCCGGCGGTGGTCCGCGAACGCGCGGTCCCCGGCGAGCGCGGCCACGTCGCGCTGGCGCACCGCGATGCCCTTGGGCGTGCCGGTGGACCCCGAGGTGAACATCAGGTACTGGACGTTGTCGGGGTGGACGGCGGCGGCGCGGGGCCCGCCCGTGGACGCGTCCTGGGCGCCGTCCGCCACACGCAGGACGCCGTCGCCCGGCAGCAGGTCAGCCGCCGTCCCCTCCCACACGTCGTCGGTGAGCAGCAGCGCCGCCCCCGCCTCCGCCAGCATCCGCCGCAGCCGCCCCCGGGGCGCGCGGCCGTCGAGCGGTACGTACACCCCGCCGGTGCGCACCAGCGCGAGCTGGGCGACGACCAGTTCGGCGGAGCGGTCCATCAGCACGGCGACCGGGCGTTCCGCGCGCACCCCGCGGGAGACCAGTCGGCTCGCCAACGCGGCTGCTCTCCGGTCGAGTTCGCGATAGGTGAGGCGCGCGGACCCGGCGTCGAGGGCGATCGCGTCCGGGGTGGCCCGCACCTGCGCGGCGAAGAGCCCTGCGACCGTGGCCTCGGGGAGGCTCGTGGCCGTGTCGTTCCAGGCGCGCAGCACCTGCTCGCGCCGGTCCGCGGTGAGCAGCGGCAGCCGGGCGGGCGCCGTGTCGGGCGCTGCGGCCAGCCGGGTGAGCAGCACGGTCAGGTACTCGGTGAGCAGGCGGGCGGTGCCGGCGTCGAACAGCCCCGGGTCGTAGCCGAGGCGCAGCGCGAGCTCGGTGCCCGGGTAGGCGACGAGGCCGAGCGGGTAGTTGGTGGTCTCCACGCCGTCCAGGCCGCTCAGGGTGAGGCCGTGCACCGCGGCGAGCTCGTCGTCGCTGCCGACGGGGTAGTTCTCGAAGACGACGATGCTGTCGAACAGACTGGCGCGCTCGGGGAGTTCGGTGAACGCCCGCAGGCGGTTCAGCGGCAGGTGGTCGTGGCGCCTGTCCTCGCTCTGGTCGCGCTGGAGCGCGCGCAGCCAGTCGACGAGGGTGCCGTCCGCGGGGACCGCGACCCGGGTGGGCAGGGTCGTGATGAACAGGCCGGTCATGGACTCGGCGCCGGGCAGCTCCGCGGGCCTGCCGGACACGGTGGTCCCGAACACCACCTCGTCCCTGCCGGACTGGCGGGCCAACAGGACGGCCCAGGCGCCCTGGACCAGGGTGTTGAGGGTGAGCCCCGAGGTGCGCGCCAGCTTTTCGAGGGACCGGGTCACGGGCTCGGGGACGGTGGCCCGCACGGACGCGGTGGACTCGGCGCGGTGGGCCTCGCGGGGCTCGCGGTCGTAGGGCAGCGGGGTGGTCTCGCCGAGTCCTGCGAGCCGCTGCCGCCAGTGTGCCTCGGCCTCAGCGCTGTCGCGTCCGCGCAGGTGGGCGAGGTAGTCGCGCCACGGCCGCCGCTCCGGCAGGGCCCCCGCGCCTGCCCTGCCCGACAGGGCGCTGTGGCGGGTGAACACATCGGAGAGCACCTGGAAGAGGCTCCAGCCGTCCAGCAGCAGGTGGTGGAAGGACCACACGACGCGGACCGCGGTGTCGGAGACCCGGGCGAGCAGCAGCCGCTGGAGCGGGCCGCCCGCCAGGTCGAGGCCTGCTGCGCGGTCCTCGCGCAGCAGGGTGTCGAGCCGGTCCCGGGCCTCGGCGTCCGTCAGGCCGCGCCAGTCGAGCTCGGTGACGGGTACGGGCGCGGACCGCGCGACGACGAACAGCGGCTGCGGCACGTCCTGCCAGACCACCCGGCCGCGCAGCACGGCCGTGGCGTCGGTGACCTGCTGCCAGGCGGCGGCGAGCAGGCCGGGCCTCGGCACGCCGTCCAGGACGAAGGTCAGCTGCTGGAAGTAGGCGCCGCGGCCGTCCTCGGAGAGGCCGTGGAAGGCCATGCCCGCCTGCGTCGGTGTCAGCGGCAGGATGTCCTCGACGGCCCCCGGGTCGTCCCCCGCGACCCGGTCGACCGCCGCCTGGTCGAGCGGGGCGAGCGGGAAGTCGGACGGGGTGCGGCCCGCCGCGCCCGGCCCCGCGGCGTACCCGGCGAGGTCGGCGAGCGCGTCGGCGTAGCGCCTCGCGAGGGCGGCGACGGTGGCCTCGCGGTGCACGCGGTCGGAGTAGAACCAGGTGAACTCCAGCGCGTCACCGTCCAGCCGGCCCACCACCTCAAGGGCGTGCGGGCGGGCGGCCGCCGGGTCCGCGTCCAGTTCGAGCGGCCGGAAGGTGCCGCGGTACAGCCCCGTCCCGTCGTCCTCCAGGTCCATCCTGCCCAGGTAGTTGAAGCTGATCTGCGCGGCGGGCGCGGGCGCTTCCGGCTCCCCGGGTGCCAGGTACCGCAGGGCGTCGTGGCCGATGCCGTGCCGGGGCACGGCGCGCAGCCGCTCCTTGACCTGCTTGAGCACGGTGTCCCAGGGGGCCTGTCCCGGGACGGCGAGGACGACCGGGTGGCGGGTGGTGAACCAGCCGACGGTGCGGCTGATGTCGAGGTCCGGGAAGATCTCCTCGCGGCCGTGGCCCTCGACGTCGACCACGACGCGCTCGTGCCCGCTCCACGCGCACAGGGCGCGGCCGAGCGCGCCGAGCAGGACGTCGTTGGGCCGTGTGCGGTACGTGTCGGGCAGGGTGCGCAGCAGGACGGCGGTGTCCTCGGGAGGGATGCGCACGGTGACGGCACGGGCGGAGCCGTAAGTGCCTGGGCCCGGGAGGTCCGCGGGCAGCGCGCCGGCGTCCGGGGGCACGGCAGCGGCCCAGTGGACGCGCTCGTCGTCGAAGCCGCCCCCCGCGGTGTGCGCGGCGAGCCGCCGGGCCCACTGGCGCACCGGCGACGACTTGGCGGGCAGCGCGGCGGCGCCGTCCGCTCCCGCGCGGCGGGCGCGGTAGGCGCGGTCCAGGTCGTCGAGGAGCACGCGCCAGGACACACCGTCGACGACGAGGTGGTGCACGGCGAGGTGGAGCACGGGCGCCCGCCCGGCGCCCCTGTCGTGCAGCACGGCCCGCAGCAGCGGCCCGCGCGCCAGGTCGAAGGGGCCGAAGTGCGGGGTGTCGGTGTCGGGTCCCGCGTGCCTGGCCAGGGTGATCCGCTCGCCGGGATCCGCGATGTGCCAGGCGGGCGGCGCGCCCTGGGCGGCGGTGAAGCGGGAGCGCAGGGCGTCGTGGTGGGTGACGAGGTCGTTCAGGGCGTCTTCGAGCGCGGCGGGGTCGAGATCGCCCGGCAGCAGCACGGAGAGTGCCTGCGCGAAGTGGGCGGCGCGCTCGGCGTCCGCCGCGAACAGCCAGTGCTGGATGGGCGTCAGCGGCGCGGGGCCCGCGGGCTCCACCGGGGCGTGGCCCGGCCGGCGCGCCCCGGCCGCGGCGTCCGCGCAGCGGGCCAGGGCGGCGACCGTCTGGTGCCGGTAGAGGTCGCGCGAGGTCACGGTCAGGCCCTCCTGCCTGGCCCGCGCCACCACCTGGATGCTGAGGATCGAGTCGCCGCCGAGCTCGAAGAAGTTGTCGTCCACGCCCACGCGTTCGACGCGCAGGACCTCGGCGAGCACGGCGGCGAGCAGCCGTTCCGTGGGGGTGCGCGGGGCGACGTGGCGCACCGCGCGCGGCGCGGGGCCCGGCAGCGGCAGCCGGCCCCTGTCGAGCTTGCCGTTGGGGCTGAGCGGGAGTTCGCCGAGGACCAGCACGGTCGCGGGGACCATGTAGTCGGGCAGGGTGCGGCCCAGCGCGCGACGCGCGGCCTCCGGTTCCACCCGCTGTCCCCGCGCCGGGACCACGTATCCGGTCAGCCGCCGGTTGCCGTCGTCCTCGGTGACGGTGACCGCCGCCTCGGCCACCCCGGGGCAGTGGCGCAACGCCTCCTCCACCTCGCCGAGTTCGATACGGAAGCCACGCACCTTGACCTGCTGGTCGGTCCTGCCGACGTAGACCAGCTCGCCGTCCGCGCGCCGGCGCGCCAGGTCGCCCGTGCGGTACATGCGCGCGCCGGGGGCGCCGAACGGGTCGGCGACGAACCGCCGGGCACTCAGCCCGGGGCGCCCCAGGTAGCCCCGGGCGAGCCCACCGCCACCTAGGTACAACTCACCTGCCACGCCCGGAGGTTGTGGGCGCATGCGGCCGTCGAGGACATACGCCCGGGTGCGGGCGACGGGCCGGCCGATGGGCGGCGGCTGGTCGGGAAGCCGCTCCCCGGCGAACCAGGCGGTGGCGTACACGGTGGTCTCGGTGGGCCCGTAGACGTTGACGATCGCGCAGGAGGGCAGCGCGGCCCGCAGGTCGTGCACGGTCTGCGCGGACAGCGCCTCGCCCGCGAGGACGACCGTGTCCGCGGCCACCGGCGCCGCGCCCCGGGCGAACAGCCGGGACAGCACGGACGGCACCCCGCTGACCAGGCCGGCCCGCCGCTCCCCCGCCTCCGCGAGAGCGCCCGCGTCGGCGACCACCTCGACGGTGCCGCCGTACAGCAGGGGGCACAGCAGCTCGAACACCGAGACGTCGAAGTTGAGCGATGTGGAGGCGACCACCGGGCCGGTCCCGCGCCCGCCGAACCGCTCGCGCGCCCAGGCCGCCAGCGCGGCGACGGTCCTGTGGGTGACCACGACGCCCTTGGGGCGCCCGGTCGAGCCCGAGGTGTAGATGACGTACGCCGGGTGGTCGGGCAGCAGCGGCCGGGTCCGCTCACCGTCGCCCACGTCGCCGGCCGCGGCGAGCGCGGCGCCGCGGGGAGCGGAGTGGCCGCCCGGCTCCCCGAGGATCAGGGGTTCGCACTCCGCGGGGAGCGCGGCGGCGGTCTCGGCCGTGGCCACGACCAGCGCGGGCCGCGCGTCGGACAGCATGAACCTGATGCGCTCGGCCGGGTAGTCCGGGTCCACGGGCAGGTATCCCGCGCCCGACTTCAGCACCGCCCACAGCACGACCGGCAGCTCCGCGGTGCGCGGCAGGCAGAGCGCCACCAGTGTCTCCGGCGCGGCGCCCCTGGCCACCAGCTCCCGCGCCAGCAGGCTCGCGCGGCGGTCGACCTCCGCGTAGTCGAGCCGCTGTGAGCCATGGGTGACGGCGGTACGCCCCGGGGTGCGCGCGACCTGGTCCCGGAACAGGTCGGGCAGGGTGGCCCCGGGGTCCCCTCCGGTGCCCGCCGGCGGGTTCCAGCGGTCCACCAGGGTGCGCTGCTCCTCGTCGGAGAGCATGGGCAGCTCGGCCAGGCTCCGGCCAGGCCCCTCCGCCATCGCGTCGAGCAGCCGGTGCAGATGGCGGCTCATCCGCGCCACGGTCCGCGCCTCGAACAGGCCGGTGTTGTACTCGGTGGTCAGCACGCAGCCGCCCGCCGCGTCAGGGGTGAACTCCAGGACGAGGTCGAAGCGCGCGGCGGGCCGCGGCAGCGGGTGCTCGTCGAACCGCACCGCGCCCGCCTCCCGCGCCGGCGCGGCGGTCTGCTGGACGACGAGGGCCTGCACGAGCGGGGTACGGCTCGGGTCCCTGGGCGGGGCCAGCTCCTCGACCACGCGGTCGAACGGCACCGCGTCGTGGGCGAAGGCGTCGAGCAGCGTGGCGCGCATGCCCTCGACGAACCGGTCGACGCCGGCCCGCTCGTCCACGTCGGTGCGCAGCACCACGGTGTTGGCGAAGAAGCCCGCGACGTCCTCCAGGTCGCGGCGGTCGCGTCCGGTGGTGACGGTGCCGAACGCCACGTCGCGCTGGCCCGAGTAGCGTGCGAACAGCAGCGCGCAGGCCCCCGCGAGCACGGTGAACACGGTGGTGCCGCGCCCGGTGGCGAGGGTGCGCAGCCCGTCCATCAGGGCGGCCGGCAGGTGGTGGCGGTGCCCTGCGCCCTCGGTGGTGCGCACGGCGGGCCGCGGCCGGTCGGTGGGCAGTTCGAGCTGCTGGAGCCCGTCCAGGTGCCTGCGCCAGTAGCGCAGGTGCCCGGTGTCCGCGTCCGAGGCGCGCCGCCGCTGCTCCCAGGCCGCGAAGTCCGGGTACTGGACGGCGGGTTGCGCGAGGCCCGAGGGCTCGCCCGTGGTCTGCGCGCGGTAGAGCGCTGCCAGTTCGCGGGTGAGGACGCCCGTGGACCAGCCGTCGGTGACGATGTGGTGCTGGGCGAGCAGCAGCAGCCGGTCGGCGTCGCCGAGCCGGACCAGCAGGGCGCGGGTGAGGGGCCCCGCCGTCAGGTCGTACGGCCTGCCGAGCTCCTCGGTCAGCAACCGCTGCGCGGCTTCGTCCCTGCGGGCCGCGGGCAGCCCTGTGAGGTCGGCGGTGCGCAGCGGCAGGTCGGGTTCTGCCGCGACGTACTGGAGGCCCTGGCCCTCGACGGTGCGGAACGTGGTGCGCAGCGCGTCGTGCCGGGCCGCGAGCAGGCGCAGGGCGCGCCGCAGCGCGTCGGTGTCGAGGGGCCCGCGCAGCCGCAGGGCGAGGCCGGTGTTGTACTCGGCGCCGCCCGCGGTGAGGTCGTCGAGGAACCACAGCCGCCGTTGGGCGCTGGACAGCGGCAGGCCGCCGGTGCGGGGGGCCGCGGGGATCGGCTCGGGGGGCGCGGCCGCCGCGGTGTCGCCGAGGACGTCCGCGAGGGCCTCGACGGTGCGGGCGGTGAAGAGGTCCCGGACGGTGAGGTGCCCGCCCAGCTCCTCGCGGGTCCGCGAGAGGGCGCGTGCGGCGAGGATCGAGTCGCCGCCCAGGTCGAGGAAGTCGTCCCGCACACCGACCGCTTCGACGCCCAGCACGTCGGCCCAGATCGCCGCCAGCGTCGCCTCCTGCGGGGTGCGCGGCGCCAACCGGGCGGCGGGCGCGTCCTGTTCGGGTGCAGGCAGGGCGTCGCGGTCGGTCTTGTTCTGCGCGGTGAGCGGCATCCGGTCGAGGACGACCACGGCCGAGGGCACCAGGTGGGCGGGGAGCACGGCGGCGAGGGCCGCGCGCAGCGACGCCCTGTCGGGGGGCGAGCCGGGGTCCGCGGGGGTGGCGTAGCCGACGAGGCGGGGCCGGCCCGGCTCGTCCTCGCGGACCACCACCGCGGCCTCGCCGACCCGCGGGTCGCGGCTCAGGGCGGCCTCGATCTCCCCCGGCTCGACGCGGAAGCCGCGGATCTTCACCTGCCGGTCGAGCCGCCCCAGGTAGTCGAGTTCGCCGTCCGGCCGCAGCCGCACGCGGTCGCCCGTGCGGTACAGCCTGGTCCCCGCGGGGCCGAAGGGGTCGGCGACGAACCGGGCGGCGGTCAGACCGGGCCGCCGCAGGTAGCCGCGGGCCACGCCGTCGCCGCCGATGTACAACTCGCCTTCCCCGCCCGGCGGTACGGGCCGCATCGCGGCGTCGAGGACATGGACCCCGGCGTGCGGCAGGGCCGAGCCGATCGTCGGGGTGCCGCGGCCCGCGGCGAGCGGCGGGGTCCAGGTGGCGACGACGGTGGCCTCGGTGGGGCCGTACGAGTTGATCATGCGGCGGCCCGGCGCCCACCGGTCGACCAGGTGCGGCGGGCACGCCTCCGCGCCCACGATCAGTGTGCGCAGCGAGCGTCCCGCGCCCAGGGCCGGGTCCGGCAGGGTGGCCAGCGCGGCGGGCGGGATGAGGGTGTGGGTGATGCGGTGTTCGTCGAGGACCGCGGCGAGTTCGTCGCCCAGCCAGGGCCCTTCGGGCGGGACGACGAGGGTGGCGCCCGACAGTACGGACGCGCACAGTTCGAGCACGGAGGCGTCGAAGCTGGGCGAGGAGAACTGGAGGACGTGGTCGCCGGGCCCCACGGCGTACCGCTCGGCGGCGGCCGCCGCGAACCCGCCGATGCCGCGGTGGGTGACGGCCACGCCCTTCGGTGTGCCGGTCGACCCCGAGGTGTAGATCACGTACGCCGTCGCGTCGGGGCCCGCGCCCCGGGCCGCGCCCTCCGGCGGCGGCGCGCCGTCCCCGCTCTCCAGCAGGGCGCGGACCGCGCCGGGGTCGTCGAGCGTCACCGCGGGCGCCGCGTCGGCGAGCATCAGCTCCCTGCGCCGGGCGGGGTAGGCCGGGTCGACCGGCAGGAAGGCGGCGCCCGCGCGCGCCACGGCGAGCTCGGCCGCGACGAGTTCCATGGAGCGCGGCAGGACCAGTGCGACCACCCGGTCGGGCCCGGCTCCCGAGCGCGCCAGGTGCCCGGCCAACCGGTCGGCACGGTCGGCGAGTTCGCGGTAGCTCCAGGTGCGGGTCCCGTCGGTGAGCGCGGGGGCGTGCGGGGCGTGGGCCACCCGGGCGGCGAAGAGTTCGCCGAGCGCGGGGTGCGCGGCCTCGGTGTCGCCGCCCCCGGTCAGCGGGGTCGCCGACGCGGGCTTGTCGTACGGGTCCTTCATGGGGCACGTCCTTAAGGGCGGGCGCGGGTACGGCGCGGGTGGGGGCGAGCGGGGGCGGCCGCTCCCGCCGGCCCGGAGCGGGCGGCGGGGACGGCTCTTCGGCGGGGGCACGGACGGGCGGCGGGCGTGGACAAAGTCGGAGGCCAAGCGGTCTTAGGAAGACAACGTGCGATCCCAACTCCTTGG
>NZ_BAABEP010000026.1:0-52439 GCF_039540215.1 Streptomyces tremellae
GCGGGCCAAGCGCCGCGGACGGCGGCGGGCCCGACGGCTTCGACGACGCTCTCGCACTGGTCAGGGAGCTGCCGGCGCCCGGTTCCTCCGACGCGCCCGCGCACCCGCACCGCCCGGTCTCCTGGGCCGAGGCGCGTGTGCGCGCGGCGCGGGCCGGCCGGGTGGCCCGCGGCTCACGCTCCCATCGGGTGCCGGGCGGCCACGCCCTCGGCGAGGCCCTCGCGGAGCCGCTGACCGCCCTCACCGACCTGCCGTCCTTCGACACCTCGGCCATGGACGGCTGGGCCGTCTCGGGCCCCGGCCCCTGGACGGTCCAGGCCGAGGGGTCGGTGCTCGCGGGGCGCGCGTACCCGGGCCCCCTCGCGGACGGCACGGCCGTACGGATCGCGACCGGCGCGCGTGTACCCGGCGAGGCCACCGCGGTCATCCGCAGCGAGCACGCGCGCACCGACGAGGCGGGGCGGCTCCACGCGGAGCAGCGCGTCACCCAGGGTCAGGACATCAGGCCCCGGGGCCAGGAGTGCCGCGCGGGCGACCAGTTGCTGCCCGCGGGCGCCACGGTCACGCCCGCCGTGCTCGGCCTCGCCGCCGCGGCCGGCTACGACACCCTGCACACCGTGCCGCGCCCGAGGGCCGAGGTGCTGGTGCTCGGCGACGAACTCCTGACGGAGGGGCTCCCGCACGACGGCCTGATCCGGGACGCGCTCGGGCCGATGATCGCGCCCTGGCTGCGGTCGCTGGGCGCCGAGGTGCTCGCCACGCACCGGATCCGCGACGACGCCGACACCCTGCGCGCCGCGATCACCGCGTCACGGGCCGACCTGATCGTCACCACCGGCGGCACCGCCGGGGGCCCCGTCGACCATGTGCACCCCGTGCTGCGCGCGGCGCACGCCGCACTGCTGGTGGACGGGGTCGCCGTGCGCCCCGGCCACCCGATGCTGCTCGCGGAGCTGGACGCGGGGCGCCATCTGGTCGGGCTGCCCGGCAACCCGCTGGCCGCCGTGTCCGGGCTCCTCACGCTGGTCGAACCGCTGTTGCGCGGGCTGGCGGGCCGCCGGGCGCTCGCGCCGTACCACGCGCCGGTCGGGGAGGGCCTGCGCGGGCACCCGCACCACACCCGCCTGGTGCCGTTCGTGCACCGGGACGACGTGCTGGAGCCGGTGCACTTCAACGGCCCGGCGATGCTCCGGGGCATCGCGATCGCGGACGGACTCGCGGTGGTGCCCCCCGGCGGCGTGGATCCGGGGGAACTGCTCGACGTGCTCGACCTGCCGTGGACGGCGCCGGTCGAGGGAGGGTGTTTCACGTGAAACTTCCCGGCCATGACGCCATAGCGCGCAACGCCGAAGAACATCTGGTCAGCGCCCGGGTGAGCCTGCCACGGCGGACGGTCCAGGCGCCCCTGCGGCAGGTGCTGCGCCGGCTGGCCATGGCGCTCGCGGTGCTGTTCCTGACGGTCCTGATCGTCTGGCTCGACCGGGGCGGCTACCACGACAACGCCGATGGCGCCGTGGACTTCCTGGACGCCGTCTACTACTCCACCGTGACGCTCTCCACCACGGGATACGGTGACATCGTCCCGTACAGCGACGGTGCGCGGCTGGCGAACGTGCTGCTCGTGACGCCGTTGCGCGTGCTGTTCCTGATCATCCTGGTCGGCACGACTCTTGAGGTCCTCACGGAACGCACCCGGGAGGAGTGGCGGCAGAACCGCTGGAGGTCCACCTTGCGCGACCACACCGTGGTCATCGGCTACGGCACCAAGGGCAGGTCGGCGGCGCAGACGCTGTGCGCCACCGGGCTGCGCAAGGAGCAGCTCGTCATCGTCGACCCGTCGAGCAAGGTGATCGAGGCGGCCAACGCCGAGGGCCTCACGGGCGTCATCGGCGACGCGACCCGCAGCGACGTGCTGGTACGGGCGGAGGTCCAGCGCGCCCGGCAGATCGTCATCGCGACGCAGCGCGACGACACCGCGGTCCTGGTGACGCTGACCGCCCGCCAGCTGAACAAGAAGGCGAAGATCGTCACGGCGGTTCGCGAGGAGGAGAACGCGCCGCTGCTGCGCCAGTCGGGCGCCGACGCGGTGATCACCAGCGCCAGCGCGGCCGGGCGGATGCTCGGCCTCTCCGTCCTCAGCCCCTGGGCCGGCACCGTGATGGACGACCTGATCCAGCAGGGCAGCGGGCTCGACATGGTCGAGCGGCCGGTGACCAAGGCGGAGGTGGGCCGGGGCGTGCGGGAGACGGACGACCTGGTGGTCAGCGTGGTGCGGGGACACAGGCTGCTCGGCTACGACGACCCCGAGGCGAGTCCGCTCCAGCCGACCGACCGGGTCATCTCCATCGTCCGGGCCCGCACCGAGCCCCCGCTGGGCCCCGGCAAGGGCATCTCGCTCACGTAGGGCGTCTCGCGGGGCCCCTCGTTCGGGTCGGGTCGGGTCCGCGTGTCCCGGAGCCGCCGTCAACACCCCGTGACGCCCGGGGCCTGGCGGGGCGCGGGTGGCGTCAGGGGCGCGGGGGTAGCCTCACGGCCATGCATGCGATCACGATCCCGGAACCCGGTGGACCCGAAGCACTGGTGTGGGCGGAGGTGCCCGACCCCGTGCCCGGCGAGGGGGAGGTGGTGGTGGACGTCGTCGCGAGCGCCGTCAACCGCGCCGACGTGCTCCAGCGCCAGGGCTTCTACGATCCGCCGCCCGGCGCCTCGCCCTACCCGGGCCTGGAGTGCGCGGGCCGGATCTCCGCGGTCGGCCCCGGAGTCGCGGGCTGGGCCGTGGGCGACGAGGTGTGCGCGCTGCTGGGCGGCGGCGGCTACGCGGAGAAGGTGGCGGTCCCGGTGGGCCAGCTGCTGCCCGTGCCCGCCGCGGTGGAGCTGGTGGACGCGGCAGGGCTGCCCGAGGTGGTCTCCACGGTCTGGTCGAACGTCTTCATGATCGCCCATCTCCGGCCGGGCGAGACCCTGTTGGTGCACGGCGGCGCGAGCGGCATCGGCACGGCCGCGATCCAGATGGCCACCTCGGCGGGCGCCCGGGTCGCGGTGACGGCGGGCGGCGCGGACAAGCTCACGCGCTGCCAGGAGCTGGGGGCCGAGATCCTGATCAACTACCGCGAGCAGGACTTCGTGGAGGAGATCAAGGCGGCGACGGACGGGCGCGGGGCCGACGTCATCCTCGACATCATGGGCGCCAAGTACCTGGAGCGGAACGTGGACGCCCTCGCCGTCAACGGCAGGCTCGCCGTGATCGGGATGCAGGGCGGCGTGAAGGGCGAGCTGAACCTCGGTGCGCTGCTGGCCAAGCGGGGCGCCATCACCGCGACCTCGCTGCGGGCCCGCCCGGCGAGCGAGAAGGCCGCGATCGTCTCCGCGGTGCGCGAGCACGTGTGGCCGCTGGTCGCGTCGGGCGACCTGCGGCCGGTGATCGACCAGCGGCTGGCGATGTCGGACGCCGTGGAGGCGCACCGGGCGCTCGACGCGGGCAGCCACGTCGGCAAGATCCTCCTCCTGACCTGAGCCGGCACCGCGTACGCGCGGAACCGTGCGCACGCTGAAAGGCCCCGGCCGGTGCCCCCTCGATCCGAGGGGGCACCGGCCGGGGCCCCTGTGTTCCGGGCGGCTCCGGTCACGCGGCGCGCGACCCTGCCGCGAACCGCGAACCGCGAACCGCGAACCGCGGCCCGGTGGCCTTGTCGGCCGGCGGGCGGGCGCGGACCGCGGTCCCGCCGTGTCCGCCGGCCGGGGGCCTACGGGCCTCGGCCGACCGTGGGCCCGGGGGCGGCACGGGCCCACGGGCCGTGGGCGGCACGGGCCGTGGGCGCACGGGCCGCGCGCCTGTGGACCAGGCCGTGCCGGGCCGCTGGCCCGGCGGTGCGGACCCGCCGCGTCTCGGGCGGTCGGGGCTGGGGCCTCTCGTCTGGATCATGCCGGGCGTGCCCCGGCACCTCCCCCAGCCTCCGGCCGGGGGCACCCCCAGGCACCGGACCCCGCTCCCAGATCCGCCCTGGTCCAAACGAAAGACCCTAGAGGTACGGGCCCGAGCGGACCGCGCCGTGGCCCGGGCTGCCGTCGGCCTCTTCGTCAGGGACGGCGCCGGGCGGCAGCGCCCTGCGCATCTGCTCCAGCTGCGCCCTCGCCGCCATCTGCTGCGCGAACAGGGCGGTCTGGATGCCGTGGAACAGGCCCTCGAGCCAGCCGACGAGCTGGGCCTGGGCGATCCGCAGCTCCGCCTCCGACGGCACCGCCTCCTCCGTGAAGGGAAGCGACAGCCGTTCGAGCTCCTCCACCAGCTCGGGTGCGAGACCGTCCTCCAGCTCCTTCACGGAACCGGCGTGGATCTCCTTGAGCCGCACCCGGCTCGCCTCGTCCAGAGGAGCCGCGCGTACCTCTTCGAGCAGCTGCTTGATCATGCTGCCGATGCGCATGACCTTCGCGGGCTGTTCGACCATCTCCGTCACCGGGCTCTCGCGCGGTGCGTCCTGCGCGTCACCGCCACCGAGAGCCATCCCGTCCTGCCCCACCACGAGAACGTGGGGGCTCTCCTGCGACCGTTCGTTGCTCGGCATCTCCATGTGCCCAGTGTCTCGCACGCCGCGCGGCGCCGGTCAGGTAGCCGCCCTTCTGGACAGGGAGCGCTGCGATCGGGTGACCGCCGCGGCGAGGAGCGCGGCGCCGACCGGCACCGCCACGAGCAGCAGCGCGAGCGTCCCCCACGGGACGACGATCGGCACATGCGGCACCTTTCCGTCGGCGAGGCCCCGCGCGAGGTCCTGCCGGTACCCCGCCAGTTCGCTGCGCCGCTCGGTCAGCCGCAGGCCGATCGACGGGAGCACGCCCGCGAGCGACCCGAGGACCACCCCCATCGCGGCGACCACCCCGCACTGGAACCCGCTGAGGGTCCTGCGCACCCGGTCGGGCGCGCCGACCGCGGCCAGCGTCTTCAGGTCGGCCTCCGCGTCGGTCTGCGCGAGGCCGGTGGCGATGCCCGCCGCGCCCAGGGTGATCAGCCCCGCGAACAGCCCGAGGGAGAGCAGCACGATGCCGTAGTGGCTGGTGTAGCCCTTCTCGATGTGCAGCGTGACCGAGCTGCCGAGGTCGGCGACGGCCGCGTCGGCCCGCTGCTGCTGCGCGCCGGTCGGCGGCGAACTCGTCGTGTAGTAGCCCCCGTACGGCACGGCACCCAGGTGCGCGGCGCGTGCGGTCGCCGGGCTCATCAGCAGCTGCACGCCGTAGGCGGCCGGGTCCCCCGCGACCTCCGTGGCGGGCAGCGTGACGAGGGTGCTCTCGGGCCTCTCGCCCTTGTCGAGCGCCGCCTGCGTCTTCGCCATGTCGGCGTAGACGCGCAGGGCGACCGTGCTGCCGCCGTCCGTGGAGAGGTTCCGCCGTGCGAGGGAGACGGCCCGCCCCGCGGCGAGCGCGTGCTCGGCGGCCGGATCGTGGATGCCGAGGACCCGCAGCAGGTTCGCGTCACCGACCAGGATGCCGCCGGCGACGTCGCTGCCCGCCTCGTCCCTGCACCGCGGGTCGGAGGCGTAGGCGCGGCGCTGCGCCGTGGTGAGCCGGACCTCCCGGCCGGATTCCCCGTAGGTCCACATCGGGCACTGGTGGGCCTTCGGCACGTCGATCTCGACGTGTCCGCAGCCGGGCTCGTAGGAGTACTCGTTGCACGACGCCGCGCCGATCTGGATCCGGTCCACGTTCGCGCGCAGCCGCACGGGCAGCGACTTCACCACCGCGGTGCGCGCGGCGGCCGCGTCCCGGCCGCCGCCCGAGCCGGTGAGGACAAAGACCGCTCCGTGGGGCAGGGCCGGCTGGTACGCGGCCCGCTCCTGGGCGTCGCTGCTCGCCGCGTACGTGGAGACGGCGACGGTGCCCGCGACCGCGGCGAGCACCGCCGCGACGGCGGGCGCCGTACGGCCCCGGTTGCGCACGGCGTCGCGCAGCGCGAGCCGCGGCGACAGCGGCAGCAGGCGGCCGAGCCGGCCGAACAGGCCGACCAGCGCGGGCGTCAGCGCCACGAAGCCCAGTTCGGCGAGGGCGCTGCCGGCGACGACGACGGCCGGCCGGTTCGACACGGCGGAGCCGTACACCGCCACCGCGGCGCCGAGCACCACGGCGGCCAGGCCGAGCGCCGGCAGGACCCGGCTGCTCCTGCGCACTCCGCGGCGGCCGGTGAGGGAGGAGAGGACCGTCTGCCGGGACGCGGTGACGGCGGGCACGATCGCCGCGAGCACCCCGGTGAGCACGGCCAGCCCCGCGATGGCCAGCAGCTCGGCCGGGTGGACGGTGAAGTGGCCGAACCGCCGGCCGATGGCGCCTTCGAGCACCGGCCGCAGCGCGAAGGTGAGGGCGACGCCGGCGACGGTGCCGACGACGGCCGAGGCCGCGCCGATCACCACACCGCCGCCGAGGACGACGGCGCGGATGTGCCTGCGGTCGCCGCCGTTGGCCCCGACCAGGCCCAGCTGGCGGCGCGAGCGCCGCGCGCCGACCGCGAAGGCGGGCCCGGCCAGCAGGCAGATCTCCAGCATGGCGAGGCCGACCACGGTCACCAGGATCGAGGTCACGACCACGCCGTCGCCGCCGGGGGACGGGCTGTTGTGCCGGAAGTACGGCACGTCCGCGCGCGCGGGCGGGTGCAGCACCACGGCGCGAGACAGCGCCGAGAAGCCGTGCGCGTTGGCGGTCCGCACCATGTTCCACGTGAAACCTCGCCCGCCCGGCACTCCGACCAGCCGGGAGGTGTCGGCGGTGAACGGCGGCAGCCCCTTGGCCGCGAGCGCCGTGCGCAGCGGCCCGAGCAGGGCGCCGGGCCGCAGGTCGACCTGGTCGGTGCCGAGCGCGTCGGGCAGCTCGTACGAGCCGACGATGCGGTACTTCGTACCCAGGTCGCGCGCGGTCAGCTCCGAGCCGACCCTGAGCCCGCTGGCCTTCAGGAAGTGCGTGGTCGCCGCGACCTCGTGCGCCGCGGCGGGGAAGCGGCCCTCGACCGGCCGCAGGATGCCCTTGGCCAGCGGGTCGTCCGCCGCGAGTTCCCGTACCTCGGTGTCCAGGATGCCGTGCGTGGTGCGCAGGCTGACCTGCGCCGACGTGTCGGAGAGCGTACGGGTCCCGGCGGGCAGCGCCGCGGCGAGGTCGCCCGCGCCCGAGGGCCACGCTCCGTCGCCGTAGTCCTTGGCCGTCGTGTAGGACAGGGCGTCCGCGGGGTCCTGCATGACCGGGACGCCGCCCAGGTCGAGGTCCTTGACCCGTGCGTCGGCCCCGCCGATCTGCCGGGTCAGCGACTCCGCGGGCGAGAGCTGGGCGCTGCGCAGCGTCAGGTCGGCGGCGCTGACGCCGAGGATGGGCAGTGCGATCATCGCGAGGACCAGGAAGCTGCGGCCCTTGAAGCGCCACGCGTCGCGGCGGGCGATGCGCAGCGCCACGCGCCAGGAGCGGTACCAGGCCCTCACCGCTCGGCCATCCCGCCGCCCAGCAGGGACTCGGCCCCGGTGCGTACGGTCTGGTCGACGACGGAGCCGTCCCGCAGGAAGACCACGCGGTCGGCCCAGGCCGCGAAGCGCGGCTCGTGGGTGACGAGGATGCCGGCGGCACCCGCGTCGCACCGGGTGCGCAGCAGCGCGAGCACGGACTCGCCGGTCTCGGAGTCGAGGGCGCCCGTGGGTTCGTCGGCGAGGACGAGGCGGCGGTCGCCGACGAGGGCGCGGGCGATGGCCACGCGCTGCTGCTGGCCGCCGGACATCTCGTCGGGGAACCGGTCGGCGAGCTGGTCGAGCCGCATCTCGGCGAGGGCGGCCTGGGCCTCGGCGCGGGCCGTACGGGCGGAGACGCCGTCCAGTTCGCGGGGGAGGGCGATGTTCTCGACTGCGGTGAGCGCGGGCACCAGGTTGTAGTCCTGGAAGACGTAGCCGATGCTGCGGCGGCGCATCGCGGCGAGCTTCTTGCGGCTGATCGCGGTGATGTCCGTGCCCTCCACGATCACCTGGCCCGACGTGGGGATGTCGAGGCCGCCCGCGAGGCTGAGCAGGGTCGACTTGCCGGAGCCCGAGGGGCCCATCACGGCGACGAGTTCGCCGGGGAACACGTCGAGGTCGACCCCGCGCAGGGCGTTCACCTCGGTGGCGCCCGCGCCGTGCACGCGGGTCAGGTCCACCAGGCGCAGGACGGGTTGCGCGGAGGGGTGGCCGCCGGGCAGCGGCGGCGGGCCCGGCTGGGGTATCGCGTGGGACATGGGGCGGTCTTCTCCTCGGGAAGGGGTGGCTGGGGGCGGGCCGGCCGGGTGGCGGGCCCGGGGCGGGGCGTCTCAGGACGCGGAGGAGCCGCGGCGGGGCCGCGCCCGCGGTGCCGTCCCGGCGTCGGACGGGGCCTGGGCGTGCGGGGGCTCCTGGGCCGGGGGCCGCGGCGGCGCGGAGAGCCGCACGAGGCGGGCCTCGCAGTGGTCGAGCCAGCGCGCCTCGGCCTCGGTCTGGAAGATGAGCTGTTCGAGCACGAGGAGCCAGGCGATCTCCTCGCGGGACCGCGGCGGCGGTTCGAGGGCCTGTGCCTTCAGCCGCGTGTAGTCCTGCATGGCCTGGAGGGTGTGGTGGCGCTGGGCCCGGATGACCTCGCGGATGTCCACACCGGGCGCGCCGACGGCCATCGCGAGCTTGATCGCGAGTTCGTCGCGCGGCGGGTTGGCCCGGTCGACCGGCCTGCGGAACCAGGAGGCCAGCTCGTCCCGGCCCCGCCCGGTGATGGTGTAGAGCGTGTGGCCGGCGTCGTCGGAGCCCTCGTGGGCGACCATCCCGTCCCGTTCGAGGCGGTTGAGGGTCGTGTAGACCTGCCCGACGTTGAGGGGCCAGGTGGCACCGGTGCGGCTCTCGAAGTCCGAGCGCAGCTGCGAGCCGTAGCGCGGGCCCTCTTCGAGCAGGGCCAGAAGCCCGTGGCGAATCGACATACTCAGTATGTATACCCGGTATGCTGGCCACGGCAAGCGACCGCAGACGGACGTCCGGCGTCCCCCTCACGTCGTACGGGCGGATGAATCCGCAGGTCAGGCGCGTACTGTGGGGGTGGCCTCGACGGTGGTCACCGGCGGCGCAGACGCAGTGCGAGGAAGGCGAGGCCGAGGCCGAGCAGCATGATCCCGGCGCCGAGCGTCGCCACGGAGGAGCGCGGGGACGCGTGCGAGCGCGCCGAGGCGACCCTGCGGTCGCCGGGCCGCCGCCCCGCTTCCTCCCCCGTGCCCGCCGTCGCGGAGGTGCCCTCCCCGGTGCCGGTGGCCCGCGGCGCGGTGGGGGTGCCGGTCCTGGAGGGGTGCGGCGCCGGGGTACCGGTGGGCTGCGCGTCGGGGAGCCGGGCCGCAGCCGGGCCGGACGGCACCGGGGCGGACGGCTTCTGCGGCCGTCCGGGCCGCTCCCTGCCCTCGCCCGCCGCCCGTCCCGCGAGTCCCGAGCCGACGTGCGGCGAGGGCGGACCGCTGGCCGGCGCGCCGGGGCCGTCGGCCCGCGCGGCGGGCGCGGCGAGCAGCAGCGACGCGACGGCGAGAGCACAGGGGGTGCGCAGCCTCGGGATCACCGACCCAGCGTCACATGCCTGGAAGAACCCGGCATCCGCAGCAAACCCACCCGAAGTACACGCGGTGCTCCACGTGCCCGCGGGGTGAGCGGCCCCGGCCGACCCGCCCCCGAGGCGGCTACTCCGAGCGTCCCGTCGACACCTTCAGGTCGAAGACCTGGTCCTTCGGGTCGACCGGGTCGCCGGGCGCCGGGTACTGCTCAAGGATCTGGCCGTCCGCGAACGCGCCGCTGTCGACGTCCGTCTCCTTCACCGACCAGCCGACCTTGTTCATGCACGCCTTCACCGAGCGGATGTCCTTGTAGCGGAAGTCCGGGGCGTCGACCTTCTTCGGGTCGTCGTAGTCCTTGTAGGCGTCCGTGCAGGCGTCGGCCTGCATGGTGCGGTTGGGGTCCGGCGGCCGGTAGCTCGCCGTGGACGGACTCTCCTTGGCGGTGGGCGACGCGTGGTGGCCACGGTCGCCGCCGCCCGACCGGATCGCGGCGACCGTCCCGCCGACCGCCGCGAGCACCACGACCGCGCCCACCACGATCAGCGGGGTGCGCCTGCGCCGCCCGCCCCCGCCCGCGGCGCCCCCGCCCTGCCCCGGCGCGATGGTGTACGGGGGCGGCGTGGGCGGCAGGCCGCCCTGCGGGTAGCCGTACCCCTGCGGCGGGGTGGCGGCCGGGGCGCCGGTCACGGGCTGCGGGCCCGCTCCGTAGGGCCCCGGCTGCCCGTAGGGCGCGGGAGTGCCGTACGGGCCGGCCGCATGGCCCGTCGCGGGCGGCGCGGGCTGCGCCTGGTCGACCGGCGGGAAGACCGCGGAGCCCACCCCCGAGCCGCTGGCCTGCGGCGGCGCGCCCTGCACGATGGCAGGCGCGGTCGCCTGTCCGGCGGCCGGCATGACCCGCAGGCACTCCTCGCGCATCGCGGCGGCGCCGGGAAAGCGCTCGTTCGGGTTCTTCCGCAGGGCGCGCGCGACCAGCGCGTCGGCGCCGGGCCCCACCGACCTGTTGATGGTGGACGGGACCGGCGGCTCCTCCTGCACGTGCGCGTACGCGATCGCGAGCGGCGAGTCCGCGTCGAACGGGAGCCGGCCGGTGAGCAGTTGAAAGAGCATGATCCCGACCGAGTACAGGTCGGAGCGCGCGTCGACGCCCCGCCCGAGCGCCTGCTCGGGCGAGAGGTACTGCGGAGTGCCGACGACCATGCCGGTCTGCGTCATCGACGTGACGCCCGACTGCATCGCCCGCGCGATGCCGAAGTCCATCACCTTGACCACGCCGCGGCGCGTGACCATCACGTTGCCCGGCTTGATGTCCCGGTGGACGAGGCCCATCTCGTGGCTCGCGTCGAGCGCGGCGAGCACGTCCGCGGTGATCGTGAGGGCCTTCTGCGCCGGCATCGCCCCGTACTGCGCGATGTCGGCCTGGAGCACGGACCCGAGCGGCTGCCCCTCCACGTACTCCATAACGATGTACGGCATCACGGTGCCGTCGCGCTCGTCCTCGCCGGTGTCGAAGACGGAGACGATGTTCGGGTGCGAGAGCTTCGCCACGGACTGGGCCTCGCGCCGGAAGCGCTCGCGGAAGGACTGCTCGCGGCCGAGGTCCGAGTGGAGTGTCTTGATCGCGACCTGCCGGTCGAGTGAGGCGTCGTGGGCGAGGTAGACGGACGCCATGCCGCCCTGCCCGAGCAGCCCGCGCAGCTGGTACCGGCCGCCCGCCAGGGACGCCCCCACTTCACGGCCCCGCGCGCCGTCCCCGTCCTGGCTCATGGCTGTGCTTCCCCCTAGGCAGCGGCGGCCGCCCCGGCCCCCGCGCGGTGCAGGACATTCCTGACAACGCGGGTGCGGCGGCCGTCCACGCGACACCGTGCTCGCGGAAATCGGCCATCCGATCCCCTTATTACGCGCCAAGTCTGCCGGAGGGCACAGACACGTCAAGCGGGCATCCCCGTTCCGTGACCGTACGCACAGCAACCGTCTCGCAAGCGTTACACGGGGGGCCGGGGATTTGCCTCGCACGGGCCGCAGCGGGTTTGATGGCCGGTCCGCCCGGGACAGGCGGGTCGCACCGACCCTGTAGCGTGACGGGCACACAGCCCCTTGGGACATTCTCCATTCCACCACCCCCGTGATGCGCGCGGCGGACGACCCGTGGCGACCCGCGGACAGAAGACGACGGCGAGGACTGATGGCACCCGAATCCGAAGCAGGCGGCGGCGGAACGCCGGATGCTGGGGACTCCTGGGGCATCGGCGGGCTGGTCGGCGACGGCCGGTACCGCATGACCCACCGCCTCGGCCGCGGCGGCATGGCGGAGGTGTTCGCGGCCGAGGACGTACGGCTCGGCCGCACCGTCGCCGTCAAGCTGCTGCGCTCCGATCTGGCCGAGGACCCGGTGGCGAAGGCGCGCTTCACGCGCGAGGCGCAGTCGGTGGCCGGGCTCAACCACCACGCGGTCGTCGCGGTGTACGACTCCGGCGAGGACGTCGTGGGCGGCAGGACCGTCCCCTACATCGTGATGGAGCTCGTCGAGGGCCGCACCATCCGCGACCTGCTGCTGAACGCGGAGGCCCCGCCGCCCGAGCAGGCGCTGATCATCGTCTCCGGCGTGCTGGAGGCGCTCGCCTACTCGCACCAGCACGGCATCGTGCACCGCGACATCAAGCCCGCCAACGTGATCATCACGGACACCGGCGCGGTCAAGGTCATGGACTTCGGCATCGCCCGCGCCCTGCACGGCGCGCAGTCGACCATGACACAGACCGGCATGGTCATGGGCACGCCGCAGTACCTCTCCCCCGAGCAGGCGCTCGGCAAGGCCGTCGACCACCGCAGCGACCTGTACGCGACCGGCTGCCTGCTGTACGAACTGCTCGCGCAGCGCCCGCCGTTCGTCGGCGAGACGCCGCTCTCCGTGGTCTACCAGCACGTCCAGGACACCCCGGTGCCGCCGTCCGAGATGGCGGCGAACTGCCCGCCCGAGCTGGACGGCCTGGTGATGCGGTCGCTGGCGAAGGACCCCGACGACCGCTTCCAGAGCGCCGAGGAGATGCGCGGGCTCGTCCAGTACGGGCTCCAGATGCTCCAGCAGCAGGGCGGCTGGACGGGCTCCTGGAACACCGGCGCGGTCGCGCCGCACGGCGGCCCCGCCACGACCGCCGCGCTCGGCGCGACCGGGGCGACCGCGGCGATGGGCCCGGGCGGCTACGGTCAGGGCGGCTACGGGGCCTACGGCGACACGGCGCAGCGCCCGATGCTGCCGCCGCTCAACCCCAACGACGGCGGCTACTCCGGCTATGACGAGGGCGGCGCAGGGCGCTCGCGGGGCCGCGGCAGGATGGCGCTGTTCGTCGCGCTCGCGCTGGTCGCGATCGTCGGCGGCGTGGCCTTCGCGCTGAGCAGCATGGACACGGGCACCAAGAAGCCCGACGACAAGAGCCCCGCCCCCACCGTCTCGCACTCCAGGACCACGGACTCGCCCTCTCCCGGTGACGAGGACACCGCGGGCGACGGCCAGTCGGACGAGTCCACGGACGGCGGCGAGCAGGACGGCTCCGGCTACACGTCGTCCGGCGACCAGCCCTACCCCTCGCACACGGACGAGGAGAGCCCCTCGGGCCGGCCCTCGCAGCCGAGCGACTCCGGCACCACGGGCGGCGGCTCAGGCGGCAGTTCCTCGGGCGGCACCTCGTCCCCGCCGTCCGGCGGCGACGGCGGCGGCTCGTCCGACTCGGGCGGCGGCTCGTCGAGCACGGGCGGCGGCTCGGGCTCGTCGGGCGGCGGCTCGGACGACGGCGGTACGGGCGACACCGGCGGTACGAACACGGGCGGCGGCAGCGGCACCGACGGCGGCGGGAACGGCGGCAACGACACCGGCGGCGACGGCGCGGGCGGCGCCACCCAGGGCGGCACGCTGGGCGGCTCCCTCCCCAGCGGGGGCTGACGCCCCAGCGGGGGCTGACGCCGCCCCGGTCTTGGCGCGCGCGGTCAGCAGGTGAAGGCCTCGCGCACCGCCTCGTACTCCCTCGTCCACCACACAGCGAGCGCGGAGACCGCGGCGAACTGCGGGTCGGCCCTGCGGTCGTGGCGCACGTAGCGCCAGCGCAGCGTCCAGAAGTCGTTGAGGCGCTCCCACCAGACCCGGTGGACGGCGGCGGCGAGTTCGCGGGCGTCGGCGCCTGCCGCGCGGCGGTAGGCGGTCGCGTACGCGCGCACCTTCGGGAGTTCGAGCTCGCCCGTCGGGCCGACGAAGAAGATCGCGGCGGCCCGTACGGCCTCCTCGGCGCGCGGCTGGACCGCGAGCCGGTCCCAGTCGACGATCGCCGCGGGCTCGATGCCCCGGTAGAGCAGGTTCAGCGGGTGGAAGTCGCCGTGCACCCAGCCGGGCGCCGGCTCGGCGCCCGGCGGCGGCCTGCGGTGCGCGTGCCGTTCGAGCAGCGCGCGGCGTTCCGTGAGGCGGTAGGCGGCCAGCTCGTCGAAGGCGTCGCCCGGACTGTGGCCGCGGGCGAGGGCGAGCAGCTCGGCGATCTCGCGGAGGGTCAGGGCGGGGTCGCGGCTCTCGTAGCGCGGGGCGGGGGTGCTTGCCGCGCCGGGGTCCATCACGTGGTCGAGGCAGGTGTGGACGAGCCCGAGCAGCCCACCGAGGCGCCAGGACGCGCGGACGGTCAGCTGGGCGCCGTCGCGGTGCCTGCCCTCGACCCAGGGGTGCAGCGCGTAGCAGTGGCCGCCGACGACCGCCACGGTGGCGCCGTCCGCGCCCTCGACGGCGGGGGCGACGGGCACGCCGAGCTCCTGGAGGCGCCGGGTGGCGCGGTGCTGGCGGACGATCGCGTCGCGGTCGCCGTCGAGGTGGTGCTTGAGGAAGTACGTGCCGCGGGTGGTCGTGACCCGGTAGCCGCGGTTGAGCAGCCCCTGGGTGACCGGTTCGCACGACAGGGCCTCGCCCGCGCTGCCGAAGTGCCGTAACAGGGCGCCGAGCGGGACGTCGGCGAGGGGGCCTGGGGCCGGCTGCCTGGCGGGTTCCGCGGGGCGTACGACGGCGGGAGGGGCGAGGACAGATGAGCGCTGCACTCGTCAGATGGTAGATGACGCTGCGTGTCGATCCGGTCGCGCGGCGGAGTCGGTGAGTGTGGCCGGCGGATCGGCCCCGTACTCGGGCATCAGGCGGTGCACGGTGCTGAGTTCGGGTACGAGTCGCAGGTAGACGGGGTCGAACGGCTCGCCGTCCACGAGGCCGTCCGCCGCCCCGAAGAGGGCCTCCTCCGCCTCGGTCGGCCGCACGATCGAAGCGGTCCCGATGCACTGCACGGACCACCGGTCGCGGTCGCCCGGCCGCGGCGCCAGGTTGTCCGCGCCGTACGCCACCACGGTGCCGGCGCAGGCGCGGTGGTAGCCGAGCCCCCGGTGCATGCGCAGCAGCAGCGCGTCCTGCAGGACGACATGGCGGGCGGGGGCGACGAACGGAAGGGCGCGCAGGGTCGCCGCGAGCTTTCCGTACGGTACGCGGGCCAGGAGGGCGGTGGCCTCGGCCGTCAGGGGGGCGTCGGTGGACATACCACGACTCTGCGTCACCGCTCCGCCCCCGCGACAGAGCAGACCGCCCCGACATGAGGGGCCCTAGGTCCCGGTTGGGCCGGGCCCCTGTGGGGCCTGTGGGGCCCGTGGGGCCTGTGGGGCCCGCCCGCCCCGCGCGGCCGCCACGCCGGCCCGGCGCGGTGGCGGGTTCAGCGCTGCTCCGCCTGGAGGCGGGCCACGTAGGCCGCGGCCTGGGAGCGGCGCTCCATGCCCAGCTTCGACAGGAGGCCGGAGACGTAGTTCTTGATGGTCTTCTCCGCGAGGTGCAGCCGCTCGCCGATCGCGCGGTTGGTCAGGCCCTCGCCGATCAGGTCGAGGATCCTGCGCTCCTGGTCGGTCAGGTTCGCCAGCTTGTCGTCCGCGCGCGGGCCCGTGCCGCCCCGCAGCCGCTCCAGCACGCGGGCGGTCGCCACCGGGTCGAGCAGCGAGCGGCCCGCGGCGACGTCGCGCACCGCCGCGAGCAGCTCGCTGCCGCGGATCGCCTTGAGCACATAGCCGGAGGCCCCGGCCATGATCGCGTCGAACAGGGCCTCGTCGTCCGCGAACGACGTCAGCATCAGGCACTTGATGTTCTCGTCGCGCGACCTGATCTCCCGGCACACCTCGACCCCGCTGCCGTCCGGCAGCCGCACGTCGAGCACCGCGACGTCCGGACGGGTCGCCGGCACGCGGACCAGCGCGTCCGCGGCCGTGCCCGCCTCGCCCACGACCTCGATGTCCTCCTCGACGGACAGCAGCTCGTGGACTCCCCGCCGGACGACCTCGTGGTCGTCCAGGAGGAAGACGGTAATTTTGTCCTTTTCGTCCATTTCTCCCACAGTCGCAGTGTCACACATTCACCCCTTCCCTGCCGCCGAAGGCCCGGGATAACGTGCCGTTGTCCCGGCGGCCTGCGAGGCTGTTGCCGAAGCCCTGACCAGCGGCTGTGCCCCCGTCCCGCCGATTTACTTGGAAATCCAAGGAAAATCGCAGGTCAGGCGGGGTTTCACAGGCACGCTGCACTCTGGGTAACGTGCCTTTTCGAAGGTGCTCGCCGGGGCACCTGTCACGTCCGGGGCCTTCGCGTTCCCGCACCCACCCCGTGCGGCCGGAGGAACCGGGCGGAACCGCACTGGTACCCGGCAGATCCCGGGTGGCCGGACAGACGGAGGGACACGCACGTGACCGTGGAGAGCACCACCGCGCGGAAACCGCGAGGCGCCGAGAAGGCGCCGAGCGCCTCGGCGAGCGCGAAGACGCCCCGGGCGACCGGAGCGGCGAAGACGGCGAAGACCGGCAGGTCGGGCGGGCAGGGCAGGACCGCGGCGCGCGGCACCGGCCGCACCCGCGCCACCGCCGCCCGCAAGGGCGCGAGCCCCGCGGAGCGCCCCGACGACGACCTCGTCCAGTTGCTCAGCCCCGAGGGTGAACGCGTCGCCCGTCCGGACTACGACGGCTACGTCGCCGACCTGACGCCCGAGTCGCTGCGCGGCCTCTACCGCGACATGGTGCTCACCCGCCGCTTCGACGGCGAGGCCACCCAGCTCCAGCGCCAGGGCGAGCTCGGCCTGTGGGCCTCCCTGCTCGGCCAGGAGGCCGCCCAGATCGGCTCGGGCCGCGCGCTGCGCGACGACGACTACGTCTTCCCGACCTACCGCGAGCACGGCGTCGCCTGGTGCCGCGGTGTCGACCCGGTGAACCTGCTGGGGATGTTCCGCGGCGTCAACAACGGAGGCTGGGACCCCAACAGCAACAACTTCCACCTGTACACGATCGTCATCGGCTCGCAGACCCTGCACGCCACCGGCTACGCCATGGGCGTCGCCAAGGACGGCGCGGACTCCTCCGTCATCGCGTACTTCGGCGACGGCGCCTCAAGCCAGGGCGACGTGGCCGAGTCCTTCACCTTCTCGGCCGTCTACAACGCGCCGGTCGTCTTCTTCTGCCAGAACAACCAGTGGGCCATCTCCGAGCCCACCGAGCGCCAGACCCGCGTCCCGCTCTACCAGCGCGCCCGCGGCTACGGCTTCCCCGGTGTCCGGGTCGACGGCAACGACGTGCTCGCGTGCCTCGCCGTCACCCGCGCGGCCCTCGAACACACCCGCGGCGGCGCCGGCCCGATGCTCGTCGAGGCGTTCACGTACCGCATGGGCGCCCACACCACCTCCGACGACCCGACGAAGTACCGCTCCGAGGAGGAGCGGGAGGCGTGGGGAGCGAAGGACCCGATCCTGCGGCTGCGCCGCCACCTGGAGCGCGAGGGGTACGCGGACGACGCGTTCTTCGCCGCCCTCGAAGAGGAGAGCGAGGCCCTCGGCCGGCGCGTGCGCGACGCCGTGCGCTCGATGCCCGACCCGGACCCGATGGCGGTCTTCGACCACGTCTACGCGGACGGCAGCGCCCAGGTGGACGAGGAGCGCAAGGAGTTCGCCGCGTACCAGGCGTCGTTCGAGGACGCCCCGGCCCACGCCGAGGGAGGCAACTGACATGAGCGCCCGCAAGCTCCCCCTCGCCAAGGCGATCAACGAGTCGCTGCGCACGGCCCTGGAGAACGACCCGAAGGTCCTCGTCATGGGCGAGGACGTCGGCAAGCTCGGCGGCGTCTTCCGCGTCACCGACGGCCTCCAGAAGGACTTCGGCGAGGAGCGGGTCATCGACACCCCGCTCGCCGAGTCCGGCATCGTCGGCACGGCGATCGGCCTCGCGCTGCGCGGTTACCGCCCGGTGGTGGAGATCCAGTTCGACGGGTTCGTCTTCCCCGCGTACGACCAGATCGTCACGCAGCTCGCGAAGATGCACGCCCGCTCGCTCGGCACGGTGAAGATGCCGGTCGTCGTGCGGATCCCGTACGGCGGCGGCATCGGCGCGGTCGAGCACCACAGCGAGTCCCCGGAGGCGCTGTTCGCGCACGTCGCCGGGTTGAAGGTCGTCTCGCCCTCGAACGCCTCCGACGCGTACTGGATGATGCAGCAGGCCATCCAGACCGACGACCCGGTGATCTTCTTCGAGCCGAAGCGCCGCTACTGGGACAAGGGCGAGGTCGACACCGACGCGATCCCCGGGCCGCTGCACGGCGCGAAGGTGGTGCGGGCGGGCGAGCACCTGACGCTCGCCGCGTACGGCCCGATGGTGAAGGTCTGCCTTGAGGCGGCCGAGGCCGCCGCGGAGGAGGGCAAGTCGCTGGAGGTCGTGGACCTGCGGTCGATGTCGCCGATCGACTTCGACGCCCTCCAGGCGTCGGTCGAGCGCACCAGGCGGCTCGTCGTGGTGCACGAGGCACCCGTCTTCTACGGCTCCGGCGCGGAGATCGCCGCCCGGATCACGGAGCGGTGCTTCTACCACCTGGAGGCGCCGGTGCTGCGCGTCGGCGGCTTCCACGCGCCGTACCCGCCGGCCCGCCTAGAGGACGAGTACCTGCCCGGCCTCGACCGGGTGCTCGACTCCGTCGACCGCTCGCTGGCGTACTGAGGAGCCGCATCATGACGACTGACATGTCCGCCGCCCCTGCGCGCGAGTTCAAGATGCCCGACGTCGGCGAGGGGCTCACCGAGGCGGAGATCCTCAAGTGGTACGTACAGCCGGGCGACACCGTCACGGACGGCCAGGTGGTCTGCGAGGTGGAGACGGCGAAGGCGGCCGTCGAGCTGCCGATCCCGTACGACGGCGTCGTGCGCGAGCTGCGGTTCGAGGAGGGGGCGACCGTCGACGTCGGCGTCCCGATCATCACGGTCGACGCGCCGGGCTCCGCGCCCGCGCCCGAGGAGCCGGCGCAGCGGACCGGGGCGGAGGGCGCGGAGCAGGAGGCCGCGCCCGCGCGCACCCCCGTCCTGGTCGGCTACGGCGTCGCCGAGTCCTCCACCAAGCGCCGCCCGCGGCGCGGCACCCCGGGCGTTCCGGGCCAGTCCGCGCCCGCGGCCCCCGCCGCGCCTGAGCCCGCGCCCCGCGCGGAGCCCGGGCCCGCCGCCGACCGGCCGCTGGCCAAGCCGCCGGTGCGCAAGCTGGCGAAGGACCTCGGCGTGGACCTGGCGGCCATCGCGCCGACGGGACCCGACGGGGTCATCACCCGCGAGGACGTGCACGCGGCGGTCGCCGCGGCCCCGGCGGCCGTCGAGGAGCCGCAGGCGCCCGTCAACGGCACCGCGGCCGCGCCGCCCGAGCAGCAGCCCGGCGCGCGCGAGACCCGGACCCCCGTCAAGGGCGTGCGAAAGGCCACCGCCGCGGCCATGGTGGGCAGCGCCTTCACCGCGCCGCACGTCACGGAGTTCGTCACGGTCGACGTGACGCGCACCGTGAAGCTGGTGGAGGAGCTGAAGGCGGACCCGGAGCTCGCGGGTCTGCGGGTCGGCCCGCTGCTGCTGATCGCGCGGGCGCTGCTCGTCGCGATCCGCCGCCACCCCGCCGTCAACGCCGCGTGGGACGAGGCGAACCAGGAGATCGTCACCAAGCACTATGTGAACCTGGGCATCGCGGCGGCCACCCCGCGCGGCCTGATCGTGCCGAACATCAAGGACGCGCAGGACAAGACGCTGCCCGAGCTGGCGGCTGCGCTCGCCGAGCTGGTGTCCACCGCGCGCGAGGGCCGTACGGCGCCCGGCGCGATGCAGGGCGGCACGGTCACCATCACCAACGTCGGTGTCTTCGGCGTCGACTCGGGCACGCCCATCCTCAACCCGGGCGAGGCGGCCATCCTCGCGGTGGGCACGATCAAGCCCCAGCCGTGGGTCCACAAGGGCAAGGTCAAGCCGCGCCAGGTCACCACGCTCGCGCTCTCCTTCGACCACCGCCTGGTCGACGGCGAGCTCGGCTCCAGGGTGCTCGCGGACGTCGCCGCGATCCTCGAACAGCCGAAGCGCCTGATCACCTGGGCCTGACGGGCCGGCACGCGCGCGACCTCCGCCCCCGGACCGCAGGAGGGGCGCGGCCCCGCCCCGGACCGCAGGGGGCGACGGGCCCCGGGGACCGCAGGGGGCGGGGGTCGTCCCGCGCGTCCCGCGCCCCGCGCCGCGGATATCCGGTGGCGGTGCCGCGGGCCGGTCAGCACACTCGTCCCTGCGGGTGCGTGCCGCAGCCGGGCGGCACGGCGCGCACCGCCCGGAGGGGGCGGCCGCTTCGAGCGCGCGCAGGCGCGGGCCGCTCCCTCGCCCAGCCGCCCAGCCCCTTCGGGTGGGGTCGGCTCAGGCCGCAGCGGCGAGCAGCCGCTCCAGGACGAGCGCGATGCCGTCGTCCTCGTTGGACGAGGTGACCTCGTCGGCGGCGGCGAGCACCTCGGGGTGGGCGTTGGCCATCGCCACGCCGTGTCCGGCCCAGGCGAACATCGGCAGGTCGTTGGGCATGTCCCCGAACGCGATGGTGTCCCTGGCCGCGAGGCCGAGGCGCCGGACCGCGAGCGAGAGGCCGCGCGCCTTGGTGAGGCCCACCGGCACCAGCTCCACCGTGCCGGGGCCCGCCAGCACCACGTCCGTGAGACCGGCGACCACCGGGCGGGCCGCCGCCACCAGGGCGTCGTCGTCGAGCTCCGGGTGCTGGAGGTAGACCTTGTTGACGGGGGCGGCCCAGAAGGCGTCCGCGTCGGTGACCGCGGCGACCCGGTCCGACGTGCCGCCGCCCAGCGCGTAGCGCTCGTCGGTCAGCACCCGCCCCTCGGTGCCGTCCTGGCTGACGGCGAGCGCGAGCGGGCCGAGCTCGGCCTCGATCTTGGCGATCGCCAGCCGGGCGACCTGCCGGTCGAGCGTCACCGAGGTGAGCAGTCTGCGCTCGCCCGCGTGGTAGAGCTGCGAGCCCTGGCCGCACACGGCGAGGCCCTCGTAGGACAGGTCGGCGAGCACGTGCCTGGCCCACGGCACGGACCTGCCGGTGACGACGATGTGCGCCGCGCCTGCCGCCGCCGCGGCGCCGAGCGCGGCGCGCGTACGGTCCGAGACCGTGCCGTCGTCGCGCAGCAGCGTCCCGTCCAGGTCGGTCGCGACGAGCCGGTAGGGGAAGGCCGCGGCGGGGCTCACGTCCGCGCTCACCTGGCGACCGGCTCCAGCAACTCGCGGCCGCCCAGGTAGGGGCGCAGCACCTCGGGCACCCACACCGAGCCGTCGGGCTGCTGGTGGTTCTCCAGGAGCGCCACGATCGTGCGGGTCACCGCGCACAGCGTGCCGTTGAGCGTGGCGAGGGGCCTGACCTGCTTGCCGTCGCGCATGCGCACGGAGAGCCTGCGGGCCTGGAAGCCGTCGCAGTTGGAGGTGGAGGTCAGCTCGCGGTACTTGCCCTGGGTGGGGATCCACGCCTCGCAGTCGTACTTGCGGGACGCCGAGGCGCCCAGGTCGCCCGAGGCCACGTCGATCACCTGGAAGGGCAGACCGAGGCCGAGCAGCCACTCCTTCTCCCACTCCAGCAGCCGCAGGTGCTCCGCCTGGGCGTCCTCGGGCGCCACGTACGAGAACATCTCGACCTTCTCGAACTGGTGGACGCGGAAGATGCCCCGGGTGTCCTTGCCGTACGTGCCGGCCTCCCGGCGGAAGCACGAGGAGTAGCCCGCGTACCGCAGCGGCAGCCGGTCGGCCTCGATGATCTCGTCCATGTGGTACGCGGCGAGCGGCACCTCGGACGTGCCCACCAGGTAGGCGTCGTCCTGCTCCAGGTGGTACACGTCGGCGGCGGCCTGGCCGAGGAAGCCGGTGCCCTCCATGGCCTGCGGGCGCACCAGCGCGGGCGTGATCATCGGGGTGAACCCGGCGGCGGTGGCCTGCGCGACCGCCGCGTTGACCAGGGCGAGCTCCAGCAGCGCGCCGACGCCCTTGAGGTAGTAGAAGCGCGAGCCCGAGACCTTCGCGCCCCGCTCCATGTCGATCGCGCCGAGCGCCTCGCCGAGCTCCAGGTGGTCCTTGGGCTCGAAGCCCTCGGCGCCGAAGTCGCGGATCGTGCCGTGCGTCTCCAGGACGACGAAGTCCTCCTCGCCGCCGACCGGGACGTCCTCGTGCACGACGTTGCCGAGCTGGAGGAGGAGCTTCCTGGCCTCCTCGTCGGCCTCGTGCTGCGCGGCGTCCGCGGCCTTCACGTCGGCCTTGAGCCGCTCCGCGCGGGCCAGCAGCTCGGCCTTCTCCTCGGGCGACGCCTTCGGGATCAGCCTGCCGAGCGACTTCTGCTCGGAGCGCAGCTCGTCGAAGCGGACGCCGGACGACCTGCGGCGCTCGTCGGCGGAGAGCAGGGCGTCGACGAGGCCGACGTCCTCTCCACGGGCGCGCTGGGAGGCGCGGACACGGTCGGGGTCCTCACGGAGCAGGCGAAGGTCAATCACCCGGCCAAGGCTACCGGTGCGCGCGCCTGGGGCTCACCCCGTATCCACGGCACCGCCACGGATGCGATTACTCCCTTTTGCCGCAATTGGATTTATTGGTGTAAATGGCGACAATGTCGGAATGTGATCATGAGCGAGCCCGGCGGGACCGGGGCCGGGCCTTTGCCGGTCGCGCACCGGCCATAAGTCAACCGGTCACCCGCAATTCCCCGCCAGGAGGTGTCCGCGCCACCTCACCTTGACTCACATCCCTTGTGGGGGACGGCACTTGGCGCCCCTTGTCCACAGTGGGAAAAGGTCCGGCGGAAAGTTATCCACAGGTCCGCGGGTAACGCTGTGGACAATGGCCTTGATCATTTTCCCGGAAGGGCGGTCGCCGGACAAATGCGCTGCTAAACCTGCAATTCCCACTCCTTCGGGTGGGAGTCGGCCCTCCCGGGTGGACGATCACCGCGGGTGAGGGTCATGTGAGGGCTTGGCAACACCCCACACCCTGTGGACAGCGAACGAGTGACTCGGGGGATTTGTCGACGCGAGGGGCTCGCCTTGTCGACTTGTCCTCAGGTCGAGATCTATTCCTGTGGATAACTTGCATAGTTATCCACAGGCCGGGTGGCACTGTGCACACAGGAGCCGGGCACCCCGCGGGCGAGCGGCTCAGGAGCGCCCGTCCTGGCTCCGCGCCAGCCACTCGGCCGCCGCGATGAAGTCGGCGTCCGACGTGCCGGGCCGCGGCGGCGGCACGTCCGAGGGCGCCACCCCCGCACGCGGGTACGAGCCGAGGAACCGCACCTTCGGGCAGATCCGCTTGAGCCCCATCAGCGCCTCCGCCACCCGGCGCTCCGCGACATGGCCCTCCGCGTCGACGGTGAAGCAGTACCTGCCCATGCCCGCGCCGGTCGGCCTCGACTGGATCTGGATCAGGTTGACCCCCCGCACGGCGAACTCCTGGAGCAGGCCGAGCAGCGCGCCCGGGTGGTCGTCGCCGAGCCAGATCACCAGCGACGTCTTGTCGGCGCCCGTGGGCGCCGCGGGCCGTCCTGGGCGCCCGACGAGGACGAAGCGCGTCACCGCGTTCGCCGCGTCGTGGATGTCGGTGACCAGCGGTTCGAGGCCGTACGTCGCCGCCGCGAAGACCCCGGCGAACGCGCCGTCGTACTTGCCCTCGCGCACCAGCCGCGCGCCGTCCGCGTTCGACGCGGCCGACTCCCACACCGCCTCGGGCAACCGCTCCCGCAGCCAGTCGCGCACCTGCGGCTGCGCCACCGGGTGCCCGGTCACCGTCCGCACGTCGCCGAGCGCCGTACCGGGCCGTACGAGCAGGGCGAAGGTGATCGGCAGCAGCACCTCGCGGTAGATCATCAGCGGTTCCCCGCCGGTGAGTTCGTCGATGGTGGCGGTCACGCCGCCCTCCACCGAGTTCTCGATCGCGGCGAACGCGCCCGCCGCCTGCCCCGACCGCACGGCGTCGAAGGCCGCGGGCACCGACACCATCGGCGTCAGCTCTCTGGTGGCGGCTTCCGGCAGGGTGCGCAGGGCGGCTTCCGTGAAGGTGCCCTCGGGCCCGAGATACGTATAGCGCGTGGCCGACATGCGGCCCACCCTAGCCGCCCCCGCGAGGGGCCCCGCGGACGGGCGGCGGGGCCCCAGGACTCCAGCGCCGCGGGCGGGCGGCCCCTCAGGACTCCAGCAGCCGCTGCCCCACGTACTCCCCCTCGGCGGCCCCGCCCGGCACCGCGAACAGGCCGCTCGCCTCGTGCCTGATGAACGCCGAGAGCGCGTCGCCGCGGTCGAGCTTGCGCTGCACCGGTACGAACCCCGTGAGCGGGTCGGCCTGCCAGGCGACGAACAGCAACCCCGCGTCCGGGGTGCCGTCCGCGCCGATCCCGTCCTGGTAGGAGAACGCCCTGCGCAGCATCGCCGCCCCGCCGTTCGCGCTCGGCTGCGCGATCCGCGCGTGCGCGTCGGCGGGGATGACGAGCTTCCCGTCGGGTCCTGTCTTGGTCAGGTTCATCGCCGTGCGCTCGGTGCCGCCGGTCAGCGGGGCGCCGTCCGACTTGCGGCGCCCGATGACCTTCTCCTGCGCGTCGACGGAGAGCTTCTCCCAGTCGTCGAGCAGCATCCTGATGCGCCGCACCACCGCGTACGAGCCGTTCGCCATCCACGCGGGGCCGGCGGGCGTGGTGCCGTCCGAGGCCGGCTTCGCCGGCACGAAGACCTGCTCGTCGAAGCGTGGCGCCGACTGCTGCGGGTTGCCCGTGCCGTCGATCTGCCCCATCAGGTTGCGCATGGTCATGGGGTGCGCGGTGGCGCCGGGGGAGCGGTTGAACCCGCTCATCTGCCACCGCACGCGTGCCGTCGCGCCTGCCGCCTTCTGCAGGGCGCGCAGTGCGTGGAAGGCGACGAGCGCGTCGTCCGCCCCGACCTGGATCCACAGGTCGCCGTTGCTGCGGGCCGGGTCGAGGTGGTCGGACGAGAACGCGGGCAGCGGGTCGAGCTGCACGGGGCGCTGCTTCACCAGGCCCGTGCGGTCGAAGAAGCTGTGGCCGAAGCCGAAGGTCACGGTGAGCGAGCAGGGGCCCGCGTCCAGGGCGACGCCCGTGTCGTGGTCGGGCGCGGGCCGCCCCTCGGTCAGCGCGGCGGCGCAGGCGGTCCAGCGACGCAGCAGCGCCACCGCCTGCGCGCGGCCCGCGCCCGGCGCCAGGTCGAACGCGGCGAGGTGGCCGGCGGCCTGCAGCGGGGTGGCGATCCCCGCCTGGTGGGTGCCGTGGAAGGGGACGGCCTCCGCGCCGAGCCTGGTCAGCGGCGTGGGCGCGGCGGGCCGGGTCGCGGCGTAGGCGCCCGCGCCCCCGGCCGCGCAGACGACGAGGCCGCCCGCGCCCGCGGCCCACGCGGTGCCGAGGAGCCGGCGCCGGGAGACGCCACCCGCCGCGGCGTCCGCCGCCGGGGGCGGTGTGGTGCGCGCGCCGTTCTTCGTGGGGTGCTTCGAGGTGTCGGTCACTGACTCAGCCGATCGTGATGTTCTTGTAGACGGTCGTCTCGTCGATGTCGGACGTGCGGACGGTCAGCGCGAGCTGCCAGGTGCCCGGCATCGGGATCTGCACGTGCTCGGCCGCCCAGTGCCCCGGCGCGAACCGCTCGGGGGCGATCGGGAGCGGCCCGATCCCGCGCGACTTCAGGGTGAGGCTCGCCTTCACCTGGGGGACGTCGAGGGGCCGGTTGTCGGGGCCGTTGACATAGAGGTGCATCAGGTTCTGGCCGCCCGCCCGCGCGGGCTCCAGGTAGAACTCCGCCACGCCCCTGCCCTTCGGGCCGCCCGTGTCGAAGGGCAGCGACAGGTCGACGGGGCCGGCCTTCGGCACCGCGGCCGCCGCGGCGCCCGCCGGGGTGTGCGCCGCGGCCTGCGCGGTCCGCGCTGGCTCGGTGTCGGAGAGGATCACGGCGAACACCAGCACCACGACCGCCACCGCGGCCTCGGCAAGCACCGACCTGCGCAGGCCGCCGCGCGCCGGGTCCGCGTCGCGCACCCGCTTGGTGCGCGCCGTGTCCACCGCCGCCCGCTGCCGCGCCAACTGCGCCGCCCGCTCCCCGCCCGCGCCCGCCCGTGCCGTCGCGCCCGCCGCACCGGAACCGCCGCCCGCCGCACGGCTCTGCACACCGCAAGCACCGGTCTCCGAGCCCGCGTCGGACTCCCCACCTGAACCGCCGCCGCCGACAGGGGACTTCGCCCCGGACACCGTGCCCGCACCGGAAGCACCTGAGCCCGCACGGGGCTTCGCGTCGGCGCCCGCGCCGGGGCCCGTACCGGAGGCACCGGCTCCCGCGCCGGCCTCTTCGCCCGCGCCGGGGCCCGTACCGGAACCGCCGCCCCCCGCCGGCACCGGGGCGCGGGCCGCCGCGCCCGCACCGGAGCCGGCCCCGGCGCCGGGCGCGCCGGACGCGGCAGCCGCGCCCACCGGAAGCGGCTCGGCCGCTCCCGCCCCAGCGCCGGACGCGGACGCTCCCGGCGCCTCGGCGAGCCGCGCCGTCCAGCGCCGCGAGAAGTACGCGATCACCACGATCACCACGACGAGGCCGACCTTGATCATCAGCAGCCGCCCGTACGAGGTCGACGCCAGCGCGGAGAACGTGCCGATCTGCCGCCACGCCTGGTAGAGGCCGCTCGCCACCAGCGCGGCCACGCTCCAGAACGCCAGCGCGGAGAACCGCCGTACCGCCGCCGCGTCCACGGACGGCGCCCGGTACAGCGCGGTGAGCAGCGCCGCGAGCCCGCCGAGCCAGCACGCCATCGCCAGCAGGTGCACCATGTCGACCGGCATGGCGAGCCCGGTCTGGATGCCCGTCGAGGCGTGCTCGCTCAGCGACCAGGTCGCCGCGAGCCCCGCGGAGACGGCCGCACCACCCGCGCCGAGCCCGAACGCCAGGTCGCGCCGTTCGGCGCGGTCCGCCCCTTCCCCGCCCCGCCGCGCGTACGCGCCGAACAGCACCGCGACGAACACCGCGGCCGCGCCGAGCAGCAGCAGCCGCGACACGAGCGCCGCGCCCTCCTTCGTACCGAGGACGTCCCGCAGCCCGCTCAGGTCGAGGACGTCCGCGAGCTTCCCCGAGCCGGTGTAGGGGCCGCGGAGCAGCAGCAGCGCGAGCGTCGCCGCGGTGAACGCCGTCCAGGCGCGCACCACGAGCCGCTGGACCGGCCGCACGGACGCCCCGCGCGGCCAGCAGACCAGGACGAACGCGGCCCCGCCGACGAGGACGGTGAAGCCCGCGTACGACACGTACCTGGCGATCCCGTACAGCGCGCCGACCAGCCCGCCGCCCGCGTTCTGGCCCGTGACGCTCGCCTCGGTCCTCGACGGCGCGCCGACGGAGAAGGTGAACGCGCCGGCCACCGGGTGGGTGTCGGCCGAGACCGCCTGCCAGGCGACGGTGTACGTGCCGTCGCCGATCCCGGGGCGCAGCGCCGTCCGGTAGCTCGCGGTGGACCCGGTGCTGACGTCGGTGATCTTCCCGGTGTCCACGCGCTTGTTGTCGGGCGCGAGCACCCGTATCGCGTTCCTGCCGAGCGAGACCTGCTCGGAGAAGGTCAGGGTGACCGCCTTGGGCGCCGTGGCCACCACCGCCCCGTCCTTCGGGTCGCTGCCGGTCAGGGCCGCGTGCGCGGAGGCGCTGCCCGCGAACACGGTCAGCACGGACAGCACGGCGGCGACGACCACGCCCGCCGCGGCCAGGAGCCTGGCGGGCCCGGCCGGGGGCGGCACGCCGGGCAGCCGGGGGCGACGGCGCGGACCCGCCGGGGCGCCGGCCGGTGCGGGGTACGGGGCGGTAGCAGCTGTCATGGCGTCTGGTGTCCCTCACTCACGGCGTGGCGGGCGGCTGGTAGTTGGCCGCCTTGACGGGAACGGTGACCTTGATCGCGCCGGTCTTCCTGAAGTGCAGGTCCAGTTCGACGCGCTGGCCCTGCTTCGGCGGGTGCGCGATCCCCATGAGCATGATGTGGTTGCCGCCGCGCGCGAGGTCGAGCGTGCCGCCCGGCGGGACGTCGAAGGACGTCACCTCGACCATCCGGTTGTCGACGGTCTTGTGGATGGAGACGCTCTCGGAGAGCGGGCTGGTGACGGAGGTCAGCTTGTCGCCGCCCCTGCCCGCGTTGTGCACGACGAGGAAGCCGGCGGCGAGGTCGCCCACCGGCTGCGGCATGTACGCGCCGGAGACCGTGAGCTTCGGGGCGCCGCCGCCCGCGGGCTTCGCCGCGGCATCCTGGCCGCCGCCCGAGCACGCCGCCAGGGTGAGCCCGGCCGCGAGGAGCGCCGCGGGCAGCAGGGCCGCGCGGCGGGTCACGGCCGCTTCCCTTCGATGATCTCGGGGAGGTCCTTGGCGTAGTCCTGGGCCGTCGTGTTGTCCCCGTACAGCAGGTAGCCGTCGTTGGTCCTCGGGGAGAAGGCGATCACCTCGGCGCCGTGCGTGGAGACGATGGTGCCGTCCTTCTGCTTGACCGGCGGGTCGATCCCGATGCCGAGCTTCTTCGCACCGGCCTGGATGGTCTTGAAGTCGCCGGTGAGGCCGATGAAGGACGGGTCGCCGGCGGCCGGCAGCCACTTGCCGAGCTCGGCCGGGGTGTCGCGCTCGGGGTCGGTGGTGACGAAGACGACCTGGAGCTTGTCCTGCTCCGCCTTGGTCAGCGACTTCCGCGCGACGGCGAGGTTGCTCATCGTCAGCGGGCAGACGTCGGGGCAGTGGGTGTAGCCGAAGTAGAGCAGCGTCGGCTTGTTCTTCGTCTCCGCGCGGAGATCGAACGTCTTGCCGTGGGTGTCCTTCAGCACCAGGTCGGGCTTGTGGAACGCCGGGTCGAGCACGGTCGCCGCGCCGGGACGCTGCCCGCCGGAGACGTCGGCCACGGCCTTCGGCTTGGTGTTGCTGTCGTCTCCACCGCAGGCGGTGAGGGTGAGGGCCGCGGCCGCCGTGAGGGCGGCCGCCGCGATGAGCGTCTTCTTGCGCATGAGGTCTTTCCTGTGGACGAGCGGGAGGTTTCGGGGGCTGCCCAGGGGCCCGGGAGGGAGCGGGCCCCTGGAGGGAGCGGGCCCGGGGAGGGAGCGGGGCGCGCCCCCTCCCGGGGCCCGCCGGCGCGGGGTCAGGCGGCGGAGCGGCGGCGGCCGACGAACAGCCCGTACGCGACGCCCGCTGCGCCGACCACGATGCCGACGATGCCAAGCACCCGCGCGACGGTGTCGGTGTCCGAGCCCCCGGAGTCGCCTGCCGCCTGCGCGTTCTTGGCGGAGGTCTCGGTCGCGGCGTGCCCGGTGCCGCCCTGCGCCGCGCCGTCGGCTGCGGACGCCGCGGTCAGTTTGAGGACGGGCGCCGGGTCCTCCGGCTCGGGGGCGCCCGGCTGCTGCGGCTCGATCCAGCGGACGACCTCCTTGTCGGAGTACGTCTGGAGGGCCTTGAACGTGACCTGGTCGGCGTCGGCGGGCAGCGTGCTCAGCGAGACCGGGAAGAGCTGGAACTGCCCCACGGGGATGCCGTCGCCCTGCGCGGTCCAGGTCACCTTGGACACCGCCTCGGTGACCTTGCCGCCGTGCAGCTCCACCGGCTTGGCGAGCTTGGCCGTGGTGACGTCGATCTTCCAGCCGGGCACCGGTTCAGGCATCACGGAGGCGAGCGGGTGGTCGGTCGGGAAGGCCACTTCGAGCTTGGTCGTGGTGGCGTTGTCGCGCTCGTTGGGGACCTTGAAGTCGACGACGGCGGAGCCGCCCTTGGCCGCGTCGCCGTGCGGCTGCACCGTCACGTGCGCGGACGCGGGCCCGGCGAGCAGCAGCACGGCGGAGCCTGCGACACCGCCCGCGACGCCGAGCCTGGCGAGACGGGTGCGCGTACGGGCCGCGGCGCGCGGGGGCTTCCCGGCGTATCCGGCGGAATCAGCAGGCGCGTCGGAACCAGCAGGCGCGTTGGACCCAGCAGACCCAGCAGACCCAGCAGACCCAGCAGACCCAGCAGACCCAGAAGACACAGAGAACACAGAACACTCCCCAAGAGGTGAGGTGGTGGCGGGAGCCGCGTGCGGTCGCACGGCGGCAGCACGACGCCGCCTCTCCCGTCTCCCGGGTGCCGAGGGCGTCGTGTCAGGCGGCGAGCGCGACCGCCGCGGGCGGCCCGCGCCTGACCACCGTGTGCTGGAGTGCCACGGCCGAGGGCGCGGGGGGTATGCCGTGCGTGGGCGGCGGCCCCTGCGGCAGCACCCGCGCGCCCGGCAGTCCGGCGAGCAGGTGCCGTACGAGCATGAGCGCGGCGCGCAGGGAGCGCAGCCGTGCGGCGTCGGTCAGCGTCTCGCGGACCTCGCCGAGGCCCTCGGCGCCCTGCTCGGAGAGTTCGCACAGCCGCAGCAGCGCGAGGTCGCCGCGGCGCAGCAGCCAGCCGGCGGCGAGCGCCGCGAGCAGGTGGGCGAGGAGCATCGGCAGCGAGGGCAGCAGCCCTGCGAGTCCGGTCCAGCCGGTCGCGGACCCCGCCCCGCCCCCCATGCCGGGCATGTCGCCCATGCCCGGCATGTTGGTCATGGCTGACGCCGCGTCGGACGCGGTGCCGGACGCCGCGCCCGGGTCCGTGCCGCCCGGCCCGGCGATGACGCTCCCGGGGCTGATGTGCGCCCGGGTGAGGACCCGCAGCGCCTGCGCGTGGCTGAGGCCGTGGCCCGCGCCGCACACCAGGGTGGCGGCCGTGCGGACGACCGCGTCGCCGCCCGCGTGCGCGGGCGCGGCGGCCCGCTGCTGCGCGAGCCCGAACAGGGCGTGCAGGCCGAGTTGGCCCGCGGCGAGCGCGGCGACCGTGCCCGCGGTCGAGCGCGTACGGCCCGCGAGCGGGGCCGCCGCGGCGAACAGCAGGAGGAATCCGGCCGCCACCGACCAGCGGGGCACCGACGCGCAGGCCGCCACCGCGTGCCCCACGGCGGACAGCACGGCGCAGACCGCGGCGAACACCGCGGCCCTCAGCAGCCGTGCGCCGACGGCGGCGCGCGCGACGGGATTCATGGCGGGGCCATCATCGCACTGCGGCCCCCGCCGCGGGCGGGCAGGTCCGGGACGTCACGCTCTGCCCCGTACGCGCCACCCCGCGCGGCCCGCGTCGGCCGAACGAGGGCGATACCACGGGAGGCGGGCTTACGGAAGGCCGCATGCGGCAATACGTCTCCGTATGTCGAGCCATGGCCAGGAGGCTGGAGCATGAGCATCTGGTGGTCTCTGCATTTGCGGCGGGAAGCGGCGAGTGTCCCTCTCGCGCGGCGCCTGCTGCTCGGCGCCATGGACACCGCGGGGGTCGACCCGGACATCTCCTTCGACCTGTCCGTCGCGCTCACCGAGGCGTGTGCCAACGCCGTGGAGCACGGCGGGGACGGCGCCGCGGACGGCGTCGAGGGCGGCGGCTACCGGGTGACCGCCTATCTGGAAGGCGAGAAGTGCCGGATCGAAGTCGCCGACGCGGGGCCGGGGTTCCCCGCGAGACGCGTCGTCAGGAACCCGCTGCCGCCGCCGTCCACGGCGGAGAGCGGCCGGGGCCTCGGACTGATCGAGCAGCTCGCCGACCACGTCCACTTCCGCAACGGTCCGGGCCACGGCGCCGTCGTCAGCTTCGACAAGATCCTGAAATGGCGCGAGGACGCCCTGCTCCACGCGATCTGAGCCGCGTGGAGCGGGCGTCCTCGTCGTTGTGGGGCGCGGGGCGCGGGGTTGCGGGGCGCGCACGGTGCCGCACGGTGCCGTACGGGTTCGCCACGGGGGCGCCCGCACGTACGGCCGCGATCAGGCGCCGCGCAGGCCCGCCATCCAGCTCTCCACCTCGGCCGAGGTGCGCGGCAGCGCCGCCGAGAGGTTCCGGTTGCCGTCCTCGGTGACGACGAAGTCGTCCTCGATGCGCACGCCGATGCCCCGGTACTCCTCGGGCACGGTCAGGTCGTCCGTCTGGAAGTAGAGACCCGGCTCCACCGTCAGGCACATGCCGGGCTCCAGGGTGCCGTCCGCGTACACCTCGCGGCGGGCGGCGGCGCAGTCGTGCACGTCGAGGCCGAGCATGTGGCCCGTGCCGTGCAGCGTCCAGCGGCGCTGGAGGCCGAGTTCGATCACCCGCTCCACCGGGCCTTCGATCAGGCCCCACTCGACGAGGCGCTCCGCGAGCACCCGCTGTGCGGCGTCGTGGAAGTCGCGGTACTTCGCGCCGGGCCGCACCGCCGCGATGCCCGCCTCCTGCGCGTCGTACACCGCGTCGTAGATCCGCCGCTGGAGGTCGGTGAAGCGGCCGTCGACGGGCAGTGTGCGCGTCACGTCCGCCGTGTAGAGGGTGTCCGTCTCGACGCCCATGTCGAGCAGGACCAGCTCGCCGGAGCGCACCCGGCCGTCGTTGCGCACCCAGTGCAGCGTGGTCGCGTGCGGGCCGGCGGCGCAGATCGAGCCGTAGCCCACGTCGTTGCCCTCGATGCGGGCGCGCAGGAAGAACGTGCCCTCGATGTAGCGCTCGCCCCTCTCGTGCGCCTCGGCCCGGTCGAGGACCTTCACCACGTCCTCGAAGCCGCGCGCCGTCGCGTCCACGGCCTTCTGCAGCTCGCCGATCTCGAACGCGTCCTTGACGGCGCGCGCCTCGGAGAGGTGGACCCGCAGCTCCTCGTCGCGCTCCGCGGTCACCTTGTCGGCCAGCGCGGCCTCGATGCCCGCGTCGTGGCCGCGCACGACCCGTACGGGCCCCGTGGCGTCGGCGAGCGCGGCGGGCAGCTTCCGCACGTCCTTCGCCGGCAGGCCGAGCAGCTGCTCGGCCTCGGCGAGCGAGTGGCGGCGGCCGACCCACAGCTCGCCCTGGCCGTCGAGCCAGAACTCGCCGTTCTCCCGGTCGGAGCGGGGCAGCAGGTACACCGTCGCGGTGTGGCCCGCGGTGCCTTCGGGCTCCAGCACGAGCACGCCGTCCTGCGTCCGGTCGCCGGTGAGGTACGTGTACTCGGTGGCCGCGCGGAACGGGTACTCCGTGTCGTTCGACCGGGTCCTCAGGTTGCCGGCGGGCACCACGAGGCGCTCACCGGGGAACCGCGCCGACAGGGCCGCGCGCCGCGCCGCCGTGTGCCCGGCCTCCGGCACGGGCGCGAGGCCGCGCAGCTCGGTGTCGGCCCAGCCTGTCCTCATGTTCTCCGCGAGTTCGTCGGACACGGCGGTATACAGTCCGTTCTTCCGCTGTTTGATGGGTTTCCCGTCGGTTTCCGCCTCGGCGCCGGGGTTCTCCCGGCCGCTCTCGTCGGCCACGTCTTCTCCTCGCTACGACCACCGGCTCTCCGGTTCGGCACCGGCCCTCTCCATCGTAAGGAGCCGCGCAGGTGAGCGGGACGGGCCGGCGCCCTGCTGTGAGGAATCCGCCGAAACCGCCCGGCCGGGACGACTGCGGCCGGGGCGCCCCGGGCGGGGCCCCCGGCGGCCCCGAGCTCTCGGCCCTCGAACGCAGCTCAGCCCTCGAAGCGGACCGCGAGCAGCACCACGTCGTCCGTACTGCCGTCACTGCTGGCACTGCCGTCACTGCCGCCGGCCCCGCCCCGGGCGGCGCCCGCGTCGGCCAGCACGGTGCGCACCACGTGGTCCGCGACAGCCTGCGGGTCGTCCCGTACGGCCGCGGGCACGCTCGCCGCCGCCGCGTGCAGCCGCGCGTACGCCCGGTCCACCGGGTCGCCCGTGCGCCGCAGCAGCCCGTCGGTGTACAGCAGCACCGTTTCTCCGGGCTCGGGAACCACCTCCACGCTGGGCGCCTCCCAGCACGCCAGCATGCCGAGCGGCGCCGAGAGCGTCGTCTCCACGTACGCGCACCGCCGGTCGCCGACGATCAGCGGCGGCGCGTGTCCGGCGCCCGCGAGCAGGACGCGGCCCGCGGCCGGCTCCGCGTGGGCGAACAGCGCGGTGGCCGTGCGGCCGGGCTCCGTGAGGCTGAGCAGCAGCTCCAGGTCGGACAGGACGGCGACCGGGTCCTCGCCCTCCATCACGGCGTACGCGCGCAGCGCCGCCCGCAGCCTGCTCATCGCGGCCACCGCCGCTGGGCCCGAGCCGTCGACCGCCCCGACCGCGAGGCCGAGGCAGTCGTCGGGCAGCGGCAGCGCGTCGTACCAGTGGCCGCCGCCGCGCGGCCCGCTGTGGTGGCACAGGCCGAGCCGTACGCCGGGCACGTGCGGCAGCCGCGTGGGCAGCAGTTCCCCGGTGAGGTCGGCCACCCGGGCGCGGGCCCGCTCCAGTTCGACGAGGCGCGCCAGGTGCTCGCCCGCGTAGCGGGAGTAGAGGCCGACGAGGTGGCGGCTGCGCTCGTCGGGCTCCGCCGGCTCGTCGTAGAGCCAGACGGCGGCGCCGAGCCGGCGCGGGCGGTGACCGGCGGGCTCGCCCGCGGCGTTGGCGTCCGGGTCGCTGAGCAGCGGCACCGCGTACGTGGCGCCGTAGCCGAGGCGCAGGGCGACGTCCCGGTGGCGCGGGTCGAGCGCCGGGTCCGCGAGCAGGTCGGGGGTGGCCACGGCCGCGGGCCGCGCGGCGGTGCCGCCGCCCCCGCCGTCGAGCGGGCCGGTGCCGTCGAGCAGCGCGCCGTACGCGGTGGCGGCGTGCGGCACGGTCTCCAGATGGCCGATATCGGACCGCGAAAGGCCGACGCCGACCGTGGTGCGGGGGCCCTCGCCGCCGGGCGGGTCGAGGACGACGAGGCCGCGCCGCGCGCCGACGAGGGCGGCGCCCGCGCGCAGCAGCTCGGTGAGTGCGGACTCCAGGCGGTCGGTGCGCGCCAGGCGCTCGGTCAGCTCGTGCAGGGTGGTGAGGTCGGAGACCCAGCCGGCGAGCCGGTCCTGGATGAGGACGACGGGCGGCGCCTGGAGGTCGTCGAGCGGAGGGGGTGTCTGGGCAGGCGAGGGAACCAGAGGGCTGATTCCAGCCACTTTCCGCGCCTGTGGAGCGTTCATGGCAGCCGACCTTCCGGGCGGTGCGTTTCGCTGAATAGCATCGCAAAACCCCCATGTCATTCTGCGCGGTCGGCAATGTACCCACATGTACACGCACAACTCGGGCAATGTCCAGCGTGAAGCCGGTGCCCCGGCCGATCTCCGGCTCCGTAGCGAAGTTGACCGAAAAAAGTACCCCCTCTGTGGTTTTTGCGATCGACTGAGCTCGCTCAAGAGGGTTTTTTCCGGGGCCCACGGGAAATCCGTGGCACCCCGGAAGCGTTCTCCCGAGCGTCATTCCGTACGCGATGGGTACGTAAAAGGTGACGGACAGGGGCAGTTGGGGCCCCTTGGAACCCGGCGGCAGCGACCCGGCGTCAGACAGGTCGGGGTCCGGCCGACGCCCGTCTCCCCGGAGTGGCGAGCACCACGCACAGCACAGCGGGACAGCAGCAGGGCGCCCGCGCGCCACCGCCCGCAGGACGCCCGGAGCCGTACGGCGCACCGGCGCGTACCGGATGCGGGACCGGGCGAACCCCGGCGGCACGGCGCAGCGCGACGCTGAATGGCTGAATGGCTGAATGTACGCACGGCTGTATGCGCGACGGTACGCACGACGAAGTGATGCACCCAGATGGTGTCAGTCAGTGTTCATGTGGACTCGGCGTTCAACGGAAAGGAACGAGCGCTCATGCGCGAGATCCTCGGAAGGCGACGCAGGCTCCGGTTCCGGCGCAAGGGGATGCCTGCCCCACTCGATGCGGCGCTCGCCTTCTCCGCCTGGAGATGGCCCGTGGTCCCCGGTGCCGCGCTGAAGGCGACCGGCGGCCGCGGCACCCGCGGCACGGGCTGTTCCTGCCCCGACCCGGAGTGCGCGGTGCCGGGCGCCCACCCCTTCGACCCCAACCTGCTCGCGGCCACGTACGACGAGCGGATGGTCCGCTGGTGGTGGACGAACCGGCCGACCGCCCCCGTCGTCCTCGCGACCGGCGGCTCCGCGCCCTGCGCGATCAGCCTGCCGGCCGTCGCGGGCGCGCGGGCGCTCGCCGCGCTCGACCGCGACGGCGTACGGCTCGGCCCTGTGGTGGCGACGCCGACCCGCTGGTCGATCCTGGTCGCCCCGTACGGCCTCGAACGCCTCGGCGACCTCCTGTACGCGAAGCCGTGGGTGCCGAGTTCCCTCCGCTTCCACAGTGGCGGCGGTTACCTGGTGCTACCGCCGTCCGAGGCCGCGGGCGGTCAGGTGCGGTGGGAACGCGGCCCGCTGCCCGGTTCCTCCGCGCCCTGGCTGCCCGATGTCGAGGCCGTCGTGGACGCGTTGGTACGGGCGAGTACGAGCGCGCCCGACGAGGGCAGCAGACTCGCGTACTGAGATGTTCTGAGATGTACTGAACAAAATTCAATTCCCCGCGTATGGCCTGGCAAGCGGGGCGTGCGCGGAAATTCACCGAAAACCGCGCCGCACGGGCCCGCGAGGCGCCGGGCCTCCGCCCGGCGCCGCGGCGCGCGGGATCGTGGAGATCCTGCAGGTCAGCGCAGTCCAGGGGGAGTTGGGGTTCGGTGCCACCCCGCTCCGGGGCGGTCTCGCCGCCCCTCGCCGTCCAGGAAACCGCAGGTAAACCCGGGGCGGCGCGGGCGGGCGCCGGAAAATCGGAGCAATGGCCCGACTGCGGCCGGCGTGGCCCGAGAACGCAAAGGCCCGGTCGCTGGCGACGGGGGATGCACCAGCGACCGGGCTTCTAGAACGGTAACAAGAGATCGGCCGTTAGCAAATTCGATCAGAGATTTCGGGCCGCTCATTACCTGGAAGTACGGGCCTCACGGCAAAACTGTGTGACCGGTATCACTTCGGATCGGCCACTCGCCCCCGTCGTCGTCGCTCTCCGTCAGCTCAGCGTCACCTGGCGGTTCGTCAGGCCGCCGCGCGCCCTGCGCTGTTCCGCCGTCAGCGGGGCCGTCTCGGCGAGCGCCGCGGTGAGCCGCTCGGCGAACGCCGCGGCCGGCTTCTCGCACTCCTCGGCGCCCATCGCGCTCGGCAGGTCCCACACCGGCACGGTGAGGCCGTGGGCGCGGAAGGAGCCCACGAGCCTGGTGCCCTCGCCGAGCGAGGACTCGCCCGCGGCGTGCAGCCTGGCCAGCGCGTCGAGCAGCGCCTCCTCCGCGTGCGGCATCACCCAGCGCAGGTGGTTCTTCTCCGGCGTCTCGCACCAGTACGCCGCGTCGGCGCCGGACAGCAGCACGGTCGGGATCGCCGCCGCGTTCGCCCGTTCCAGCGATGCCGCGACCTCGGGCGACGCGTTCTCCGCGTCCGGCACCCAGAACTCGAAGCCCGGGTGCACGACCGGCGCGAAGTCCGCGGAGAGGTCGAGCAGGTCCTGGAGCCTCGGGCCCTCGCCCTCGACCCGGCGCGCGGGCACCGGGTTGCCCGGCTCCGCCGTCAGCGCACGCACCAGGGTGTCCGCGAGGTCGCGGCTGAGGTCCCCCGAGGCCGTGTCGTTCTGGAGCGCGAGCAGCACGGAGCCGTCGTCGCGGCGCAGCGCGGGCCAGGCCATCGGCAGCACCGTCGCGAGCGTCACCGACGGCACGCCCTCGGGCAGCCCGTCCCTGAGCGTCAGCGCGGCCGTCGCCGCGGGCACCAGCTCCCGCATCGCCACCCAGTGCGGCTCCCCGGGAAGCCCCTCGAACGGGCGATGCACCAGCTCCGTCACCGCGTGCGAGGCCGCGCGCCCGTGGCACGCCTTGTAGCGGCGCCCCGAACCGCACGGGCAGGGCTCCCTGGCCCCCACCACCGGAATCGGTCCGTCCGTGAGCTGCGCCTTCTTCTGCTTCTTGGCCATCGTGGGGTGTCTCCCGGTTGCTGCGGCGATGCGTCGTGCGCGAATGCAGACGGCGAGCCTAGCCGCGCGGCCCCGCCCCCGGCGCGCGGCACACCCCCGCGGCGGCCCGCGCGCGACCGCGCCGCGGCCGGTGGGGCCGGGGCCCGGAGGGCGGAGAGCGCCCGCGCGAAGGAGAGGCCGGTCCGGCCCCGGACGCGGAGCCGGTCGGAAACCGGCGGGGCTGCCGGGGAACCGCGGGAGGGGGAACGGGTGGGGCGGCCGGCGGGGAGCAGCTCGGGCCCTGTGTCGCGGACCGGCCCACCCGCGTCGGGGACCGGCCCGGCGGTCGGGGGCTCACGGGGGCCGGGGACACGGGTCAAGGGGCCGTGGGCACGGCGCTGGGAGCGTCGGTGGGCGGGCCCGGAGCCGGGGCCGGGGGTTCACGGAGCCGTAGTCGGAGCCGGAGGCCGGGGGAGGCCATGGTCCCGAGGGGGCAGGGTGTCAGCGAGCGGGGCCCACGGGGCCGGAGTCAGGAGTCCACAGCGCTGGGGGCGGAGCCGGGGCCGCGGGCCGAGGGGCACCGCGACCGGAGCGTCAGGGGGCGGGCCGGAGCCGGAGCCACAGGCCAAGGCGCCACGGTCCACGGGAGCCGAGAGGGGCCATGGGGCACAGCGGCCGGAGCGTCAGTGGGCGGGGTCGGGGGCCGAGAGGTGGGCCCAGACGGTGACCTCGCCGGAGGCGCTGTCGCGAATGCCCCAGTCCTTCGCGAGCGCCGAGATGATGGTGAGTCCGCGGCCGCCGCGCGCCGTCAGGGACGGCCGGGCGGGCGCGGGCCTCGTGGGGCCGCCGCCGTCCGTCACCTCGACCGTCAGGCCGCCCGCCGGGTCGACGCTCCAGGCCGCTCTTATGCCGCCGTCCGGGTCCGCGTCGCCGCGGCCCGCCCGCCGCAGCGGCCTCGCGTACCTGCAGGCGTTGCTCAACAGCTCGGAGAGGACCAGCTCCGCGTCCTCGACGACCGTGTCAGAGACGCCGCTGCGGCTGAGCTGCGCGCGCATCCTGTGCCGTGCCTCGCCCACGCCCGCCGGGCCGTGGGCCACGGCCACGCTCGACGACGCCGGCGCTTCCTGTGCCACCAAAATCGCCACCCCCGAGACCTCCTTCGCCCAAGCCACGGTGTGGATGCCCCATTGGCCTGGACCGGAAACCGGCCACCAACCAGCCTTTGACGCACTCGTGACATTCGGACACGCAGCGAGCGCGCCGGTGCACTCCCCGCCGAACGGTTCAGGTGCGACCTGTGTGGGTTCCTCCGGTTATGGCCCGGTACGGCCGAGTTGGGAGAGGACTTGTTTCGGCCTGTTCGTGATGATCGCGTCGACCCCGAGCCGTACGCACAGCTCGACGTCCTCGGGCTCGTCCACCGTCCACACGTGCACCCGGTGCCCCGCGCGGCGCAGCCGGGCGACGTACCCCGGGTGGTTGCGGACGATCCGCACCCCGGGCCCCGCGATCCGCGCGCCCGCAGGCAGCCGCCCGTCCCGCAGCCGCGGCGAGACGTACTGCATCAGATAGACCGTCGGCAGCTGCGGCGCCGCCCGCGCGACGCGGTGCAGCGACCGCGCCGAGAAGCTCATGACGCGCACCTGAGACTCTCCCGGCCCCGCCGGCTCCGCGAGGCCGAACCTGCGCAGCGTCTCGACCAGCCGCTCCTCCACCTGCCCCGCCCACCGGGTCGGGTGCTTCGTCTCCACGGCGAGCTGCACCGGCCTGCCCGCGTCCCGCACCAGTCCGAGCAGCCGCTCCAGCGTCAGCACCGACGTGTACCCGGGGTCGCGCCACTCCGGGCCCTCCTCGCTCTCCGCGTACGCCGGGCTGTTCTTCCACCCGCCGAAGTCGAGCGCGGCGAGGTCCGCGAGTTCGAGCGCGGACACCGCGCCACGGCCGTTGGAGGTACGGTTCACCCGGCGGTCGTGCACGCATACGAGATGACCGTCGGCCGTGAGCCGCACGTCGCACTCCAGGGCGTCGGCGCCGTCCTCCAGGGCCTTCACGTACGCGGCGAGCGTGTGCTCGGGCGCGTCCTCGGAGGCGCCCCGGTGGGCGACGACCTGAATGCTGTGCTGACGTGCGTGGGTCACGGCGTCATGGTCCCATCCCCGCGGGGCAGCCGGGTGAACGGCGGCCCTCCCCGGCCGGTCGGCGGGGGAGCCGCGCGGATCCCGGCGGTCCACCTCGGGATGCGCCCGGATTGTCCGAAGTAAAAGATGGCCAAATGACGCACAGGTCCCGCTTACCGTGGCCCGACGTGTCGTGGGTAAGGGTTAACCACGACACTTGCACAGCGGGACGCTTGCCGACGACAGCCGTGGAACCGTGGAACCGAGGAGTAAAAGAGCTGTGAGCACCGAGAACGAGGGCACTGCGGGCGAGGGCACGGAGCGCCCCGCCACCCAGTCCGTACCTCCCGGGCCGGACGCCGCTCCTGAGGGGACCTCCGCTCCCGAGGGCGCGCCCCCGCACGCCGCGCCGCCCGAGCGTCCGGCCGCGGCCCCCGGCGAGCCGTCCACGTTCCCGGTCGGCACCCCGGCCGCCGCGCCCGCCCCCTCCGGCCCCCCGGTCGGCGAGGACCCGAGGACCCGCGCCCCGTACGGCGCGCCCCCGCCGCCCGACCAGCCGCCGCACCACCACGCGGCGACCCACGGCGCGCACGCCGCCCATCCGGCCCACGCCGCGGGCGCCACCCCGCCCCCGCCGAGCGGCCCCCCTGCGGGCGGCTGGCCGCCGCCCCAGTACCCCGCGTACGGCACCCCCTCCGAGGGCATCGGAGGCCAGGGCTACGGCGGCGGTGGCGAGGGCCCCGGCGGACCCGTCTGGGGCGCGCCCGGCGCGCAGCACCCGGAGCGCGGCGGCCGGATAAGGGGCGGCCTGATCGCCGCCGTCATCGTCGCCGCGCTCGTCGCGGGCGGCATCGGCGGCGGCATCGGCTACTGGGCCGCGTCGAGCGGCGACAGCGGCGGTATCGGCTCCACCACGGTCTCCGCTGCCGACCTGCCCAAGGGCAAGGCGGCCGGCGGCTCGGTCGCCGCCGTCGCGGCCAACTCACTGCCCAGCGTCGTCACCATCGACGCCACAAGCGGCAACGGCAGCGGCGACACCGGCACCGGCTTCGTCTTCGACAAGCAGGGCCACATCCTGACCAACAACCACGTGGTCGCGGAGGCGGCGAGCGGCGGCAAGCTGTCCGCGACGTTCTCCAACGGCAAGAAGTACGCGGCCCAGGTCGTCGGCCGCGCCGAGGGCTACGACGTCGCCGTCATCAAGCTGACGAACGCCCCCTCGGGTCTCAAGCCCCTGCCGCTCGGCGACTCAGACAAGGTCCAGGTCGGCGACTCGACCATCGCGATCGGCGCCCCCTTCGGCCTGTCCAACACGGTCACCACCGGCATCATCAGCGCCGAGCACCGCCCGGTCGTCTCCGGCGACGAGAGCGGCAACAGCACCTCGTACATGAGCGCGCTGCAGACCGACGCGTCCATCAACCCGGGCAACTCGGGCGGCCCGCTGCTCGACGCGCGCGGCGCCGTCGTCGGCATCAACTCGGCGATCCAGCCGGGCAGCAGCGGCGGTGGCGGCGGCCTCGGCGGCGGCAGCAGCCAGCCCGGCTCGGTCGGCCTCGGCTTCGCCATCCCGATCAACCAGGCGGCCACCGTCGCCCAGCAGCTGATCAAGACGGGCCAGCCGGTCTACCCGATCATCGGCGCCACGGTCACCATGGACGACAGCCAGCAGCAGGGCGACCAGGGCGGCAACGGCGCGGTGATCGCCTCCCAGGGTGTGAACGGCAGCCAGGCCGTCACGCCGAACGGCCCCGCGGCCAAGGCGGGTCTGCGTTCGGGCGACGTCATCACGAAGTTCGGCGACACCCCGATCGACAGCGGCCCGACCCTGATCAGCGAGATCTGGACCCACAAGCCGAACGACAAGGTCAGCCTGACCTACCAGCGCGACGGCCAGAGCCACACGGTCGAGGTCACCCTCGGCGCCCGCAAGGGCGACAGCAGCAACTGACCCCCGCCGTACGCTCCCCCTCTGCCCCCGGCGCCAACAGGCGCCGGGGGCAGACGCGTCGAGGGACGGGCGGCGCAGGAGGCGTCACCCGAAGGTGAACGAGTACGCGCTGAGCCCGGGCGACAGCTTCACGTCCAGGATGCCGCTCGTCGGGTCGTCCCCGTGGACGAGGGTGTGGATGTTCGGCGCGCCGGAGACCTTGTACGTGGTGGTCCTGCCGCCGACCGTGGCGGTGAGCGTCCCCGTGCCGCCGACGTCCAGGTACACGTCGTCTGCCGAGTACGCGAGCCGCAGGTCCGCGTCCTTGCGCGCGGTCAGCGACTCCTTGCCGACCGACCAGGTGCCGCCGAGCGCGAACGCGTCGGCCGGCAGCGTGCCGGGGACGGTGAAGTCGTGGACGCCGTCCGAGAGCCGCCCGCCCGCGAACGACCCCGCGCGCTCCGAGCCGAGATACGTCTCGGGCGTCTGGCCCTCGTCGGTGGGGGTGGTGTCGGCGACATGCGTCGGCGGCGGCAGGTGCGCGCCCGGGTGGGCGGCCGTCAGCAGCTGCCGGATCAGCGACTCGCCGGTGTCGTACTCGCCCTCGCCGACGGCGACATGGCGCACCTGCCCCTTCGCGTCGATCAGGTACTCGGCGGGCCAGGAGTCGTTGCCGAAGGCGTTCCAGGTCGTGAAGTCGTTGTCCAGCGCGATCGGATAGGTCATGTGGAGCCGCTCGGCGCCGGCCTTCACGTTCGCCGGCACGTGCTCGAAGGCGTACTCGGGCGCGTGCACGCCGACGACGACGAGGCCGTCCTTCGCGTAGGCGCGGTACCAGGCGTTGAGGTGTGGGATGGCGCGCTGGCAGTTGATGCAGGAGTACGCCCAGAAGTCGACGAGCACGACCTTGCCCTTGAGCGCGCTCGCCGGGAGCGGCCTGTCGCCCGGGGTGTTGAACCACTGCTGGATGCCCGAAAGGGCGGGCGCCTTCCCGCAGTCGGCGAGCTGCGGGCTCGGCAGCTGCGCGCAGTGCTGGAGCCCCGCGGCCTGCTCGGAGCCGAGCGCGCCCACGGCGCCGCTCTTGTCGAGCGCCTGGTTCAGCGTCGAGGTGTAGTCGGGAACGGCGCGCTGGAGCACGTCCGTCACATTGAACGTCAGCGCGACCGCGAGCCCCATCACCACGAGGCCCGCCACGAACCGCACTCCGCGCTGCCGTTCGCGGAAGGCCCGCACCCGCTCGGCGACACCGCGCCCGGCGAGCGCGAAGAACAGCAACGGCGCGGCCGTGCCCACGGCGAACGCCAGCGTCAGCGCGACCGTGCCCACGCCGATCCGGTGCGTGGCGCCCGCGACGGTGATCGCGGCGAGCACAGGCCCCGCGCACGGCACGTACACCGCGCCGAGCGCGAGCCCGAGCACGAAGTCCCCGCGCTCGCCGTCGACCCGCCGCCGCCCGATCCGCGCGAACGGCCGCTCCAGCAGGTCCTGTACGGCCGGGAACATCATGGCCACGCCCAGCACGAGCAGCACCACGAGCCCGGCCCACCGGATGACGTCCTGCGGCACGGGCAGCGCGCTGACGACCAGCGTCCCCAGCAGCGTGAACACGCTGAAGCTCAGCGCGAGCCCCACGACGACGGGATACGGCCGCCGCCGCACGCCGCCCGTCATGAAGACGACAGGCAGCACAGGCAGGACGCACGGGGATATCCCCGTGATGAACCCGCCGACGAGTCCGATCAGCACCAAAGTGAGCACGCCCTCACGCTAGCCCGCCCACCTGCGCCGGAAGCCCCGCGGCCCTCCGTGGAACACCCCCTTCACGGAACCGTAAGAACTACCGCCACCCACCCCCACCCCCGCCCAGCCGGTAGGCTGTCGCCTGCCCCACCCGCCGGCGGCGGAGGGCCCAGGTGGGTTGCCCGAGCGGCCTAAGGGAACGGTCTTGAAAACCGTCGTGGCAGCAATGTCACCGTGGGTTCAAATCCCACACCCACCGCATACGCACGGCCCCTGACCAGCCACATCGGTCAGGGGCCGTCCCGCTCGCGGTGCCCCGCCGGCCCCGCCCGTCCTCCGTGTGCCCTGCCGGACGGGGCACGCCATCTGTCGACAGCCGGGGCAGCGACGTTCACAGCGGCCGCACTGCGGCCGGGCGATTCATCGCTGCCCCGACTGCCGCCGAGCCGAGTCGGCGGTTGCGGATGGTGCGTTCGCAGTACCGTGAGCAGCAGGGCGGGTCACCGTTTCGCGCGGACATGGCGGCGCTCGGCCGCCGGGGCACGTGGGAGAGCCGTACCGACGCGAAGGTGCCGGCGCCCGGGGAGATCGCGGCGCGGCTCGGCGTCGGTACGGGGGCGCTGTGTGTGCGCACGGCGTACGAGTTCCTGGTGGACGGCAGGCCCGCGCAGCTCTCGACGAGTTGGGAGCCGTACGAGCTGACGGCGGGAACGCTCGTCGTGCTGCCGGAGGGCGGCCCGCACGCGGGCAGGGGCGTGGTCGACCGCATGGCCGAGATCGGCATCACGGTGACCCACGCGGTGGAGCAGCCGGAGCCGGGACATGCGGATGCCGAGGAGGCGACGCTCCTCGGCATCCAGCGCGGCGCGTTGGTGACCCGCATCAGGCGGACGTACTACGGCGACGACGGCCGCCCGGTCGAAACCGCGGACATCGTCCTGCCCGCCACGACGTGCGAACGAAAGGATGAGTCACCGGAGTTTTCAGTGGATGACGACGCACACTCGGGTGTAGGTCCGTTCCCTACACGTCGTCGAAGGGGTCTCCCATGACGCCTTCAATCCGCACGAGCCCCGGCTCGTTCCTGTCGTGAACCCTGACGTAGAACGTGTACGTCCAGCCCTTCTCCTGTGCGTACTGCCGAGTCCAGGCCAATGCCTCGTCGATGCCGACGTCGGACAGTTCATACTCGTGCGACGTGACGGCGCCCCGGTCCCAGAAATAGGCGCGGTAGTAGGGAATTTCCTGTTCCCATGTCATGTCCCTGGGGTCAACTCGGTGCTTCTTCATCCGCTTACTCCTGGCAGCGACGGTGTAGGGGCGTAGCTTGGGCGCGCATCGCGAGGGTGAGCCAGCGGTGTACAGGATGTCCAGCGTCCAACCGCTGGCCGCAGTCGCCTCAGGCTCGGGTCCACCGAGGTGATCACAACCTGGTCGCGGAGTGCTGCCCGGCCCAGCCGGTGGCGGCCACCACCTCCCGGGCGATGTCTGCGACAGCCCGCCCGTCGGTGTTCACCGCGGGGGTGGGGCTGTTGTACCGCGAGTGGGAGGGGCGGCGGCGGGGCAGAGCGCCCACACCGGCCCGGCGGACCGGGCAGCCCGGATGGCCGTGGTGGAGGCGCGGACGCTCGCCGCGTGGGGGTGGGGGCGTCCGGCGCGGGTGTGAGGGCCGTTCGGGGCGGGTTCGGGCGGGTCCTGTGGGGAACGCCGTCGTGCGGCCCCGGCCCCCGGCGCCGGGGGCCGGGGCCGCACGACGGGGCGGGGGCTACTTGCCCGTGCCGACCGGGTCGACCGTGATGCCCGGGCCCGGCGCGCTGCCGTCCGTGACGGGGATGTTGATGGCCTGGGCCAGGGTGTGGGGGTGGGTCTCGTTGGGCGGGGTGACGATCAGAGTGGTGAAGGTGACTCCGGAGCCACCGGAGTGGTTCGGCGGGTAGTGCAGGGTGAAGCGGGTTTCCTGGCCGGGAGCCAGGCTCACCGAGGGTGCGGCGACCTTGCTGCGGGCCGCGCTGACCGTGCCGTCGCGGCCCTTGAGGTCCACGCCGGGGAAGCCGTGCAGGGTGCAGGCCGAGGGGCCGGTGTTGCGGAGGTTGACCAGGAGTTCCCCCTCCGCCATGGCGCCCGAGGTGGAGAAGGCGAGGTTCGCCGTGCGGCAGGTGCCGCCCGAGGCGGAACCGGACGCCGCACCGGCGCCCGAGGCCGCGCCGGACCCGGACGCCGTGCCCGAGTGGCTGGAGAGCGTGCTCGCGTTCGCCGTGCCGCTGCCGCTGCCGCTGCCGGAGCCGTTCGCGGAGTCGTCGGCGCCGCCCGAGTCGTCAGCGGAAGAGGCGGGCGCGCTCGCGGACGAGTCACTGTCGCCCGCCGCGGAACCGGCCTTCGTCGAGGAGCCGCTGCCGCAGGCGGTGAGCGAGACGCCGGCGGCCAGGGCGACGAGCGTGAGGGCTGAGATCTTCCTGAGGTGCATCGCTTCTCCATGAGATCGGTCGTGAGGATGTGCGGGGCGGGTCGGGACGCCCGGCGGGCCCCGCGGTGTGCTGAGCGGTCCTTGGCGCCCCGGCGGGCCCCGCCGGTGTGCTGTTGTGACTGGTCCGATCCCCGGGGCACCGGCCGGGTTCACGGACCGGCCCGGCCGGGACGCGCCCGTGACACTCCGGTCGGCGGGCCGTGACATCGAGGCCGTGACATCGGGACGTCGAACCCCGGGTGGAGGGGGCGGGGGTGGCGGCCGTGCCGCCGTAGGTGCGCCTCTGACCTGCGGTGATGCGGGATACAGCCAGATCGGGAGGAGATTTATAGTGATTTACCCGGTTCAGGTGAGATGTGAGGCTGGATGTGGATACCCGGCACTCGAACCGCGAACCAAGGAGGAATCGCGATGATCACACAGGAACAGATCCCCGCGGTCCTGGACCACCCCGTTTACGACGCCGACGGGAACAAGATCGGTAGTGCGAAGCACGTCTTCTACGACGACGCCACGGGGAATCCCGAGTGGGTCACCGTGAAGACGGGGATGTTCGGCTCGAGCGAGTCGTTCATCCCCATGCACGACGCCAATCTGGTGCAGGACCACCTGGAGGTCCCCTACGACAGGGACCAGGTCAAGGACGCGCCGAACGTGGACATCGACGCGGGCGGCCACCTCTCCGAGCAGGAGGAGCACCGGCTGTACCGGTACTACGGCCTCGACGGCGGCGGTGCGGGCGACCAGCGGCAGGGCGGCAAGCACGCCAAGACCGACGCGGGTCCCGACGCCAAGGGCGGCGTGGCCGCGATGGGCGGCGCGGGCGCCGCGGGCGCGGCAGGCCGGAGGGGTCCGGCCGCGGGCGACGCGGCGGGCGGCGCCGGCACCCGGGGCGACAGCGCCGCGCTGCGGCAGTCGCGTACGGGCGGCACCTCGGGCCTCGGCAAGGAGGGCGCGGCGGGCCGCGGCGACACCGCCGCGGAGGACGTGGCGATGACCCGCTCCGAGGAGCGGATGCACGTCACCACGGAGCGCCGCGACGCGGGCCAGGCCCGTCTCCACAAGTACGTGGTGACGGAGGAGCAGCAGCAGACCGTGCCCGTGCGCCACGAGGAGGTGCGTGTCGTACGGGAGCCCATCACGGAGGAGAACCGTGACGCGGCGCTGCGCGGCGAGGACATCTCCGAGGCCGACCACGTGGTGACGCTGCACGAGGAGCGCCCGGTGGTGGAGATGCGCACCGAGCCCGTCGAACGGGTCCGGCTGACGACCGAGGAGAAGGTCGAGCAGCAGACGGTCAAGGGTACGGTCCGCAAGGAGCGCATCGAGGCCGAGACCACGACCGAGGACGGCAAGAAGGGCCACATACCGGGCCGCGGGGACACGCCGCCCCGCTCCTGAAGCTCCTGAACCCCGTCACGCGCGCGGGTCCAGGGGGTACGGGTTCCGGTAGGCGTACGGCGTAGGGCATACGTGGCCGCGGGGCGCACCAGGCGCACCCGCGGCCACGTCCTGCCCGCGCTCGCCACGTCCTGCCTACGGCCGCCGGACCGCGGCAGCCGGGCCCACTCCGCCTGCCGAGGAAGCCCGCGGCAGCCGGACCCGCCGAGGAAGCCCGTCGCAGCCGGGCCCACTCCGCCCGCCGAGGGAGCCCGCGGCGGCCGGGCCCGCCGCTCCCCCGCCCGCGGCGGCCGGGCCCGCCGCTCCCCCTGCCCGCGGTGGCCGAGCCGCCGCCGTTCGCCCTGCTCGACCGGGGCGGGCGCCGGGCGCGCGCCCCCGGCGCCCGCCCTCAGCGCTCCAACGTCAGCCGCCGCGCCGAGGCGATCGTGGCGCGCGCCTCGCGTTCGGTCAGGCCGGTGTGGAGGGCGGCCTCGACGAGGGTGTCGGCGAGCGCCTCGCCGAAGCCGTGCTCGTACGCGCGGCAGGCGGCCCAGAACAGGCGGGTGTTGCGCTGCCCCTCGTGCGAGGCGAGGACGAACTGCACCAGGCCCTCGCCCTGGCGCGCCGACTGCCCATGAGGCGGGTGCCCGCAGTGCCCGGCGTGCGCCGAGGGCGTGAGGAGCCGTAGCAGGGCGCGCGGGCAGGGCGCGGGCGCGCTGAGATCGGCCGTACCAGGGGCGAGGCGGTACGCGCCGCGCGTGGCGACCGAGCCGGGCCCGACCAGATAGCCGCCGCCGCCCCGCACGTCGATGCCGGGGGCGAGGCGGCCCGCGGAGTTGGGGACGACGACGTTGGCGGGGCCCCTGAGCCAGATGTGCCGGCCGCCGCTCGGTGTGAGGACGGTGACCGTCTCCGGCAGCGTGAAGAGGTGTTCGAACGCGAGCTGCTGGAGCGCCGCGACGGAGTCGGGCGTGGTACCGGCGGCCGGCTCGTGGCCGCTGATGTCGAGGTCGATGCCGATCAGGTGGTACGGGGGCCGCCCGCAGGCGATCCCGTACCCCGTGGCCCAGGGCGCGGCGTCGAACAGGGCCCGGACGGCGACGGGGTCCGTGGTCGCGTCGTACACGCCGTGACCAGGCAGGCCGCACTCGCCGCGGCAGCTGACGTGCCCCGGTTGACCACGGTGGGGCGAGCGGAGGGCGGGGAGCTTGGTGGGAGACAGGGGGAAGACGGGCAGCCCGCGCTCGGCGGCGGAGAGCGCGTGCGCGAGAGCCAGGGTTGCGGCGTGCCGGGCGGTGGTGGCCATGCGTTCATTTTCGCACATCCGTTCGATCGGGTGGAAGAGAGATTCGATTACTTGTTCGGATCGGGTCGCTCGACGGCAGCGCGACGCGCCGGGGTGCGCCTGGCGCGCCGATTGGCTGCCGGAACGGTTCAGCTCTTGCGCGGAAAGGGGTCCGGTGTCCGCTCTCGTACCGGAACGCCCCCTTGAAGTCAGGAAAGGGGTTTATCGACAAGTCCTCACGCTTGCGAGGGAATAGATCCCTCCGGTCTGGTTCGCCGGGGATTCGGTGGGCAATTCTGATCTCGCGACGTCGAGAGCAGGACCGGGGTGGTCGGCCAACTGCCCCGTAAAAAGCCGAAGTTCACGCTGCATCCCGCAGTACACGGTCCCGTGGTCCCACAGCAGGCGCAGGGCCCGCAGGACCTGCCGCACCCGCGGCAACCGCTGTACATCTGGTTCTCTGGAGGAACAAGACATGGCAAGCATCCGCACCGCCCGCGTCATCGCAGCTGTCGCCGCCCTCCCCCTCGCCGCCGCGCTGTTCACGGGGGTCGCCTCGGCCGACAACGGCAGCGTCGCGGACGACGGATCGAACGCGACCGTGGCGACCCTCGCCGGCAGCGGCGTCGGGCACAACAACTACGGCAACTCCACCACCACGCAGCAGGTGGCGACCGGTGCCGGTGCGTCGAACCAGAACAACACGGCCAATGTGATCGGCTCCGCCTTCACGGCCATCGACCAGCACAACGACAACGTGACGGTGGCCTTCCACCACCTGTGGTGAGCGGTCCCGGCCCGGGGGGCCGGGGGGACTGACCGAGCGGTGACAGCGGCGGTCCGCGCGAAGGGTGTGGGAGCACCCCGCGCGGACCGCCGCGCTCGTACGCCCGCGCTCGTACGCCCGCGCCCGCGCCCCGCGGCGCCCGGCCGGCGTCCCCGCCCCCCGGGCACCCCCCACCCCCCACACGCCCCGCGCCCCGGCATCCCCGTGCGCCCCGGAGGGCGCGGGGGGCGCGGCCTCCCCGCGCCTCCCCGTGCGGCCGTGCGCCGGCGACTCGCGGGCCCGGCCCCGAGGGTGACCCCGCGCTGCCTCCACCCACAGGAGGTGGGGTTTCCCTGGGCCCTACACCCTGAGGGGGACCCCGCTTCGGGACCTGGGGCCGATCCCCGGGAGCGCCGCCGCTCCTAGCGTGGTGCACATGACCACGCCTGTCCGCACGAGCGCTTCCGGAGCCGCCGGCCACGGCCACGCACCGTACGCGTCGTTCTCCTCGTACGTACGGGCGCGGGGGCCCGTACTGCTGCGCACCGCCCGCTCCCTCACCGCGAATCCGCTCGACGCGGAGGACCTGTTGCAGACCGCGCTCACCAAGACGTATGTCGCCTGGGAGCGCATCGAGGACCACCGCGCCCTCGACGGCTACGTACGCCGTGCGCTGGTCAACACCCGCACCTCGCAGTGGCGCAAGCGCAGGATCGACGAGTTCGCCTGCGAGGAGTTGCCCGAGCCGGCCCGCGCGCAGGGCGGGGCGCCCGACGTCGCCGAGCGCCAGGTGCTGCACGACGCGATGTGGCGCGCGGTCACCCGGCTGCCCGACCGGCAGCGCGCCATGGTCGTCCTGCGGTACTACGAGGACCTGAGTGAGGCCCAGACCGCCGAGGTCATGGGCGTCTCGGTCGGCACCGTCAAGAGCGCGGTCTCCCGCGCCCTGGCCAAACTCCGCGAGGACCCGGAGCTCGCGCCGGTCCCCTGACCGAACGGGCCGCCCGCTCCCCTGACCGGAAGGCCGACCGGACGAAGACCCGGCCCTGTGAACCGGATGAAGGCCGACCGTACGAAGACCCGCCCCCTGACCGGAAGGCCGACCGGACGAAGATCGGGCCGACCGGATGAAGATCGGATGGTCTACTCCCGGGTAGTGACTTTCGCGCCGGTCACCGCGCAGAATCCAGGCATCCCCCGCAGCCGCCACCGCGGGCCGTGGACCACCGTTCCCGGGAGGACGCCGTGCTGAGCACCATGCAGGACGTACCGCTGACCGTCACCCGCATCCTCCGTCACGGGATGACGATCCATGCCAAATCCCGCATCATCACCTGGACAGGGGAGGGCGAGCCGCAGCGCAGGAGCTTCGCGGCGGCAGGCGGCCGGGCCGTGCAACTCGCCGCCGCGCTCCGCGCCGACCTCGGGGTACGGGACGACGAGCGGGTGGCGACGCTCATGTGGAACAACGCCGAGCACGTCGAGGCGTACCTCGCCGTCCCGGCCATGGGCGCGATCCTGCACACGCTCAACCTGCGCCTGCCGCCCGAGCAGCTGATCTACATCGCGAACCACGCCGAAGACCGCGTGATCGTGGTGAACGGCTCGCTGCTGCCGCTGCTCGCGCCCCTCCTGCCCCACCTGCCGACCGTCGAGCACGTCGTCGTCAGCGGCCCCGGCGACCTCTCGCTGCTCGCCGGGGCGGACGCGCAGGTGCACGACTACGAGGAGCTCATCGCCCGCCACTCACCCGACTTCGACGCCTTCGACTGGCCCGACCTCGACGAGCGCTCCGCCGCCGCCATGTGCTACACCTCGGGCACCACGGGCGAGCCCAAGGGCGTGGTGTTCTCGCACCGTTCGATCTTCCTGCACTCGATGCAGGCCACCACCGCCGCCGCGTTCGGCCTGACGGAGCGCGACCTGTCCCTGGTGGTCGTGCCGCAGTTCCACGTCAACGCGTGGGGCGTGCCGCACGCCACGTTCATGGTCGGCGCGAGCATGCTGATGCCCGACAGGTTCCTCCAGCCCGCGCCGCTCGCCGACATGATCGAACAGGAGCGGCCCACCCACGCGGCCGCGGTCCCCACCATCTGGCAGGGCCTGCTCACCGAGGTCACCGAGCGCCCGCGCGACCTGTCGTCGATGTACCGCGTCACCATCGGTGGCGCCGCCTGCCCGCCGTCGCTGATGGAGGCGTACGACAAGCTCGGCGTGCGCCTCCTGCACGCCTGGGGCATGACGGAGACCTCGCCGCTCGGCACCACCTCGTACCCGCCGCCCGGCCTCACCCCCGAGGCGGAGTGGCCCTACCGCGTCACACAGGGCCGCTTCCCCATCGGCGTCGAGGCGCGCCTCGCCGGGCCCGACGGCGCTCTCCTGCCCTGGGACGGCGAGTCGGCGGGCGAACTGGAGGTACGGGGCCCCTGGGTGGCGCGCGCCTACTACGGCGGAAGCGCGGGCGCGGAGCTCACGCCGGACGACAAGTTCAGCCCGGACGGCTGGCTGCGGACCGGCGACGTCGGCGTCATCAGCCCCGACGGCTACCTCACCCTCACCGACCGGGCCAAGGACGTCATCAAGTCGGGCGGCGAGTGGATCTCCAGCGTCGGCCTGGAGAACGCCCTGATGGGGCATCCCGCCGTCGCCGAGGCCGCGGTGGTCGCCGTGCCCGACGACCGGTGGGGCGAGCGCCCGCTCGCCACCGTCGTCCTCAAGGAGGGCGCCGGCGCCGGCTACGAGGAGCTGCGCGACTTCCTCGCGGGGCAGGTAGCCAAGTGGCAGGTGCCGGAGCGCTGGGCGCTGGTGGAGTCCGTGCCGAAGACCAGCGTCGGGAAGTTCGACAAGAAGGTGATCAGGCGGCAGTACGCCAACGGCGAGCTGGACGTGACCCGGTTCTGACGCGAGCCGGTTCCGGTGCGCCCCGGCTGCGACGCGAGCCGGACGTGGCCCCGATCCGGTGCGGCCCGGCTGCGACGCGAGCCTGTTCCAGTGCGACCCGGTCCGGTGCGGCCCGGCTGCGACGCGAGCCTGTTCCGGTGCGACCCGGTCCGGTGCGGCCCGGCTGCGACGCGAGCCTGTTCCGGTGCGACCCGGTCCGGCGCGGTCCGGCTGCGACGCGAGCCTGTTCCGGTGCGACCC
>NZ_BAABEP010000026.1:52538-94791 GCF_039540215.1 Streptomyces tremellae
CGGTCCGGCGCGGTCCGGCTCCCGTGCCCGCACGGGAAGCCCGCGGCGCACCCCGCCGCGCCCGCGTCCGCGCACGATACTGGTGGCCGCCAGGCCCGCAGACGATGCCACGAGGAGAGCGCCCGTGAGTGACCCCTGGAGCTTGTTCGGTACGACCGTCAACGGCGTCCTGACCACCCAGAAGCGTGACGGCAGGCCGCAGTTGTCGAACGTCTCGTACCTGTGGGACCCCGAGCCCCGCATCCTGCTGATCTCCGTGACCGACGACCGCGCCAAGACCCGCAACCTGCGCCGCGACCCGCGCGCGAGTTTCTACGTCACCACGCCCGACCTCGGCGCCTACGCGGTCGGCGAGGGCGTCGCCGAACTCGGCGAGGTCACCCGCGCGCCCGACGACGACGCGGCGGACGCGCTCGTCGCGCACTACCGCGCACTGCGCGGCGAACACCCGGACTGGGACGACTTCCGCGCGGCGATGGTCGCCCAGCGGCGCCTGCTCCTGCGGCTCCCGCTCACCCGCGTGTACGGGTGGGTGCCGGACGGACACTGAGACCGACCGCCGCGCTGACCTGCCTGCCGCGTGAGCGGGCCGCCGCGTCAGCCGGGCCCCGTCCGAGCCGGCCCGGCCTGCCGGCCGCCCCGCGAAAGCAAGTCCCCGAGGCCGAACCCCGCGAGGCGGCCGTCAGTTCGTCCCGATCTTCGCGAGGAGGTCCACGATCCGCGCCTGGACCTCCTCGCTCGTGGAGCGCTCCGCGAGGAACAGCACGGTCTCGCCCCGCACCAGGCGCGGCAGTTCGGCCGGGTCCATGCCGGCCGACGTGTAGACGACCAGCGGCGTGCGGTTCAACTGGCCGTTCGCGCGCAGCCAGTCGATGATCCCGGCGCGCCGCCTCCGCACCTGCATCAGGTCCATCACGACGAGGTTCGGCCGCATCTGCCCGGCGATGGCCACCGCCTCGTTGTCCTCGGCAGCGAGGCCGACCTGCATGCCGCGCCGCTCCAGGGTGGTCGAGAGGGCGAGCGCGATCTCCTCGTGCTCCTCGATCAGCAGGACGCGCGGCGGGTGCTGTTCGCTGTCGCGCGGCGCGAGCGCCTTGAGCAGCACGGCGGGGTCGGCGCCGTACGCGGCGTCCCGGTTGGCCTGGCCGAGACCGGCGGTCACCAGTACCGGCACCTCGGCGGCGACCGCGGCCTGTCGCAGCGACTGGAGTGCGGTCCTGGTGATCGGCCCGGTCAGCGGGTCCACGAAGAGCGCCGCGGGGAACGCGGCGATCTGCGCGTCGACCTCCTCGCGCGAGTGCACCACGACGGGCCGGTAGCCCCGCTCGCTCAGCGCCTGCTCCGTGGAGACGTCCGGCGCGGGCCACACCAGCAGCCGACGCGGGTTGTCCAGCGGCTCCGGCGGCAACTCGTCGTCCACCGGCTGCGGTTGAGGCCGGTTGGCCACCTCGACCGCGCCACCGGGACCGTCCAGCGGCTCGGGCCCCTCGGCGCCCTCGTCCGGTGCCCCGATGGCGTACGAGCGGCCCTCGGCGCGTCCGCCGCCCGCGCCGGGGGACGGCGGCGGCAGGGGTACCGACGTGCTCTGCGGGGTCGCGGGCCCCTGGGGCTGCTGCGGCTGGGGGCGCTGCGGCGCCGCGCCGTCCGCTGCAGGCTCCGTGCGATTGCCCAGCTTGCGCCTGCGGCCCGCAGCCCCGGGACCTGGCACGCCCGGCGCCTGCCCGCCGCGGGCGAACGGCACGCCCTGCCCCAGCGTGCGCACGCTGAACGCGCGGCCCTGGGTGTCGTGCCCGGTCGCGGTGCCGCCGGGCGGCGTCTCGTCGGGCAGCGGCTGCGCCACGGGCAGCGGACGCCCCGCGGGCGGCGCCTGCCGGGGGCGCGGCGGCTCGGCGGGCGCCTGGGGCCGCCGCGGCAGCTGCGCCCTGTCGCCCGCCGTCGGCGCGTCGGTGCCCGGCAGGGGGTGGGCCTGCGGCGGGGTGTGGTCCGCGTCCTGCGCGGTGTGCGCGGCGTCGTGGCGCGCCGGGTCGTCCGTACGGTCCGCGGCCCCGGGCGGCAGCGCGAACGGCGACCGCGCGCCCTCCGCCTCGGCCCGCTCCCCCTGGACCTGAGGCCGCCCCTGAGCCTGCGCCTGTACGTGTCCCTGGGCCTGTACGTGTCCCTGGGCCTGCGCGGGCGCCTGCGGCTGCTCGCTCCCCGGCTGCCCCTGCCCCTGCGCGAGCACCCGGCGCGCCCGCCGGCCCGTGGGCTGCTGCTGCGGGGAGGCCTGGTGGTCGGCGGGCCCCGGCGCCGTCCTGGTGGCGGACGGGGCGGCGGGCGCGCCAGGACCACCCTGCGGCGGCACGGGTGCGAGCGCCGGCGCGTCCGCGGGCGCGGGCTGCGGCGCGATCGGCCCCGACGGCAGCGCGGGCAGCGCGTTCTGGCCGCCCTGCGCGGCCTGGCCCGCGGCCCGGTGCCCCCGCGCGGGCATGCCCTGCGGCGGCACCGTCGTACCGACGCCCCCCGGCGGCACGGCGGTGCCGCGCCGCGTGCCGTGCCCTGCGGGTACGACCGCGCCCTCGGCGGGGCTCGGGCGGCCCCGGCGGCGGCCCGTACCGGCGTCACCGCCGGGGGCGGGCACCAGCGCGCCGCCCTCGGGCCCGCTGCCCCCGGCCGCGGCCTGCGCGTCCTCGGCCATGGGCCGTGCCCTGCGCCGGCCGGTGGGCGGTTCCACCGCGTTCTCCCCGGCGCCCCCGTCCCTTCCGTTCTCCCCGCCCCCGCCGTTCCCGCCGGTCGGCGACGCCAGGAACGCGTCCGTCGAGGCCCGCCGCGCCCTGCGCCGCCCGCCGCGGCCGCCGCCCACGGTGGTGCCTGGCGCGCCGGTCTGCTCCTGGTACGGGACGGCCGCGCCCGTCGCCTGCACCGTGCCGCCGCCCTCGCCGAGCGGCAGTTCCAGCACGTACGACATGCCGTCCATCCCCGGCACCTGGTGCGTCTGGAGGACACCGCCGTGCGCCCGCACGATGCCCTGCACGATCGGCTCGTGCACCGGGTCGCCGCCGGGGAAGGGGCCGCGCACCTCGATCCGTACGACGTTGTCGCGCTGGGCCGCGGCGACCACGACGGTCGAGTCGACGTACCCGCCCTGCGGCTGGTGCCGCGAGCGGCCCGTCGCGTCCACGCCCACCACGTCGGCGATCAGGTGCGCGAGCGCCGTCGCGAGCCGGTGCGGGTCGACCTCCGCCTCGATCGGCGGCGCGTGCACGGCGAACTGCGCCCGGCCGGGTCCGATCAGCTCCACCGCGCCGTCGACGCCTGCCGCGACCACCCCGTCGAGCATGACCGTCTGCTTGGTCAGCTCCTCCGTGCCCTCGTCGAGCCGCTGGTAGCCGAGGACGTTGTCGACGAGCGTCGTCATCCGCGCGTATCCGGCGGCCAGGTGGTGCAGGATCTGGTTGGCCTCGGGCCACAACTGGCCCGCCGGGTCGGCGGCGAGCGTGGTCAGCTCGCCGCGCAGCTCCTCAAGGGGGCCGCGCAGCGCACCGCCGAGCACCGCGGTCAGCTGCGCGTGGCGCGCCGCCACGATCTCGTACCGCTCGGTCAGCTCCTCGATCTCCGCCGCGTACCGGTCGCTGCGGTCGGCGAGTTCGGCCGCGGCGGCCTCCTCGGTCTCCCGCAGCTGCGCGGTGAGCCGCTCCTCGACCTCGTCGCGCTCCGCGGTCAGCCGCTGCTCGGCCGCGGCAAGGTCGGCGGTGAGGCGCCGCTCAGTCGCGGCGAGTTCGCCGGTGAGCCGCTCGGTGGTGCTCCGCAGCTCGGCGGCGGCGCTCTGCTTGAGCTCCTCGACCTCGTCGGCGTGGCTCTTGACGAGTTCCTCGTGGGCGCGCCGGTCGATGAACGTCATGACGGCGCCGACCAGCTGGTCTCCGTCGCGCACCGGTGCGGTCGTCAGGTCGACGGGCACGGCGGAGCCGTTCTTCGCCCACAGCACCTGCCCGCGCACCCGGTGCTTGCGGCCGGAGCGCAGGGTGTCCGCGAGCGGCGACTCGTCGTACGGGAAGGGGTCGCCGTTGGCCCGCGAGTGCAGGACCAGCGTGTGCAGCTCCCGGCCGCCGAGGTCGGTGGCGCGGAAGCCGAGGATCTGCGCGGCGGCCGGGTTCACCAGCACGACGCGGCCGTCGGTGTCGGTGCCGACGACGCCCTCGGACGCGGCGCGCAGGATCATCTCGGTCTGCCGCTGCGAACGCGCCAGCTCCGCCTCGGTGTCGACGGTGCCCGCCAGGTCGCGGACGACGAGCATCAGCAGTTCGTCGCCGGTGTAGCCGCCCGAGGGGTCGCGGTACGCGTCGCGGCTGTCCAGGGACGCGCTCGTCACCTCGACGGGGAACTCGGCGCCGTCCGTCCTGCGGGCCGACATCCGCGTCGGCTTCGTACGGCCCCTGGCGTCCGTGGACGCGGGGCGGCGCATCGAGCCCGGGATCAGCTTGGAGTCGAACTCGGGCAGCAGATCGAGCAGCCCGCGGCCGACGAGGGCGGTGCCCGGGGCCTCGAACATCTCCAGGGCGATCGCGTTGGCGTTGACGACGGTGCCGTTGGCGTTGACGAGGACGAGGCCGTCGGGAAGCGCGTCGAGTATGGCTGCGAGGCGAGCAGCGCCTCGGGATGGCCTGCTGCTCACGACGACGCTTCCTCCCTGGCTCACTGCGCTTCGCGGACCTGCCGCGCCGCCCATCTTGCCCGCGGGGGTCCGGCCTGTCACGGGAGGGAGTCTACGGGCTGGGGGTGGGGGCGCGGCGGGGGATCGTGGATGTGCGGGGCGCGTGAGCGCGGGGGCGGACGGGCGCGACAGGATGGTCATGCGACGCGCACGCCCTCTCCATCTGCGCCCGCCCGCCCGCCCCGCCGAGTCAGCCGAGGTCGGGCAGCACCGGTACGAGCTGCCGCCAGCGCGAGATCTCGCACCCGTTGCGCCGGTTGAAGGAGGCGTCCACGGCGCGGCCGTGCCAGGTGCCGACGACCCGCGCGGTCGCGGGCCCTCCGTAGATCTGCGTGCACAGCTGCCCCTCGGGCACCGGCGCGAACGGGTCGCCCCCGTCCCGCCCGAACCCGTCGAGCCGGTCGCACGCGGCGGCCGCGTCCGGGTGCGTGCCGCCGGCGGGCTCGCACCGCAGTTCGTACGAGGAGGACGGCGTGCCGCGCGCGCCGGACGGGTCGGACACCAGGACGGTGAGCGCGTCCCGCGGCGCGTCGCCGGGCGCGGCGGCGACGAGCCCGGCGAGCGCCACGGGGAGTACGGACAACAGGGGGACGAGCGGTACGGCGCGACGGCGGCGCGGGCGAGGCAGCAAGGCGACTCCTAGCTCCAGGGGGTGATCCGGGACGGTCCCCGACCCGGCGCCCGCCCGGTCCACCGGCACGCGCCCCGGGACGGGTCCCGGACTCTCCCCAGGACCAACGCGGCAGCGCCCGGGACGTTGCGCTTGGCGAGTGCTTTGCCATGCCGTACACCCGCCCGGTACGGTGAGGAACGATTGGTGAGCGCGCCCCCGGGTGTGTCATCATCTGCACAGCGAGCCCGCGTGCGCGCGGGCTGTGGAGGCGTCGCCTAGTCCGGTCTATGGCGCCGCACTGCTAATGCGGTTTGGGTCTTATACATCCATCGAGGGTTCAAATCCCTCCGCCTCCGCACCGAGAAGCCCCGGCCTCCAGGCCGGGGCTTCAGTCGTCTCCCCGGCCGGAGGATCGCGCCATCTCCGCAGGTCAGCGGGGTGCGGCCAATGGATTTCACCTGGAGCCGCAGGTCATGTAATGTTGTTCTCGCACCGCAGGGGGGACGAAGATCCCGCCGGGCGAGCACTCGTAGCTTAACGGATAGAGCATCTGACTACGGATCAGAAGGTTGCAGGTTCGAATCCTGCCGAGTGCACAGCACACCAGAGGCCCCGGAGAAATCCGGGGCCTCTGGTTGTTTTGTGTGATGGCGTTCAGGGCCCGTCCGGGTGCGGGTCCCCGCGCCGGACCGGGCCCGTGGGCGCCCGTGGCCGGTGGGCGCGGAGTCGGGTGGGCCGAGGGCGCGTTGGGGCCGGCCGGGGGCTCACGTGGCTCGCGGGGCGCCGAAGCGTAGGCCGTCGTGGAGGAGGGCGGCGATCTGGCGGGCCTCGGCCTGCCAGCCCTCCGTGGCGCGCATCGCGCAGATGCCGCCCAGGGCGCGCAGCAGGGTGGGGCCGGTGACGTCGTCGCGGAGGGTGCCGGCCCGCGCGCCCGCGTCGAGGAGGCGGGTGAGCGTGTTCGCCATCTGGGCGCGGGCGTTGTCGAAGACCGGCGAGTCCGTCGCCGTGATGCTCTCCAGGGCGACGGCCATCCCCTTGCCCACGGCCGCGTGGTCCACGAGGAGCAGCAGGAAGCGGCGCAGCGCCTCGTCGGGGGCGTGATGGTCGAGGAGTTCCCCGGGAGCGGCGCACAGCTCGTCGACCTCCTTCCGGTAGACCTCCTCGACGAGGGCCTCGCGCGTCTCGAAGTGGCGGTAGAGCGTGCCGATGGCCACTCCAGCCCTGCGGGCGATCTCCTCCACGTGCGCGTCGGTGTCGTCGCCGAGGAACGCGTCGCGCGCCGCGGCGAGCAGCGCCTCGCGGTTGCGCCGGGCGTCGGCGCGCAGGGGACGTGATGACGGCAACAGAGCCTCCCTAATGTGAGTCCGACTCCGTTTGTGTATGGTTTCCGGAGTCGGGCTCATCTTATCGAGGAGGGTTTCCATGACGGACCAGGGAGAACGGCTTGAGGGGCTCCGCGTACTGGTCACTGGCGCGAGCCGCGGCCTGGGCGAGGCGACCGCGCGCCGGTTCGCCGCCGCGGGCGCCGACGTACTGACGGCCTCCCGCAGCAGGCCGAAGAAGGACCTGCCCGGCACGTTCATCCCCGCGGACCTCTCGACGGAGCAGGGCGCCGCGGAACTCGGCCGGCAGGTCGTCGACCGCTTCGGCGGGGTGGACGTGCTCGTCGACAACGCGGGCGCGGCGAGCGCCCCCGCGCCGACCCTGGTCCGTTCCGACGCGTCCTGGCGTGCGGACCTGGAGATGAACCTCCTCAGCGCCGTACGCCTGGACCGGGCCCTCGTGCCGGGAATGGTCGAGCGGGGCAGCGGCGTCGTCGTGCACGTCTCCTCGATCGCGAGCCGCCTCCCGCAGCACGCGGACGCGTCCTACGCCGCGGCGAAGGCGGCGCTCAACACGTACAGCCGCGGACTGGCCACCGAGGTGGGCGAGTACGGGGTGCGCGTGGTGTGCGTCCTGCCGGGCTTCGTCGTCACCGAGGGAGCCGAGGCCCACCTCCGCCAGGTCGCCGACCAGCGGGGGGTCGCCCCCGACGAGGTCGCGCGGCAGCTCGTCGACCACCTGAAGGTGCCGATGGGCCGCCCAGGGGATCCCGAGGACGTCGCCGAGATGATCGCCTTCCTCGCGTCCGGGCGCGCGAAGTGGCTCACCGGGGCGCAGTTCCGCGTCGACGGCGGGATCATCCCTGCCGTCTGAACGGCGGCCTGCCACGAGGAGCGGGAGACCGCCGCGGGCATCGCCCTCAGTTCCGTGACCACCCTCAGTTCCGTGACCACCGACGCGGCCGGCCCCGAGCCGGAGAGCGTCCTTCGAGCTGCGAGCCGGAGAGCGCCTTCCGATCTGCTCGGAGGCGGCGCGCGGCAGGGGTGGTGGGGCGCGGTCATCGGCGTCTGCTCCGTGTGGGATCGAGGAGGAATTCGACCATGACGCGGGCGTCCCTGCGGCGGGTCGGGTTCGCGGACCACACACCGGGAAGTACGACGCAGCAGAAGAGGACGACCGGGCAGAGGACGGCGGCCGCGCCGATTAATGGATGGGCCACTGCGACGGGCACCAGGAGACCACCTGACACCAGGCCGAGCAGCGGCCTCGCCCTCACGGTTCAGTTGCGCTCGCCATGCGCAGGGTTCCTTCCGGTTCACGGAGCTTCGGGCTCCGACCCGACACCCACGCTGTTTACGACCGGACAGGGCCGGCCGTCATTCATGAGGAACCGCGTGTCGCACGCGCCGGGATGGCGAATCCGTGGCAGTCGTGCGCGGCGCCCCATCCCCCGTCGATGGGAGCAGCACCAGTGTGCCGCAACTCGGTCCACCACGGGAGGAGTTGCGAGAGACGACAGGAAACGGGCTCTTGAGGCGCGGCCGGTCAGGGCTGCGGGGGCGCCGCCTTCGCGGCCCTCGTGCGGAGGGTCTGCGCGAACTCCTCGGCGCGGGCCAGCTGTACGCGCAGCTCGGCGGCGCGCATTGCCGTCGCCTCCTCGAACTCGCGTAGGCGGGCGGCAAGTTCGGTGCGCTCCTGGTCGGTGAGCGGTTCGTCCGCGTCGAGCCGGTCGGTGACGGCGAGCAGGTCGCGCATCTGGTCGAGGGAGAAGCCGAGCGGCTTCATGCGGCGGATCACCATCAAGCGCTGGACGTCGCCGTCGGTGTAGAGGCGGAAGCCGCCCTGGGAGCGGGCCGACGGGGTGACGAGGCCCACGTCCTCGTAGTGCCGGATCGTGCGCAGGGACAACTCGGTGCGCGCCGCCACCTCGCCGATCTGCATGTGCAGGTGCGTGTCCATGTGTTCGGAGCTGCCCGTGTGCACCGCGCCCGTCCTCTCTGCCGGTCGAGTCTGCCGATCCATCTGTCGATCCCTCTGCCGGTCCCTCTGCCGGTCCCTCTGCGGACCAGGGGAGAAGCATCTCAGTCCGCGGGCGGCGGGCCGCTCGCGGCGGTGCCCAGGGGAGGGCCATCCGGCGGGGTCCACGGTCGGGAGGCCACTCCGGCGAGGGGCATCCCTACCCTTACGTCAGGGTAGAGTTCGGCTCGGTGGTCGCCATGGCAGCCTTGGTCGGCCAGGTCGCTGCGGCGTCCCGGTCGCCGTGGTGGCGTGACGGATGTGTGGCGGGTGTACGGCGGTCGCGGTGATGCGGCTGTCGTGCGCCGGTGCTGTCGTGCGCCTGCGGTGGCCGCTCGTACGTCCGCGTTCGTACGACCGCACATCCTTCGTACACCCCCGTACGTTCGTGTGCCCGTGTGCCCGTGTGCCCGTGTGCCCGTGTGCCCGTGTGCCCGTATGTCCTACGGCTGCGGTTGCGGTTGCGGCCGGGCGCCGCCCGTTCGCCCGACCGACCCCCCGGCCCTCGCGGGCCTCGACTGCTCAGGTGGTGCTCTGCTGTGCCCGGTTCCTTCCCGCCCCTGCCGCGCCGTGGCTTCGGGCTGCGGCGGCTGGGGCCCGCGGCGCTGCGTACCGAGGTGCTCGCGGGGCTCGTCGTCGGCCTTGCGCTGATCCCGGAGGCGATCTCGTTCTCCGTCATCGCGGGGGTCGACCCGGAGGTCGGCCTGTTCGCCGCGTGCTCGATGGCGATGGTGATCGCCTTCGTCGGCGGACGGCCCGCGATGATCTCGGCGTCGACCGGGTCCGTCGCCCTGGTCGTCGCGCCGGTGGCGCGCCAGCACGGGCTCGGCTACCTGATCGCCACGGTCCTCCTCGCCGGCGTCTTCCAGATCGTGCTCGGTGCGGTCGGGGTCGCGAAGCTGATGCGGTTCGTGCCGCGTTCCGTGATGGTCGGGTTCGTCAACGCGCTCGGCATCCTGCTGTTCACCGCCCAGCTGCCCAACCTGCGCGACGTGCCCTGGCCGGTGTATCCGCTGGTCGCGGCCGGCCTGGTGATCATGGTGCTGTTCCCCAGGCTCACCCGGGCCGTGCCCGCGCCGCTCGTCGCGATCGTCGTGCTGACGCTGGTCACGGTGGCCGCGGGGATCGCCGTGCCGACCGTGGGGGACAAGGGCAGGCTGCCGTCCTCGCTGCCCGTACCCGGCCTCCCCGACGTGCCGTACACGGCGCACACACTCACCGTCATCGCCCCGTACGCGCTGGCGATGGCGCTGGTCGGGCTGATGGAGACGCTGATGACGGCGAAGCTCGTCGACGAGCTCACGGACACCCCGTCCGACAAGAGGCGCGAGTCCATCGGGCAGGGCATCGCCAACATCGTGACGGGCCTGTTCGGCGGCATGGGCGGCTGCGCGATGATCGGTCAGACGATGATCAACGTCAAGAGCGGGGCGCGGACCCGCCTCTCGACGTTCCTCGCCGGGTTCTTCCTGCTGGTCCTGTGCGTGGTGCTCGGCCCCGTCGTCTCCGACATCCCGATGGCGGCGCTGGTCGCGGTGATGGTGCTGGTGTCGGTCGGGACGTTCGACTGGCACTCCGTACGGCCCGCCGCCCTGCGGCGCATGCCGGTCGGCGAGACGGCGGTGATGGTCCTGACCGTGGTCGTCGTGGTGGCGACCGGGAACCTCTCCATCGGTGTCGTCGCCGGGTCCGTCGTCGCGATGGTGATCTTCGCGCGGCGGGTGGCGCGGTTCGCCGACGTCACGTCGGTGACCGACCCGGAGGGCCGCCAGGTGGTGTACGCGGTGAGGGGGGAGCTGTTCTTCGCGTCGAGCGGCGACCTGGTCGCGCGGTTCGACTACGCGAACGATCCGGACGACGTCGTCATCGACCTGTCCGGCACCCACGTGTGGGACGCGTCGTCGGTGGCCGCGCTCGACGCCGTCGAGGCGAAGTACGCGCAGCGCGGCAAGAAGGTCACCATCACCGGCCTCAACGAGCAGAGCGCGTCCCTGCACGCGCGGCTGAGCGGGGAGCTGGCGGGGGAGCACTGAGCCTCGGGGCCTCGGGACCTTGGGATCTCGGGCCCCGGGACCTCGGGCGTCCCGGACCTTGGGATCTCGGGCCTCGGGGCCTCGGGACCCCGGATCTGGGGGCCTCGGGACCCCGGACCTCGGCGCCGCGGCGCCGCGTGCCGTTTTCGCTGGTCAGGGCGATTGTCAGTGGTCGGCTCTACTCTCGGAGAAGTGTCGGACACATGGCGTTGTGCCGGGGTTCGGTGGGGTGGCGGCGGCTCCCCAGGGCCCTGGCTGGTCTGGGAGTCCCGCAGTCCGGAGGGGCCGGCGGGGGAAGACGGGGGTGCGTATGGCGGGAGACATAGCGGCGGTGCCGCCGCGGAGCGGCTGAGCGAGCTGGTCTACGGGCGCGAGGTGGCGTTCCGTGCCGTGGGCCCGCGCCGGTGCACCGGCGCGGGGCGCGGCCGGTGCCCGCTCGCGGCCGAGGTGCCGGCCCGGAGCACGGGGGCCCAGTGCCCCGAGTGCGCGCGCCTGGACCGGCTGCGCTCGGTCGCCGCCGACACGATGGCCGACGACCCGCGGCCCTACCGCGTCTACCTGGCGTGGTTCGGCCCGGGCATGGTGAAGGTCGGCATCACCCGGGAGGAGCGTGGCGCCGCCCGCCTGCTCGAACAGGGCGCCGTGACCTTCAGCTGGCTCGGCCGCGGCCCGCTGATGGCCGCGCGGCGCACGGAGGAGCTGCTGCGCGCCGCGCTCGGGGTGCCCGACCGCATCCCGTACGCCGCGAAGCGCGCGGCGCGAGCGGACCTGCCGCCGGGGCCCGAGCGCGCCGCGGAGCTGGCGGGCCTCCATGCCCGCGCGCTGGCCCTGCCCGGTCGGCCGTCGGCCCTGGAGCCCTCGGTGTTCGAGGCCGTGGACCACGCGTGGGTCTTCGGCCTTGAACGTCCGGCCGCCTCGGGCGGGTCGGCCCCCGCCCCGGCGTCGGCGCATGCCCCCGCGCCGGTGCTCGCCCCCGCCTCGGTGGCCGCTCCCGTGCCAGTGGCCGCCGCGGTGACGGAGCTGGTCGACGGCGGCGCCGTCGCGGGGCGACTGGTGGCGGCCGCGGGCCCGGACCTGCATCTCGCCGTGGCGGGCAGGGGGATCGTGGCCGTCGACACCCGGCTGATGCGGGGCTGGGGACTGGAGCGCGGCGCCCCGGGCGGCGGGGGCGCCGGCGCGGCGGGGGCCGGGGCGCTCACCCTGCCCGTACGGGAGCTGCGGACGGATGTGCAGGACGGGCTTTTCTGACCGCGGGCCCCCGCACCTCATGGCTCAGGCGCGCGCCCGGGCCGGAGGGGCGGAGGGACTTCATGGACACGGGTGCCGTGCGCGCCCAGAGTGGAGGGCATGAGCGATCAAGGGGTGGACGAGCGGGCCGCCGTGCGGGCGTTCCTCGCGCGGGTGGGGCTGCCGGGGCTTGTCGATGTGCACACGCACTTCATGCCGGAGCGGGTGCTGCGCAAGGTGTGGGCGTACTTCGACAGCGCCGGGCCCCTCATCGGGCGGGAGTGGCCGATCGCCTACCGGCAGGCGGAGGACGAACGGGTCGCGCTGCTGCGGGGCTTCGGCGTGCGCGCGTTCACGTCGATGCTCTACCCGCACAAGCCGGGCATGGCGGAGTGGCTCAACGCGTGGGCGGCGGGGTTCGCCGACCGTACGCCGGACTGCCTGCGCACGGCGACGTTCTTCCCGGAGCCGGGCGCCGAGTCGTACGTACGGGCGGCGGTCGAGGGCGGGGCGCGCGTGTTCAAGGCGCATCTCCAGGTCGGTGCGTACGACCCGAACGACCCGCTGCTCGACCCGGTGTGGGGGCTGCTCGCCGAGGCGCGGGTGCCGGTGGTGACGCACTGCGGCTCGGGGCCCGTGCGCGGCGCCTTCACCGGGCCGGGGCCGGTGCGCGCGCTGCTCGCCCGCCACCCGCGGCTGCGGCTGGTGGTGGCGCACCTCGGCATGCCGGAGTACACGGAGTTCATGGAGCTGGCCGAGCGGCACGAGGAGGTGCGGCTGGACACGACGATGGCGTTCACTGACTTCACGGAGGCCGTGACGCCGTTCCCGCGCGACCCCGGGGTGCGGGCGCGGCTCGCGGACCTGGGGGACCGGGTGCTGCTCGGGTCGGACTTCCCGAACATCCCGTATCCGTACGCGCACCAGCTGACGGCGCTCGAAGGGCTCGGGCTCGGCGACGCCTGGCTGCGGGCGGTCTGCCACGGGAACGCGGCGTCGCTGTTCGGGATCGAGGCGCGTGGTGGCGGGGCGGAGGCGGGCCGCGGCGGGGCGGTCGCGGGCGGAGCCGCTTCCTGAGGATTCCCTGTGGGTTTTCTCAGGCAATTCACAGAAAGGGGCAAGACGGCTCTCAGAGGGCGTGCAGAGGGTGAGGAGTATGACCATCACCTCGCCCCGCGGGCGCACCGAAATGCTGAAGCCGGACGGGAGTCCCGTCCGCGTACTCGTCGTCGACGACGAGGCGTCGCTCACCGAGCTGCTCTCCATGGCCCTTCGGTACGAGGGATGGGAGGTGCTCAGCGCGGGCGACGGCGCCTCGGCGATGGACTCGGCCAGGGACTTCGCCCCGGATGCCGTGATATGGGACGTCTCGCTGGCCGGAGCCGGAGCCGGAGCCGGAGCCGGAGCCGGAGCCGGGGCGGGGGCGGCCGACGACGGCGGGGTCGGCGGCGAGGCGCCCGCCGTGGACGCGGTGGACGCGCGTGCGGTGCTGCGGCGCCTGCGCGCCGAGCTGCCGCAGGTGCCGGTCCTCTTCCTGACCGCGAAGGACGGCGTGGAGGAGCGGATCGCGGGCCTCACGGCGGGCGGCGACGACTACGTCACCAAGCCGTTCAGCCTTGAGGACGTCGTGGGGCGGCTGCGCGGGTTGATCCGCCGCTCCGGTGTGGCCACCGTGCGCAGCGAGTCGATGCTCGTCGTCGGCGACCTCACGCTGGACGAGGACAGCCACGACGTGACCCGTGGCGGGGACTCGATCCACCTGACGGCCACCGAGTTCGAGCTGCTGCGCTATCTGATGCGCAATCCGCGGCGCGTGCTGAGCAAGGCGCAGATCCTCGACCGCGTGTGGTCGTACGACTTCGGCGGCCAGGCGAACGTGGTCGAGCTGTACATCTCGTACCTGCGCAGGAAGATCGACGTCGGGCGGCCGCCGATGATCCACACCAGGCGCGGCGCCGGCTACCTGATCAAGCCGGGGGAGCCGGGCACGGTCCGCTGACGCGGCCCCCGAGGGGAGCCGGCAGGGGCGCGGGAAGGCGGCGCGCGCGGGGGCGCGCGGCGAGCGGCGGAGCACGCGGGGAAAGGATCACCACCAGCCACGGCGCAACATCCGGAACCGGGTGGATCATGGGAGCGGTACGGGAAGGCGTACGGAGGGCGGCCCGCCGGGCCACCGCCCCTGGCGCGGGCGCCGAGCGCGCCCGTCGCCCGACCCGTACACACCGCTGAAGGTCCGGCACCACCCGGCCGGAAGGAACCGAGGAGGCTGGCCCGTGGTCGCCGGAACCGATCGTGCGAAGCGTCCCGCCCGGACGAGTGTGTGGCTTGAGGGAAAGCCGAGGGTGCGGGGCCGCCGCCACGAGCGGCCGGACCAGTCGTCGGCGGGTGGCGCGGGCACCGAGTCCGCGAGCCTCGACCGGGACCGGATCACCGAGGTGTCGGTGCGGCTGCTGGACGCGGAGGGCCCGGAGAAGTTCTCCATGCGGCGGCTCGCCGCCGAGCTCGGGGTGACGGCCATGTCCCTGTACTGGTACGTGGACACCAAGGACGACCTGCTCGAACTCTCCCTCGACCACATCTTCGGCGAGGTCAGCGTGCCGGACGTCGAAGACGGCGGGACCGGCGGGGGAGGCGGGGAGGGCCGCGGGGGAGCCGCCGGCTGGCCCGAGCGGCTGCGGGCGCTCGCGACGAGCTACCGGTCCGTGTTCGTACGGCACCCGTGGGCGTCGCCGCTGATCGGCAAGTACCTGAACATCGGCCCGTGCGCGACCCGGTTCTCGCACGCCGTGCAGTCCGTGGTGCGCAGCACCGGCCTGCCACCGCACGCGCAGCGCGGGGCGACCACCGCGGTCTTCCAGTTCGTGTACGGATTCGGCACGATCGAGGGCCACTTCGTGCAGCGGTGTGCGGACGCGGGCCTCAGCCAGGACGAGTACTACCGGCGCGCGACGGGCTCCATCGACGAGCGCCCCGCGCTCAGGGAGGCGCTCGCCGGGCGGGGCCGACTGCTCGCGGCGCGCGGCGACGCGACGGTCCAGGAGATGCGCGAGCGCGACTTCGAGGTTGCGCTCGATCTGCTGGTCGCGGGCATAGACGCCGTGCGGAAGCGCGAGGTCGGCGGCCCCGCGGACCGGGGGCCGGGCCCCGCCGCCTGAGCGCGCGGCCTCTGAGGGAGGCCCCGCCGGGCGCGCTACCGCGAGACCCGGCCGGGCGAAACCGCCGCCGGCCGAGAGCCGGCCGGCGAACCCTCCGCCGTACGACCCCTCCCGTCGACCGAAACCGCCGCCGGGCGCCGTCCGTTCAGTCCTGCGTCGCGAGGTGCGCGGGGAAGCCGCCGGTGGCGACGGGGCCCCAGCGCTCCGGGGTGATGCGGATGATGGACTTGCCCTGCCTGACCATCGCCGCGCGGTACTCGTCCCAGTCCGGGTGCTCGCCCGAGATGGTGCGGAAGTACTCGACGAGCGGCTCGACCGAGTCCGGCACGTCGAGGACCTCGGCCGTGCCGTCGACCTGGACCCAGGGGCCGTTCCACTCGTCGGACAGGACGATGAGGCTGACACGCGCGTCCCGCTTGGCGTTCTTCGTCTTCGCGCGCTCCGGGTACGTCGACACGACGATCCGGCCGGAGTCGTCGACGCCGCAGGTCAGCGGGGAGCCCTGGGGCCGGCCGTCGGAGCGGGTGGTGAGAAGGATGGCGCGGTGCCGCGGCCGGACGAAGTCGAGGAGCGCCTCGCGGTCGACGGCGGTGTTCGTTGCGATGTTGGGTGCCATGGCGGCAGCCTACGACCCGCGGGACACGCGGGCCCCGCGGGTCGTAGGCGGCACCGCGCCCGCGCCGCCGGTCACGGCATCGGCGGCAGCTCGCCCCGTACGGCCTCGATGTGGAGCTCCACCTTGAGTACCGCGCCGACCATCGCGATGCCCGCCTGGAGCACCTGGTTGTACTTCATCGCGAAGTCCTCGCGGTGGAGTTCGGTGGTGGCGTGGAAGGCCGCCCGCACCCCGCCCCACGGGTCGGCGCCCGTGCCCAGGTACGACAGGTCGAGGTCGACGTCCCGCTCGATGCCGTGCAGCGCGAGCTTGCCGTGCACGGTCCACCGGTCGGTGCCCGCGGGCGTGAGGGCCGTGCTGCGGAAGGTGATCTCCGGGTACGCCTCGACGTCGAGGAAGTCGGGCGACCTGAGGTGCTTGTCGCGCAGCGCGTTGCCGGTGTCCACGCTGGCCGCGCTGATCGCGGCCTCGACGCGGGACGCGGTGTACTCGCCGCCGTTCTCGACGACCTCGATCGTGCCGCCGAACTCGTTGAAGCGGCCGTGCACGCTGGAGATCCCCAGGTGCTGCGCGACGGCGCTCACCGACGAGTGCGCCGGGTCGATGCTCCACGCGCCGGTCTCCGGCAGCTCGAACCCGCCCTGCCGGGCGAGCACGACCGTGCCGACGTCGGCCCTGCCACTGGCGGTGACCAGGGCGGTCGCGGCCGACGGGGCGTAGCCGACGGCCGTGACGACCACCGTGTACGGCCCCGGGGCCAGCGTGTCGGGCGCGGTGACGACGCCGTCCTGGTCGGCGGAGGCGCGCAGCACCTGGTTGCCGCCGGTGTCCGTGAGGGTCACGACCGCGTGCTGCACGGCCCAGCCGTCCCGCGTCCTGACCTGTGCGCGAAGTCCCATCCCGCGTTCTCTCCTTGGTTGCGCTGTGTGGCGAGGCGGCCGCCCGCTGGTGCGCGGGCGGCGGCCTCGTGGCGGGCGGGGCCCGGCGCGCCCGCCGCGCGCCCCACGGGGCGCCGGTGTGCGCGGTACGCGTCCTGCCCGCACCCGCCTGCCCCCCTCGGTCCCCGCCGGCCGGCGGGGACCGTGTCACTCGCCGGGGTGGGCGAGTTCGATGTCGTGTCCGTCGACTCCCTGGCCCGAGACGGTCAGCGAGCCCGCGACCGGCGGGTAGCCGGTCGCGATGACCGTGTAGTCGCCCGCGTTCAGGTCGGCGAAGGCGTACGCGCCGTCGTCGCCCGTCGTGGACGTGGCGACCACATTGCCCGCCGCGTCGACCAGCGTGACCCGTGCGTCGGGCAGCGGGCGGCGGTCGGCACCCGCCCGTACGGTGCCCCGCACCAGCGCGCCGGACTGGAGTACGGCCTCGATCCTGGTCACGCCCTGGCCGCCGATCTCCACCGGGAGGGCGAGCGGCCGGAAGCCGGACGCGTTGACGGCGACGGTCACCGAGCCGGGCACCAGCTCCCCGAAGGCGAAGGCGCCCTGCGCGTCGGACCTGCCGGTGGCGAGGACGTCGCCGCGGATGTCGGTGACGATCACCATGGCGTCGGGGATGGGCGTGCCCGCCTCGGCCGCGCGGACGAGGCCCGCGAGTCCGCTCGTACCGGAGAGCAGGATGTCGTACGGCAGCGGTTCTTCGCCGACGACGACGGTGGACGCCTGCGGCTGGAAGCCGTCGGCCGAGGCGATCAGCACGTAGCTGCCGGGGCCCGGGGCGTCCACGGCGTACACGCCGTCGGGGCGCGCGACCGAGCGGCCGAGCTGGCGTCCTGCCAGCGAGATCAGCGTGACGGCCGCGCCGGGCACCGCGGCGCCCTCGGCGCTGCGGACAAGACCGTGCACGGGCGTGCCGTCGGGCAGCGGCGGGGCACCCGCGCCGGCGAACGCCCCGGCCGTGGCCGCGGTGTCGGCGGCGGGCGGCAGGTCGTACGCGGCCGCGGTCTCGGGCGCCTGTGCCTGCGCGGAGCCGGCCGCCGCGGGCTCCTGCGGGTTCTGCGACGGGTCGCCGACTGCGCGTGTCCTCAACGGGACCTCCTTGATGAACCAGGTGACAACGAACGCGACGAACGCACACGGGGCCGCGTAGAGGAAGACGTCGCCGACGCCATGACCGTATGCGACCTCCATGACGTGCCGCAGCGGCGCGGGCATGGAGCCCAGGTCAGGGATTGTCCCGCCGCTGTCGCCCGCCTTGGCGGCCAGGGCCCTGCCCTGCGGTCCGAGCGCGGTGAGGCCGTCCCTGAGGTAGTCACCTACCCGGTTGCTGAGGATCGAGCCCAGTACCGAGACACCGATCGCGCCGCCGAGGGAGCGGAAGAAGGTGACGGTGGAGCTCGCCGACCCGAGGTCCTGCGCCTGCACCTGGTTCTGCGTGCACAGCACCAGGTTCTGCATCATCATCCCGATGCCGAGGCCCATGGCGGCCATGAAGAACGCCATGTGCCAGTACGGGGTGTCGTAGCGGATGGTGCCGAGCAGTCCGAGGCCGCCGGTCAGCAGGAAGCCGCCGGTGACGAGCCAGGCCTTCCAGCGGCCCGTGCGGGTGATGACCTGGCCCGCGACGGTGGAGGCCACGAAGAGGCCGCCGATCATCGGGATGGTCATGACGCCGGACATCGTCGGGCTCTTGCCGCGTGCGAGCTGGAAGTACTGGCTGAAGAAGACCGTGCCGGTGAACATCGAGACACCGACGAACAGCGACGCGAGGGACGCGAGGGAGATGGTCCTGTTGCGGAACAGCCGCAGCGGGATGATCGGCTCCGCGGCCTTCGCCTCGACCAGCAGGAAGATCAGGCCGAGCACGATCGAGCCGCCGACCATCGCGTAGGTCTGCCAGGAGATCCAGTCGTACTTGTCGCCCGCGAAGGTCACCCAGATCAGCAGCAGCGAGGCGGCTGCGCTGATGAAGAACGCGCCGGCCCAGTCGACCTTGACCTTCCGCTTCACCAGCGGCAGGTGCAGCGTCTTCTGGAGGACGATCAGCGCGATGACCGCGAAGGGGACGCCGACGTAGAAGCACCAGCGCCAGCCGAGCCAGGAGGTGTCGGTGATGACGCCGCCGAGCAGCGGGCCGCCGACGGTGGCGACGGCGAAGACCGCGCCGAGATAGCCGCTGTACCTGCCCCGCTCGCGCGGGGAGATCATCGCGGCCAGGATGATCTGCGCCAGGGCCGAGAGGCCGCCGACGCCGATGCCCTGGACGACGCGCACCGCGATCAGCATCTCGGAGTTGACCGAGAGGCCGGCGACGATCGAGCCCAGGACGTAGATGCTCAGGGCTATCTGGACCAGCAGCTTCTTGCTGAACAGGTCGGACAGCTTGCCCCACAGGGGCGTGGTCGCCGTCATCGCGAGCAGCGAGGCGGTCACGACCCAGGTGTACGCGCTCTGCCCGCCGCCCAGGTCGGAGATGATGTGCGGCAGGGCGTTCGTCACGACCGTCGAGGAGAGGATCGCGACGAACAGGCCGAGCAGCAGGCCGGAGAGGGCCTGCATGATCTCGCGGTGCGTCATCGGCGCGCCGGTGCCGGCGGAGGCGGGGGCCGGCTCGCCGCCGTGCCTGGCGTGGCCGCCCCGCACACCGGTGGGGGTGGATGTAGCCATCTGGTCTGGTTCCTTGTCGTACGGGTGTGAGGGTGTGATCCACGGGCCCGCGGGGTCCGCGGCCCGGCTAGGGGGCCTGTTCCGGAACGCGGCCCGCGGGGGGCCGGTGCCCGGGGAGCGGCTGGTCGCCGTGGGCTATCCGGCAGTCCCCGAAGTCCGCGCGCAGCCGCCCGAGCATGGTCGTGAGCGAGTCGATGTCCTCGTCCGTCCAGTTCGCCAGCGTGCTGGCGATCATCTCGACGGCCCGGTCGCCGAGCGTCGCGATCATGTCGCGGCCCGCGGGGGTGAGCCGCAGGAGCCGCGACCTGCCGTCCGCCGGGTCGGGCAGCCGTTCGAGCCAGCCGTGCTGGGCCGCGTGTGCCACGTGCCTGCTGGTCACCGACACGTCGACGGCGAGCAGCTCGGAGAGGCGGCTCATCCGCATCTCGCCGTGGGCGTTGAGCAGGGACAGCACGGCCGCGGGGCCGCCAGGACACTCGGCGGGCAGCGAACGGGTCAGCGCCCGTTTGACCGCGCCGAGCGCCGTGATGTGCCGAGCCAGTTCCACGTACCGGCTCTGTGTGGCCATGGGCCCCTCCCGACAGTTCGTTGCTTAGGGCAACCGTAAACCTGTTGGTTGCCGCAGGCAAATGAAAGGTTACGAGATCCATTATGGAAAAACAAAATCTTCACATCAGAATGATCAATAAGCTTGCATATGCGTGCGGCCGCACACTCATTCACGGGGAAACTGTGCCCCACGTGTGCGTGAGCTGTGTACGCGCCTGGTGAACCAGGTCTCCGTCGCAGGTCCGGGCGGGGGCCCGCGCGGCGGCGGCGAGGAAAAGCCGCGAGAAACGTGAATGGCCCCGACAGCCCTTTCCGGGCCCGGGGTTGGGCGATACCCGCGTGTTCGCTAGGGTCTCGCCTCATGGCACACAACCCTCATGCCCCGCAGGGCCCTCAGGGCACACCTGGCAACCCCGACCCCGCGGGCAGCACCCAGATGTTCCGCGCCTTCGTCGACGAGGGCGAGCCGCAGCGTCAGCCCGCGGCCGCCCGGCAGAGCGGTGGCCCGAAGGCGGGTGTGATCGTCGCCGTCGTGCTGGTGGTCGTCGTGCTGGCCGTCGTGGCCTGGCTGGCCTTCGCCTGACGCTCCCTCCGGAGCACCCCGCGGTCCGCCGGGGCGCTCGTGCGGCCGGGGCGCGTACGCCGTCCCCGCCCGCGTGGGCGCGCGGCGGCGGCCGGCCGCGGCGGCGCGCGCGACCGCATGGTGATGCGTCACCGGGGCCGGGCCACCGGCGGTCGCCGTCGCCGGTGTGCCCGATGTCACCTCTCGCCCGTACCCGTCCCGGGTGTTCACCGGTGGCGCCGCAAAACGGCGCCGAAAGGTGTCGGCCGGGGCGCGTCAGGCGCCCGGGTGCACCCCGGGCCCTTCCGATCTTTCAGGCCCCTGGGGCCCTTGAGGTCCCTCAGGCCCCTCAGGTCCTTGAGGCGCGCAGGGCGGCGCCCCGCGTGTGTCAGTCCGAGATGAGGCCCTCGCGCAGCTGCGCGAGCGTGCGGGTCAGCAGCCGGGAGACGTGCATCTGGGAGATGCCGACCTCCTCGCCGATCTGCGACTGCGTCATGTTCGCGAAGAAGCGGAGCATGATGATCTGCCGCTCGCGCGGCGGCAGCTTCGCCAGCAGCGGCTTCAGCGATTCCCGGTACTCCACGCCCTCAAGCGCGAGGTCCTCGTAGCCGAGCCGGTCCGCGAGCGAGCCCTCGCCGCCGTCGTCCTCGGGTGAGGGCGAGTCGAGCGACGACGCCGTGTACGCGTTGCCCACCGCGAGCCCGTCGACCACGTCCTCCTCGGACACGCCCAGCACGGCGGCGAGTTCGGGCACGGTCGGAGAGCGGTCCAGCTTCTGCGAGAGGTCGTCGCTCGCTTTGGTCAGCGCGAGGCGCAGCTCCTGGAGGCGGCGCGGCACGCGCACCGACCACGAGGTGTCACGGAAGAAGCGCTTGATCTCGCCCACGACCGTCGGCATTGCGAACGTCGGGAATTCGACGCCGCGTTCGCAATCGAAACGGTCGATGGCCTTGATGAGGCCGATCGTGCCGACCTGGACGATGTCCTCCATCGGCTCGTTGCGGCTGCGGAATCGAGCCGCCGCGTACCGGACGAGCGGGAGGTTCAGCTCGATGAGAGTGTCGCGCACATAGGTGCGTTCCGGACTTTCCGCCCCCTCGGGACCCTGTGCGTCCAGCGCGGCGAGCCGCAGGAACAGGGACCGGGAGAGCGTACGGGTATCGATGGCCTCCGGCTGGGACGGCACCGGCGGCTGGGCCACCACGGTGTCGAGAGCGTCGGGCGCGGGAGCGCTCTTGGTGAGCGTGAGCACCTTAGGGCTGCCCTGTTCTGCGGACATGCCACCCCCTTGAGGTCGCGGACGGTCGCGCTGGGCGTTCTCTTCGACGAACGCAGCCTCCACCTGAATACCGGCGGCGGAGCCGACCCAAACGCGGTACCCGCAGAATGTCACATGTCGGCAACACGCTGTAGTGACATGTCGACATGTGAGAAGGGGTCAACCGTTGGAAAACGGCCATCTGGAGCCGCTGGGACGGCAGATGACGTCAAATCAGGATGTGCCCGTGGGGGTTAGGCCTCGATCCGATTTGCGGATCGGAGGCGTGCAAAGCTTCGGGCAAGAAGTCTTGACACATGCATCTGTGAGACGCCGAGCTCCTGGCTGATCTGCGACTGCGTCAGATTGCTGTAGTAGCGGAGCATCAGGATCCGCTGCTCGCGTTCGGGCAGCTGTACGAGCAGATGCCGTACGAGGTCCCGGTGTTCGACGCCGGCCAGTGCGGGGTCCTCGTACCCGAGCCGGTCGAGCAGGCCGGGCAGCCCGTCGCCCTCCTGGGCCGCCTCGAGCGAGGTCGCGTGGTAGGAGCGGCCCGCCTCGATGCAGGCGAGCACCTCCTCCTCGGAGATCTTCAGCCGCTCGGCGATCTCGGCGGTCGTGGGGGAGCGGCCGTGCGCGGTCGTCAGGTCCTCGGTGGCGCCGGTGACCTGCACCCACAGCTCGTGCAGCCGGCGCGGCACGTGGACGGTCCGCACGTTGTCCCGGAAGTAGCGCTTGATCTCGCCGACGACGGTCGGCATGGCGAAGGTCGGGAACTGCACGCCCCGGTCCGGGTCGAACCGGTCGATCGCGTTGATCAGACCGATCGTGCCGACCTGGACCACGTCCTCCATGGGCTCGTTGCGGCTGCGGAAGCGGGCCGCCGCGTACCGCACCAGCGGGAGGTTGGCCTCGATGAGGGCGGCGCGCACCCTGCGGTGCGCCTCACTGCCGGGTTCCAGCGTCTTCAGCTCGGCGAAGAGGACCTGGGTGAGGGCGCGGGTGTCGGCGGCCCTGCTCTGGTTCTCCGTCGGTGCCCTGGCCGGCTCCGCCGCGGGGGCCCGATCCGGCTCCGCGGGCCCCGCGGGGCGGCCGGGGGCGCTCCCGGCGTCCGCGGCGGAGGGGCCCCGTGGCGGGGCTTGAGGCGTTGTACTGGCCGACACGTCACGCCACCCCTCGTCAACTGCGGTCAACTCATCTGTCAAAAGCGGTCATAGCATCACAAGACATGTGCACTATGCGCAAGCACCTAGTAACTCCGTGTTGACGGTTATTTGCCTCTTAAACGCCAAATGCCCCACATCATCCCGATGTGGGGCATGGGGTCCGGCCGGTTCAGACCGGGTAGTCGGCGATCACCCAGGTGGCGAACTCGCGCCAGAGGGCGACTCCCGCCACGTGCGCGGGGTGGTCGGCGTAGCGGCGGAGCGCCTCCGGGTCGGCGACGGACGCGTTGATGGCGTAGTCGTAGGCGTTGTCCCTGGCGCTCACGTTGCGGGCGAACTCCCAGGACTCGACCTCGGGCACCTGCCCGCCGAGCTCCTGGAACGCGCGGACGCCCGCGCGTACCCGCACGTCGTCGTGGGAGACACCCTCGTTCAGCTTGAACAGGACCAGATGGCGGATCACGGCGCACTCACTCCCGGGGGAACGTGCCGCGCTCGCGGGCCCGTGGCTACTGGATCAGTTGCGTGAAGAACTGCCCGACGCCCTGCGCGGCGTTGGATATCCCCTCGAACCCTACTTGCACCAGGTCGGCCGCGCGGGCCGGGGACGTGATGATCGTATAGAGGACGAAGACGACTATCGCGTAGAGGATGACCTTCCGTGCGGTCGCCATCGGCCCTCGCCCTCCCGCCGGCTGACTCTCGGTCCACTGCCGGCCCCCTGGGTGGGGCCATTCGCAGTAGCCGTGAGTTTAACCATACGAACGCCGGTTTCCGGTGAGGGACCGGTGTGGACGGAGCGCCGCGCGCGGGAGTGGTCGGCCGGGGCCGTGGGTGACGGCGCGCGTCCGGGCCGGGGGCCCGGTCGAGTGAGTGGCGTCAACGCCCGATGGCTCGTCACCTGTCGTGCATTCATGCGGGGTGGACGTCCTGTGCGGACCCCTCGGGCGCGAGGGCGCGGCCCGGGCGCGCACTTCTGGCATATGCCCAACGACGTGCGTCGATTACGTGTAGTCATCTAATGACTGCGGAGCGTGAGATGCTGGGGGTATCTGCCGGTTGACGGCAGAAGTTATGTCGGACGGCAACTTTTTCGCCGTCAATACCTGATGAGTGACCGCTCACGGAAGGCTGATGACGTGGCCACGCTGGCTCCTTACTCCGACCCCCAAGACCTCGCGTCCGGCTCCGCCGCCCCGCCGCCCCGCGCCCCGGGCGGCCTTCCGGGACTCGGCCACCTGATCCCGCTGCTGCGCGACCCGCTGGCCTTCATCGAGTCGCTCGCCGGGGTCGGCGGCGTGGCCCGCGTCCAGCTGGGGCCGCGCTCGGTATACGTGGTCACGGCGCCCGCCCTCGTCCATGAACTCCTGGTCTCCCACGCGCACGACGCCCCGCGCGGCGCCGTCCAGCAGACCCTGCGGGACGCCTTCGGCGACGGTCTGCTGATGTCCGAGGGCACGGCGCACCGCAACCGCCGCAGGAGCATGCAGAGCGCCTTCACCAAGGGCCGGACGGCCGCCTACATGCCGGTGATCCAGGAGGTCGTGCGGGAACGTTCATCCCGTTGGGGGGACGGCCGCCCGGTCGACGTGGCCAAGGAGATGAACCACCTCGCCCTCGACGTCGTGACCAGGACGCTGTTCGGCGCCCGCCTCGACGACGGCCTCGCCGCCGCTTTCCACCGGGCGCTGCCCGACCTGGTGAAGGGCCAGATCTTCCACTCGCTCTACCCGCACCCCTCCTTCGCCCGGCTGCCGCTCCCCGTCAACCGGCGCTTCGACGAGGCGGTCCGGGTGATCAACCAGGTCGTGGACCGCGCCGTGGGCGAGCCCGCTGCCGGCGGCGACGACACGCTGCTCGCCCTGCTGCGCTCTGCCACCGACCCGGCCACGGGAGAGCCGCTCACCGAGGACGACGTACGGTCCGAGGCCATCACCATGTTCGGCGCGGGCACCGAGACCGCGTCCACCACCATGACCTGGCTGCTGCACGAGCTGGTACGCCACCCCGACGTACTGGCCCGCGTGGTCGCGGAGCTCGACGGACACCTCGGCGACCCGGCGGGCGCCGCGGACGACGTGCTCACGCCCGAGACCTTCGAGCACCTCCCGTACACCCGAGACACCCTGCGGGAGCTGCTGCGGCTGCACACTCCGAACGCCTTCCTGATGCGCACCGCGGCCAGGGACCTGACGCTCGGCGCGTACCGGATCCCGGCGGGCAGCGAGCTCCTCTTCAGCCTGACCGCACTCCACCGCCACTCCGAGTTCTTCCCCGACCCGCACACCTTCGACCCGGACCGCTGGAGCGCCGACGCGCGGTCCTGCGGGGCGGCGCGGCGGGCCGCCATGCCGTTCGGCGCGGGCAAGCACAAGTGCGTCGGCGAAGACCTCGCCTGGGCCGAGATCGGGGTGGTCGCCGCGACGCTGCTGCGGACCTACCGCCTCGTGCCCGTGCAGGACTCGGCGGCCAAGGAGGTCGTCTGGACGACCGTCCAGGCGCAGGGCCTCACGGTCGGGTTCGCCCCGCGCACCGACCCGGAGGAAAACCGATGATGATGGCCGGAGCGGTCGGGCGCCCGGTGACGGAGGCCCATGCCGCCTGGCTGCTGCGCCAGGGCCTCCTGCCGCAGCGCGCGCTCGCCCGCTACGAGGCGTACGCGCTGCCCGACCTGATCGCCCACGCCTACCCCCGGGTCGAGGGCGAGGCGCGGGGCCTGCTGGTGGACACCCTCGGCTGGTTCACCATCCTCGACGACCACTTCGACGGCCCGGCGGGCCGCGACCTGCCCGGCAGCCGCGACCTGGTGCGGGGGCTCCTCGACACCCTGGAGGAACGCGACGACGACCAGGGCCCGCGGGCGGCCGGGCGCCAGGGCCCGTACCCGTACCCGGCCGGCGCTGAGCAGGACCGGCGGCCCGGGCCCTACCCGGGCGGCGACGCCGACCGCGGCAGGGCGCGCGACCGGCCCCCGACCGCGGACCGCGAGCGCGACCGCCCGGGCAACCGCGGCAGGGACCGGCACCCCGGGCGGTATCTGGAGCGGCCGTACCCGGAGCGCGGTGCGGCGCAGGACCGGGCCCCCGAGGCCCCGGCGCCCGGCGCCCCCGCCTGCCTGCTGTCCGCCTGGCAGGACCTGTGGCGGCGGCAGCGCGCGGGCATGCCGGGGGCATGGGCCCGCAGGGCAGGGCGCGACTGGGCGCGGTGCCTGACGACCTTCGTCACCGAGGCCCAGTACCGCGCGGCGGCGACCCTGCCGACGGTGCGTCAGGCCGTCCACCTGCGCCGCCACGCCAGCTGCCTGTACCCCTTCATGAACATGCTGGAGCGGGTGCGGGGCGAGGCGCTCGACGAGGCGCTGCACGCGGAGCGCGAGATGCGGCTGCTGCGCGCGCACGTCGCCGACACCGCGACGCTCATCAACGACCTGTACTCGCTCGATCGCGAGGAACGGCACGCCTCGCCGTTCAACATGATCGTCATCCTGGGGCGTGAACAGCGCCTGAGCAGGGCAGCGGCCATCGAGGCCGTCCGCGCCGAGGTCGACCGCCTCGGCGTACGGAGCGACATCCTCCGCGCGTCCCTCGCGGCCCGCCACCCCGAGGCCGCCTGGTACGTGCGCGAGACCCGCACCCTCGTCGAGGGCGTACGGCGCTGGAGCAGTACGACGGACCGCTACACGGACACGAGCCTCTAGGCCGGGCGCCGGCCGTCCCAGGCCGGGCCCCGACCGTTCTCCGGGCCGCGCGCCGACCGTCCGCCGAGCCGCGTTCCGGCCGTCCGGGGAGGCCCGTGAACTTTTCCGCCGGGGCCCGCATCGCATGTGGTGTAGACAGAAACCGACAGTTCTCGTGACGGACGGGTGGCAGGACATGGCGAAGAACCTGAGGCAGGTACGTACCGGCGCGCGGGGCACCCGTTCCCCGCGCGCCCGCCTGGCCGTGGGCGCGCTGGCACTGGTGGCGTCCGGTGCGGTCCTCGCGGGCTGCGGCAGCGGGGACCCCGCGTCGCCGCAGAAGGTGGCGGGCACGGCGGGCCCCGCGACGGACGGTGCCAGCCCCTCGCGGTCCGCGGACGGCTCCACCGCGCCGAGCGGCGGCGCCTCGTCCCCCGGTTCCGTACAGCAGCAGTCCAGCGCGCCGAGCGGCCAGGCGTCGAAGCCGTCCGGCGGGCAGTCCACCGACAAGGGCGGCACCTCGAACGCCACCCCGGCGGGCAGCAGCCGCTGCCACACGTCGGACCTGAAGGCGTCGGTCGGCGGCAACGACCCGGGCGCGGGCCAGGAGAACTTCGCGCTGGTGCTCACCAACACCTCGGGCCGCACCTGCACGGTCTACGGCTTCCCCGGCTTCGCGTTCGTCGACGGCTCGGGCAAGCAGGTCTCCTCGGACCCGCGGCGCGAGGGCGGCAGCCAGAAGCAGGCCGTCTCGCTCGCCCCGGGCAGCAGCGCCTGGGCGACGCTGCGCTTCCCCAACCCGGACATGGTCGGCGGCGCGAAGGTCACCCCGGCGACCGTCGAGATCACCCCGCCCGACGAGAAGGCGTCCCTGAAAGTTGCCTGGTCGGGCGGTCCGGTGAGCGCCAACCCGCCCTCGGCGGCCGCGACGGTCGTCGGCACGTTCCAGCCGGGCACCGGCGGCTGACCCTCACGGGCCCGCGGGGCACACCGTCCCCGCGGGCTCGACGGCCTGAGCCGCCCCGCCGCGCCCGGGGCGTTGGCCTCGCGCGCGGCGCGCGGCGCGCCACCGTTGTCGGGGGTCGGGGGTCGCCGGGGTTCAGGCCAGGCCCCCGTTGGTGAACAGCACCTGGCCGTTGACCCAGCGGGCCGGCCCGGCGAGGAAGGCGACCGTCTCGGCGATGTCCTCGGGCCTGCCGAGCCGCTCCAGCGGGACGGCGTTGGCCAGGTTGTCGATCGTCTGCTGGTCCTTGCCGTCGAGGAACAGCGGGGTGGCGGTCGGCCCGGGGGCGACGGCGTTGACGGTGATGTCCCTGCCGCGCAGCTCGCGGGCGAGGACGAGGGACATGCTCTCGACGGCCGCCTTGCTCGCGACGTACCCAGCGTAGGTCGGGAACTTCGTCCGGGTGACGGAGGTCGAGAAGTTGATGATCGCGCCGCCGGTGCGTACCCGGCGCGCGGCCTGCTGGGAGACGACGAACGTGCCGCGGATGTTGGTGCGGTGCATCCGGTCGAGGTCGTCCAGGTCCATCTCAGCGACCGGGGAGAGGACCATGATCCCCGCCGTGTTGACGACCACGTCGATGCCGCCGAACGCCTCCTCCACGGCGTCGAAGGCGGCCCGCATCGCGGCCTCGTCCGCGACGTCGCCGCCGACGGCGAGCGCGCGCCCGCCGTCCGCCGCGATCTTCTCGACGACTTCTTCCGCCCGCGCCCTGTTGCCCGCGTAGTGGACGCCGACGGCGAAGCCGTCGCGGGCCAGCCGCTCGGCTGTGGCCCGGCCGATGCCGCCGGAGCCGCCGGTGACGAGGGCGACACGGGGGCTGGTGGTGCTGGTCATGACGGATCGTTCCCTTCGAGTGCGGGGGTGTTCTGTGTGGTGGTGTCCTGTGCGGGGCCGGCCGCCCCGCTCCGGCCGAGCCGGGCCAGCCACTCCTGGAGCAGTGACGTCTCGGCGGCCGTGAGGACGGCAGGCGGTGCCGCGCGCAGCTGCGCGGCGAGTGCGATGGAGGTGGCGGGTGCCTCCTCGGGCGCGCGCCGCGGGGCCCCGGGTCCTGCGGGCGCGGTGACCGCGGCGACCACGGCGTCGCGCACCCGTGCTGAGAAGGCGGGGTCGCTGTTGATGTCCGGCCGGTAGAGCAGGGAGAGGGCCACGCCCGCGTTGGCGGACATGATCATCTGCGCGGCGAGGGGCACCGGCACGCTCAGCAGCCCGGCCGCGGCGACGCGCTCGACCACGGCCGTCAGCATCCGGTGCGCCTCCTCGGCGGCGGCCGGCCTGCTGCTGAGCAGCGGGGAGTACATGAGCTTGTAGTGGTTCGGGTGCGAGAGAGCGAAGGCGACATGGGCGTCCCAGCCGTCCCGCACGTCCCGCACCGGGTCGGCCGAGGGCACCGCGGCCCGCTTGGAGTCGAGGTACTGCTCGAAACCGAAGTCGACGACCGCGGCGAGCAGGGCGTCCTTGTCGCCGAAGTGCCGGTAGAGCGTCGGCAGCCCGACCCCGGCCGCCTCGCACACGGTGCGGGTGGAGACGTCGCCGGTCGGAGACTCGGCGAGCAGCGAGGCCGCCGCCTCCAGAATCTTCGTTTTCGCGTCCACGTAAACAACGATACAGCTACGCTAGCGATGTTTCCAGCGGAGCGTGTACGACGCTTCCGTGCGGGCGTCACCCCCCTCACGGGCAGCACCCGCGAGACGGCCCCCAGCGGGTGGAACCGGTGCCGCCTCGCCCTGCTCCCGCACCGCAGCGGCGCCCACGGTGGCAGGGCGACCGCCGGCCTGATCCACTCAAGACCGAACCAGCCCTCCACGGAGAACCCGCCGGGCAGCAGTCCCGTACGCCTCCTTGCCGAAGAGCGGCCCGGCCCGTCAGCTGGTCGGAGGCGATGTGCCTCGTGGACGGCGGATGCTCCGCCCGTGGCGTCGTCGCGCTGGCGGGCTGGCGGGCTGCCTTCTGCCCGCGTCCGCCCCGCGGCGGTGCCCGTACGGCGGCAAGCCACGCCACGCGCGGGCACACAAAAAACCCTCCTGATCGCGTTTCCGCCGATCAGGAGGGTGTGAGAGCGGTAGCGGAGGGATTTGAACCCTCGGTGAGTTTCCCCACACTCGCTTTCGAGGCGAGCTCCTTCGGCCGCTCGGACACGCTACCGGGAGAGATCCTAGCCCACGGGCGGCCCAGTTCAGAAATCCGTGTCCGGGCCCGGGGTCCCGGGGGCGCGGCGCGCCGCGAAGAAGGAGCGGAGCCGGGCCGCGCACGCGTCGGCGAGGACTCCGCCGATCACCTCGGGCCGGTGGTTGAGGCGCCGGTCGCGCACGACGTCCCACAGCGAACCCGCGGCCCCCGCCTTCTCGTCCCTGGCGCCGTAGACCACCCGGTCGACCCGGGCCTGCACCAGGGCGCCCGCGCACATCGTGCAGGGCTCCAGGGTGACGACGAGCGTGCAGCCCGTCAGCCGCCACTCGCCGAGGCGCGCGGCGGCGGCGCGCAGCGCGAGTACCTCCGCGTGGGCGGTCGGGTCGCCGGTCGCCTCGCGTTCGTTGTGGCCGGCGCCGAGCAGCGTCCCGGTGGGGGACAGGACGAGGGCGCCCACGGGCACGTCGCCCGCGGCTGCCGTCCGCTCCGCCTCGGCCAGGGCCCGGCGCATCCACTCGTGCCACGGGCCGCGCACCGGATCGGCCGGTACGCCCCGGCCGTCCGGTCCGCCCGCCGCCACTAGCGCACGGCCTCCAGCACCTCGGAGGCGCCGAGCGCGTCGGCGATCTCCGCCATCGCGTCGGTCTCCACGGCGAGCAGCTCGCGCTCGGAGAAGCCGAAGTCGCCCAGGATCTGCCGGTCGCCGAGCGGGCCCGCCGGATGGTCGCCGCGGCCGGCGGCCGCGCCCGGTTCCTCCGTGTCGTCCGTGTCGTCTTCGAGGTCGTCCTCGCCGTCCTCGGTCCCGTCGAGGTCCAGCGTGTCGAGATCGGCGGCGTCGTCCTCGTCGCCGCCGGTGAGTTCGTCGACGAGGATCTCCCCGTACGAGGAGCGCGTGGCGGCCGCCGCGTCCGAGACATAGATGCGGGGGTCGTCCTCGCCGTCCACCCGCACGATGCCGAACCAGGCGTCCTCCTGCTCGATGAAGACGAGGACCGTGTCCTCGTCCACCGACGCCTCGCGGGCCAGGTCGGTCAGGTCCGCGAGGGTTTCCACGTCGTCGAGGTCTGTGTCGCTCGCTTCCCACCCGTCTTCGGTGCGCGCGAGCAGTGCGGCGAAGTACACCGTGACTCTCCCACTGGTCAGAGGTGTGACGATCGGGCGGTGCGCTGCGCTGTGCCCCGTCCACTCGGAATCGTGGCAGAAACTGGCGCTTCGCGAGAGGTCTTCCGCCGTTGCGTCGTGCGCACATTTTATTCGCCGTGCTCGCGCCACCCCCGCGCGGGCCACCCCACGGCGGCCGTCCCGGCGCGCCGCCGCGGGGAACGCGCGGAAGCAAGGCCCGAGGTCACCACCGGAACGAGCGCATCCGCAGCTGGCGCCTGAGCCGCGCGACCCGCGCGTGCTGGGGCCGTACGCGCTCCCGCAGCGCCTTGGCCTCGGCCAGCTCGCGCAGGAACTGGGCGCGCCTGCGGCGCCTGTCCGCGTCGTCCGCGCCGCCCGCGCCCTCGTCCCGTTCCTCCGCCATCGGTGCACCTCCCGCGTGCAATGCCCGCGCCAGAGCCGCGGCCCTGCCCCGCCCCTCTCCTTCCCGCCGCAGGTCGGACGGTGCGGGCGGTCGCTGCTGCGCGTAGCGCCTTGGCCTCCGGTTACCCTCTTCGGCATGCGGATTCACGTCGTCGACCACCCGCTGGTGGCGCACAAACTCACCACACTGCGCGACCGGCGCACCGACTCGGCCACCTTCAGGCGCCTCGCGGACGAGCTGGTCACCCTGCTCGCGTACGAGGCCACGCGGGACGTGCGGACCGAGCAGGTCGACATCGACACGCCGGTCACGACGACGACCGGCGTGAAGCTGTCGTACCCGCGGCCCCTCGTCGTGCCGATCCTGCGGGCGGGCGTGGGCATGCTCGACGGGATGATCCGGCTGCTGCCGAGCGCCGAGGTCGGCTTCATCGGGATGGTCCGTGACGAGGAGACCCTCACGGCGTCCACCTACGCGAACCGGCTGCCCGCCGACCTCTCGGGCCGGCAGGTGTACGTCGTCGACCCGATGCTCGCGACCGGCGGCACGCTGGTCGCGGCGATCCGCGAGCTGATCGGGCGCGGCGCGGACGACGTCACCGCGGTGGTGCTGCTGGCCGCGCCCGAGGGCGTGGAGACGATGGAACGCGAACTGGCGGGTGCGCCGGTGACGGTCGTCGCCGCCGCGGTGGACGAGCGGCTCAACGAGAACGGCTACATCGTGCCCGGCCTCGGCGACGCGGGCGACCGGCTGTACGGCACCTCGGGCTGAGCCCCCGGAGCCCCCCGGGCTCCGGCATTCCGTGCCACCGGGGCCGTGAGGCTCATGGCGGGCGGTTCAGCGGCGGGCGGTTCAGTGGTGGGCGGCCGACTCCGCGCCCGCCTTCGCCGCGGGCTTCCCGCTGCCCTCGGCGCAGCCGGGCCGTGCCGCGGGCTTGGCGAGCGAGGCCAGTTCGGTGTCCGCGGTCTTCTGCACCGTCAGCGCGTGGAAACCGGTCCCGATGATCAGGTCGACGTCCTTGCCGGTGCGCCCGTCGGTGGTGGTCCTGGCGCCCTTGAGCTGTGTGCCGAGGACGCTGAGCGTGCCGTGGGGCGCGGCGGACCCGCCGAGCAGGACGCCGGTGCCCGGCACCTTCTTGTCGTACTGCGCCGACGCGTTGCCCACCTTGCCGACCCGGAAGCCGCGCTTCTTCAGCTCGTCCGCGGTCTGCTGGGCGAGCCCGGTGCGTGGCGTCGCGTTGTAGACGTTGACGGTGATCTGTCCCGGCTTCGGCAGCGCCGCAGGCGCGGCGGACGGCTTGCAGGCGGGCCTGCCCGAGGCGACCGCCTTGTCGGCGTCGCCGGAGAAGACATGGATGAGCTGCTGGGTCCCCCAGCCGACGAGCCCGAGGGCGACCACGGCGAGCACCGCGATGAGGGCCGTCCTGCCACGGCGGCGGGGACGGCGCATGCGGGGGTACTTGTCGCCCGTGATGCGGTACTTCCCGCCGAGCCCAGGGGGAGTGAGCATGCTCATGAGCGCAGCGTAGTGCGCGCCCCGAGTGATTCCTACTAAACGATCAGCGGATCGCGCGGGCGGCGCAGCGAATCGCCCCGAAAGGCCCAGCGGGCGTGCCGGGGGGCCGCCCGGTCAGCCCGTTTCGAGCTCCAGGACGCGGGCGTGCAGGACCTGGCGCTGCTGGAGCGCGGCGCGCACCGCCCGGTGCAGCCCGTCCTCCAGGTAGAGGTCGCCCTGCCACTTCACGACATGGGCGAACAGGTCGCCGTAGAAGGTCGAGTCCTCGGCGAGCAGCGTCTCCAGGTCCAGCTGTCCCTTGGTGGTCACGAGCTGGTCGAGGCGGACCGGGCGCGGCGCGACGTCCGCCCACTGCCGGACCGACTCCCGGCCGTGAGCGGGGTACGGCCGCCCGTTTCCGATGCGCTTGAAGATCACACGGAAAGCCTACCGGGCGTGCCCTGTCGGGCGCAGCCCGCGCGGTGGGGGGCAAAGGCGGCAATTCCTGCCCAAGGGGGAGGGGAAATGAGCGGAACTGTTCCTTCCGGTGAACTGCCGGCCACTCCGGGTACCGACCGCCGGCGCCGGGGCGCAGTGCCGGGGGTCCGGCGCCGGGGACTCAGTGGCGGGTCAGGGCATCGGACGCTCCGGGGCGGTACGCCCCCGCGGCGCCCGCGCCGTCGTGCTTCTCGCCACCCCGCGCGTCACGCCACCCCGCGCAGGTCGTGCGCGTAGGTGCCGACGGCGTGCGCGATCACGTCGACGTTGGTGTCGAGCGCGGCCCGGTCGAGGTGGGAGAGACCGTCGCACGCGCGGTGGTAGCAGGGGTCGTACGCGGCGCCCGCACGCCCGCCGTGTTCCTCGGCCTCCGCGCGGGTCTTGATCCCCTCCGCGCCGGTGAAGGCGCCGCCCGCGGGTATGCCGGCGGCGAGGAACGGCACGTGGTCGGAGCGGCCGTCGAACTCCGCCGCCCCGTGCGGCAGATGCCGGCCGTCGAGGTAGTCCGCGATCCCCTTCTCCAGCTGTGCGGAGCCGGCCGGGACCGCGCCGGGGCCGCCGGACTCCGAGCCGTCGCCGTCGTGGACCAGCTCCGCGTGGTTGGGCGAGGCGATCATGTCGAAGTTCAGATACAGCGCGACGGACCTGGCGCGCCGTGCCGCCGTCACGGCACCTCCTTCTCCGGGGCCGGCTCCTTCTGCGGTGCCGGCTCCTTCCCGGGTGGCGCCGTCTTCGCCGCGCGCTTCGCCTCCTGCTTGAAGGCGCGCACCCTCGCCAGCGACTCGGGGCCGGTGATGTCGGCCGCCGAGCGGTACGCCCCCTCGTCCCCGTAGGGGCCCGCGGCCTCCCGCCAGCCCGGCGGCCGCACCCCGAGCCGCTTGCCGAGCAGAGCGAGGAAGATCTGCGCCTTCTGCCTGCCGAACCCGGGCAGCGCGTTCAGCCGGCGCAGCGCGTCCGCGCCCGACGACGCGCCCTCCCACACAGCCGCCGCGTCCCCGTCGTACGTCTCCACCAGGTACTGGCACAGCCGCTGCACGCGCCGCGCCATCGACGCGGGATAGCGGTGCACCGCCGGCTTCTCGGTGAAGAGGGCGGTGAACGCCTCAGGGGCGTACGCGGCGATCTCCCGGGCGTCGAGGTCGTCCGTGCCCATCCGCGAGGCCAGCGTGTACGGGCCGGTGAAGGCCCACTCCATGGGGATGCGCTGGTCGAGCAGCATGCCGACGAGTGCGGCGAGCGGGCTGCGGGCCAGCAGCTCGTCCGCCTGCGGGTGCTGTGCGATCCGGAGGGTGCGCCTGGTGTCGCTCATGCACGCCATCGTCACCCGTTCCGGCGCCGCTCGCAGAAAATAATCCACAGGTTCGATGTGCTGATATGACTGTTCCGGGCCACGGATGGCGGACGGCCGCGCGGGGTAATGCTGAGCCGACCGGGGGGCACGGCGAAGGGGGGCGGTTTTCTGCTGTCCAGGCGTTCCCGCACCGCGTCCGACCAGCCCTTTCCGGCGCAGCACGATCCCTTTCGAGAACCGCCGAGCAACATCGGGAAAGGCCGCGCACCCGTGACACAGCCCTTTGAACTGCCGGATTTCTACATGCCGTATCCGGCCCGGCTCAATCCGCACCTGGAGGAGGCGAGGGAGCACACCAGACACTGGGCCAGGGAGATGGGGATGCTGGAGGGCTCCGGCATCTGGGAGGAGCGCGACCTGGAGGCCCACGACTACGGCCTGCTGTGCTCGTACACCCACCCCGACTGCGACGGTCCCGCGCTCTGTCTGGTCACCGACTGGTACGTGTGGGTCTTCTTCTTCGACGACCACTTCCTTGAGGCGTTCAAGCGCGACCGGGACCGGGAGGGCGGCAAGGCGTATCTGGACCGGCTGCCCGCCTTCATGCCGATGGACCTGGCCGACGGGTTCCCCGAGCCGACCAACCCCGTCGAGGCGGGCCTCGCCGACCTGTGGGCCCGTACGGTCCCCGGCATGTCGCGGGAGTGGCGGCGCAGGTTCGCGACCAGCACGGAGAACCTCCTCAACGAGTCCCTGTGGGAGCTGTCCAACATCGACGCCGACCGGATCGCCAACCCGGTCGAGTACATCGAGATGCGCCGCAAGGTCGGCGGCGCCCCCTGGTCCGCCGGCCTCGTGGAGTACGCGGTCGCCGCCGAGGTCCCCGCGGAGCTCGCGGACACCCGCCCCCTGCTGGTGCTGCGCGACACCTTCTCGGACGCGGTCCACCTGCGCAACGACCTCTTCTCCTACCAGCGCGAGGTCGAGGAGGAGGGCGAGCTGAGCAACGGCGTGCTGGTCCTTGAGACCTTCCTCGGCTGCACGACGCAGGAGGCGGCGGACGCGGTCAACGACCTGCTGACGTCGAGGCTCCAGCAGTTCGACAACACCGCGCTGACCGAACTCGCGCCGCTGTTCGCCGAGAAGGGCACCACCCCGAAGGGGATCGCCGACACCCTCGCGTACGTCAAGGGCCTCCAGGACTGGCAGTCGGGCGGCCACGAGTGGCACATGCGCTCCAGCCGCTACATGAACGGCGGCGGCCCGCAGGACGCCCCGCCGCCGCTGCCGGGCGGGGGCCTCGCCGGGCTCTACGGGGCCCGGTTCGCGATGACGCCCGCGGGGCTCGGCACGGCCGCCTCCGCCTTCCTGAAGTCGCTGACTGCGGGCGGCGCGGCCCGGCTGCGCAGCCACGCCCATGTGCCGTTCCAGGAGACGGGACCCTCGGTCGTGCCCGACCTCGGCATGCCGTTCGAGCCCGGCCTCAGCCCCCACCTCGACACGGCCCGCGAGCACGTCGTGGAGTGGGCGCACCGCATGGGCATCCTCACGCCGCAGCCGGGCGTCCCCCACTCCGGCGTCTGGGACGAGCGGCGGCTGCGCCGCATCGACCTGCCGCTGTGCGCGGCGGGCATCCACCCGGACGCCACCCCCGAGGGCCTCGACCTCACCTCCGCGTGGCTCGCGTGGGGCACGTACGGCGACGACTACTACCCGGTGGTGTACGGCACGACCCGCGACCTCGCGGGCGCGAAGGCCTGCAACGAGCGGCTGCGGCTTTTCATGCCGCTCGACATGGCGCCGGTGCCGCCCCCGGCGAACGCGCTGGAGCGCGGCCTCGCCGACCTGTGGACGCGTACGGCCGGGCCGATGGCCGACCGCAGCAGGCGCGCCTTCCGCAAGGCCGTCGACGACATGGTCGACAGCTGGCTGTGGGAGCTGGCCAACCAGGCGCAGAACCGCGTCCCCGACCCGGTCGACTACATCGAGATGCGGCGCAGGACGTTCGGTTCCGACCTGACGATGAGCCTGTGCAGGATCGGCCTCGGCGACACGGTCCCGCAGGAGGTGCTGGACAGCGGCCCGGTGCAGGCCCTCCAGAACGCGGCGCAGGACTACGCGTGCCTGCTCAACGACGTGTTCTCGTACCAGAAGGAGATCCAGTACGAGGGCGAGGTGCACAACGGGATCCTCGTCGTGCAGAACTTCTTCGCCTGCGACTATCCGACCGCGCTGCGGATCGTGGTCGACCTGATGCACGGCAGGATGCGGCAGTTCCAGCACATCGTGGCGCACGAACTGCCCGTGGTGTGCGAGGACTTCGCGCTGGACGGCGAGGCGCGCGACGCGCTCGGCGGCTATGTGCGGGAGCTGGAGAACTGGCTCTCCGGCATCCTCGTCTGGCACGAGGGCTGCCACCGCTACCGGGAGGCCGACCTGATCGAGGACCGGCCGGAGCCGCGCTGGCTGCCGCCGACCCTCACAGGTCCCGGCACGGCAGCCGCCCGACTCGGCGCGGCATGACCCCCGCCGCTCCCGGCGCGCGCTGACCGGGCGCCGCGCCCGCCCGCACACGGGTCCCGCGCGGGGGTACGCGGGTCGTGCGGGAGCAGGCGGGGGCGTGCGAGGGTCCGGCCGTGCGGGGTGCGCACACCCTCACGCCACCGAGCCCTCGCGCAGGCCCGTCAGGACTTCGCGAGGTACGCGCGGATCTCGGCGGCCGACGCGGGGCCGGCCTCCTGCTCGTTGAAGGGCCGCGAGGGGTCCTTCGCGTACGGCGGCCCGTAGGCGGGCGTGCCCGGCTGGAAGCGCCTGCCCTCGGCCAGTGCCCCCGCGTCCACCGCGTCGTAGCCGAGGCGGTCGAGCAGCTCCGTGGCCCGGCGCTTGGCCTCCGCGTCGTCGCCCGCGATGGGCAGCGCCGTGCGGTCCTGCGCGCCCGCGGGCCTGGCCAGCGTCCCGAGGTGCTTGAAGAAGATGTTGTTGAACGCCTTGACGACGTGTGTCGACTCGCCGAGGAAGTCCTGCAGCAGCTCGCTGCTGGTGGTGGAGCCGTTGTCCAGGGCCTCGATGTGCCCGTCGCGCTCCGGGTAGTAGTTGGTGGTGTCGAGCACCGTCCGCCCGGCGAGCGCCTCGCGCGGCAATTGCGTGTACGCCTTGAGCGGCACGGTCACCACCACCCAGTCGCCCGCGGCGGCGGCCTCCGCCTGGGTCGCCGCCCGCGCCCGCGGCCCGAGCTCCGCCGCCAGGCCGGCCAGGGTCTCGGGCCCCCTGGAGTTGCTGATCACGACATCGAGGCCGCCGCCCACCGCGAGCCGCGCGAGCGTGCCGCCGATGTGCCCACTGCCGATGAGTCCCAAAGTAGCCATGCCCGCCCAACCCACCCGCGGACCCCGTTGCTCCCACAATCCTGCCGGCCCCCACCCCCGCCACCCGGTCGGCGGCACACCGGGGCGCCGGGCGGCGATGTTTCACGTGGAACAGGGGCGGCGGGGCCGGGTGTCAGCCGTCGACCACCATCCAGTCGAGGACGCTGGTGGACTGGAGGTAGACGAGCAGGCAGAGCAGTGCCGTCATCGCGGCGCTCCAGCCGAACACCCGGCGGAACAGGGTGCCTTCGGCGCCCACCGCGCCGCCCGCCGTCGCCCTGCGGGCGGACCGCGCGCCGCTCGGCGACGGGGTCGTGGTCCACCGCGCCGCCCGCGATCACCGGCGGGGTGCCGGAAACGGGGGCGCGGTCGCCGTCCGCGGGCTGCCAGACGCGGTGGAGCGCGACGACGGCCCCCGCGGAGACCAGCGCGGCGAAGATGCCGCAGAGCTTGTAGTCCCAGTAGTTCGCCGGCGCGAACTGTGTGCCGCAGAAGGTGGCGCCCGCGGCCAGCGCCGCGGGCCAGACCTGCCGGAGCGCGCGGGGGCCGTCGGCGACGGCGACGAGCAGGAACGGGACGAGGAAAGCGAGCACGGGCGCCTGGCGCCCGGTCATGGCGCCGAAGTCACCCGCGTTCAGCCGAAGGTGATCCACAGGACCGTCAGCACGCTGTTGGCCGCGCCGTGGCCCGCCGCGTCGAAGGTCAGGCCGGCCGGCATGCCGTAGGCGAACAGTGCGACGGCGAGCGAGACGCCGAGCGCGGCGAGCCCGGCCCACTGGGCCTTGAGGCGGAAGACACCGAGGAGGACGAGGACCGTCAGGAGGGGGACCGCCGCGATCGGCGCGGACCAGCCGACCGACGCGAGGGAAAGGTTCTGGGTGTAGTGCACGAGGACGCGCCCCACCTCCACGCTCACCAGCGTGAACATCGTCTCGCCTGATGGCTCGATCATGGTGGCATCGCGGAGGGCCGTGGGGAAGAGGCGTGCGCCCCTGCCCCACGGCCCCCTCTGCCTTACGGTCCCCTGCCCCACGGTCCCGGTCGGCTTCGAGCGGGTGGTGAGCTGCCGTCAGGTCGCCGCCGGAGCGCCACCCGTCGCGGGAGGCGCGGAGCGCGCGGCCGGTGCGGCGTCCGGCGGTTCGCCGGCGCCGAAGCGCCGCCCGCGCGCCTCCTTGCCCAGCAGGGTCAGCACGATCATCAGCACCAGCGTCGGCGCGACCGTCACGATCAGCGCCGTCTGGTAGCTGTAGTGCCCGGCGAGCGACTCCTGCAGCGGCAGGTTCAGCGCCGCGATGCAGTTGCCCAACTGGTACGTCACACCCGGGTAGAAGCCGCGGATCGCGTCCGGGCTCAGCTCGTTGAGGTGCGCGGGGATGACGCCCCACGCCCCCTGCACGCACAGCTGCATCAGGAACGAGCTCAGCGCGAGCAGCCCCGCGGTCCGCGACAGGGCGAAGAACGGCACGATCGGCAGCGCCACGATGCCCGCGATCACGATCATCCGGCGCCGGCCGAGCCGCTCGGAGTAGGCGCCGAGCAGCGGCCCGCCGATCATCGCGCCGATGTTGTAGACGATCGCGATCCAGATGGCGGTGGTCGGCGTCATCCCGAGGCCCTTCTTGACGAAGGTCGGGTACACGTCCTGGGTGCCGTGCGACATCAGGTTGAACGCCGTCATCAGCAGCACCAGATAGACGAAGCGCTTCAGGACGACCGGATTCCGGAAGATCTTGCGGGCGGGCGTGGTGTTCGCCTTCACCGACTCCTGCCACGCCTCACTCTCCCCGACCCGGCTCCGCACGAACAGCGCCACCAGCGCAGGGATCAGGCTGAACGCGAACAGCCCGCGCCACCCGAAGGCCGGCTCGATGAAGAGGAAGGCGAGGGCCGCGAGCAGATAGCCGAAGGAGTAGCCGCCCTGGAGCATGCCGGACCAGAAGCCGCGCTTCTCCGCGGGGATCTTCTCCAGCGCGAGCGCCGCGCCCAGGCCCCACTCGCCGCCCATCCCGATGCCGTACAGCAGCCGGAGGACCAGCAGGACCGCGTAGTTGGGCGCGAAGGCGCAGGCGAAGCCGACGACGGAGTAGAAGAGCACGTCGACCATGAGGGGGGTGCGTCTGCCGCGCTTGTCCGCCCACAGGCCGAAAACGAACGCGCCGACCGGCCGCATGATCAGCGTGACCGTCGTCAGGAACGCCATGTCGGTGAGCGAGACGTGGAAGTCGTCCGCGATCTCGCTGTAGACGAGTACGACGAGGAAGTAGTCGAAGGCGTCCATGGTCCAGCCCAGATAGGCGGCGATGAACGCGTTGCGCTGGTCCCCGTTCAGACCGCGCGCTTGCTGCCACACCGTATTCAGCATTCGCGGACGCTAAGACCTGGTCCTAGGCATGTCAACGGCGGCGACACGGGCGGGGGTGAGACGAGGACAAAGCTTGACGCTGCTTGAAGCGGTTTTGGCGCCCGCCCCGCCGGAAGGCGCCCACGGGGGGCCGTCCCCGCGGGCGCCCGGGTGGCACGGCGGGCTGTGTCCGGCCGCCGTGCCGCGCCTGCGGGCTCAGGTCCCGTAGACCTGGAACTCCCAGAGGGAGTCGCCGTACTGGGTGGAGCGTGCCGTGCAGTTGACCCGCACATAGCGGCCCGAGCCGGTGATCGGGACGGTCTGGTCGCCGCCCGTGCTGTTGGTGGTGGAGTAGACGGTCGTCCAGGAGGTGCCGTTGGTGGACGTCTGGATTTGGTACGCCGTGGCGTACGCCGCCTCCCAGTTCAGCGCGACCTTGCTGAGGGTGCGGGTGGAGCCCAGGTCGACCTGGAGCCACTGCGGGTCAAAGAAGCCGCTCGACCAGCGGGTGCCCGGGTCGCCGTCGACGGCGTTGGCCGCGGCGAAGCTGTCGTTCTCGGCCGAGGAGGCGGTCGCCGTCCTGCCCTGCGACAGGAGGGTGCCGTTGCCCGGCGGGGTGGTGCCGGTCCCGTCGGACGGTGTGCCGTACAGCGCCAACTCGTAAAGGGAGTCGCCCCATTGAGAGGCTCTGGAGGTGGCGTAGACGCGCACGTATCTGCCGGATCCGGAGAGCGCGGTGTCCTGGATGTCCTGTGGACTGTTGTTGTTGGTGTAGATGGTTCTCCAGTTGGTCCCGTCGTCGGACGTCTGCAACTGGTAGGCGGAGGCCGCGGAGGCCTCCCAGGTCAGCGTGGCGTGCGTGAGGTCGTACGACTTCCCGAGGTCGACCTGGAGCCACTGGGGGTCGGAGAAGCCGCTCGACCATCGGGTGGTGATGTCGCCGTCCGTGGCGTTGGAGGCCGGGAACTCCCCGCTCTCCGTGGAGGACGCGGTGGTCGGCTTGGACTGGGCGATGTTCTGGCCCAGGTCGGCGTGGCCGGCCGGCGCCTTGTTGTAGACGGCGACGTAGTCGATGTTCATCGAGCCGCCGGAGACCGTGTTCGCGTTCGGACCGCCGCCGAAGGCCGCGGGGAAGCCGCCGCCCATGGCGAGGTCGAAGATGATGTAGTACGAGTGGTCGACGGCGTTGGCCCAGGCGGTGGCGTCGACCTGGTCGGAGCGCAGGGTGAAGTAGTTCTGCCCGTCCAGGTACCAGCGGATCTGCTCGGGCGAGGTCGAGCGGTCCACCTCGACCGCGTACGTGTGGTATCCGGTCTGGCAGCCCGCGCAGGCGTGTTCGCCGCTGCCCACGCCGCTGCTCTCGTTGCAGGGCCCGCCGGGGCTCACCCCGCAGTGCAGCGTGCCGAAGACGGAGCTGCGGCCGTTGACGTCCTCCAGGATGTCGACCTCGCCGGATCCCGGCCACGGCACGCCGATCCGCAGGGGCGAGCCGAGCATCCAGAACGCGGGCCAGTAGCCCGCGCCGCTCGCGGCCGTGACGTCCGGCTGCTGGATGGACGCCTGCATCCGCACGACCCCGCCGGGCTGCGCGCCGAACCCGTCGGCCTGCGTCTCGACCCGGCCCGAGGTCCAGCCGGAGTTGGGGTCGGTGCCCGAGTGCAGGGCCTTGAGCACCAGGTGGCCGTTGCCGTCCTGGTAGACGTTGGCGGTGCTGTCGGTCATGGTCTCGATCTCACCGGTGCCGAAGGTCCAGCCCTCGCCGGTGTCGTACCGCCAGGTACCGGTGTCGAGGCCGGTGTTGGCGGGACCGTTGAAGTCGTCGCTCCAGGTGGTGGTGAACCCGGCGGGCGCGGCGGGCACGGCGGACGGGGCTGCCGCCGCCTTCGGCGCCGCCTGCCGCGCCCGGGCCGCCGCGGCGGGGTGGTCGGCACCGGCGGGCTGCGCCGATGCGGCGGGCGACCCGGCGAACGCGACGGCCGCGGTGGCGAGCACCGCGAGCAGCCCGCCGGCCAGGCGTCTGCGCCCGCGCTTGCGTCTGAACGACATCCGTACTCCTAGACCTCGTGGGGGGTGCCCCTATGGGTTTCGTCAAGCTGATGGGGCGGGCTGTGGGTCGTAGA